>NZ_JBGFSH010000006.1:0-66073 GCF_041365715.1 Rhodosalinus sp. FB01 | reverse complement strand
GTCTCGGCCTCTGGCGCGGGGTCGCCGCCGCTTCGGGTCGGCGCGCTGGCCGGCGCATCCGCCCGGTCCGGGGCTGCATCGCGTGCGCCCCCATCCGGCGCGGCCTCGGCAGGCGGCTCGGCTGGCGGGGCCAGCGCAGCGCGTTCCGGGGCGGCCGTCTCGGGACGCCCGGGCGCTTGCGGGGCGGCGGGCGGCGTTTCGCCTTGCGGCGCGCCGGGACCCTGCCCGGCCTGCGCGATCGTTGGCGCCGTGTCGGTCGCGGACTCGGCCTCGGGCGCGGGGCCGGGTTCCGGGGGGACGGCGATGTCGCCCGCCGGCGTGCCTGTTGCCGGCGGAGTGGCCGCTTCGCGCTCCACGCCCTCGAGCGTCGAGAGGTCGTCGGGCGCGGGCGCATCCGCGCGCGGCGCGTCCCCGTCGGGGGCGGGCGCATCCTCCGGTCCGGGCAGCGTGGCAGGTGTGTCCCCTGCGCCCCGGTCGAACCCCGATCCCGCCGGCACATCGAGCGCCCCTTCGGTTTCGGGCACCAGCCGCGGCGGGTCCGAATAGACCGAGAGCACCGCGACGCCCACCACCGAAAGCGCCGTTCCCCACAGAAATCCTGCCAGAGCTCCGCGTGCCATGGCCTTGCCTCTTCTTTGTTATCCCGCCGCGGGGTCGATCCCGTGCGGCTTGCCTGCCCCTTGACGCTTTCGCGCAAGCCTGAGCATGTATAGCCCGACACGGGGGCGCGCCTCCACCCCAAGTTTCACCGGGCCCGCTCGATGCTGCTCCTGATCGACAATTACGACAGCTTCACCTGGAACCTCGTGCATTTTCTCGGCGAGGAAGGCGCCCGCACGGTCGTGCGGCGCAACGATGCGCTGACCCCGGCAGAGGCGCTCGAGATGCGGCCGGAGGGCATCGTTCTGTCGCCGGGGCCGTGCGACCCGGACCGCGCGGGGATCTGCCTCGATCTCACCCGCGCGGCCGCCGAGGCGGGCGTGCCGCTTCTGGGTGTCTGCCTCGGGCACCAGACCATCGGGCAGGTCTTCGGCGGACGCGTGGTGCGCGCGGGGCGGATCGTCCATGGCAAGACGGACGAGATCGCCCATGAGAGCACCGGCGTCTTCGCGGGGCTGCCCTCGCCCTTCCGGGCCACGCGCTACCACTCCCTCGCCGTCGCCGAGGAGGGGTTGCCGGACTGCCTCACCGTGACCGCACGGGCGGGCGACGGCACGATCATGGGGCTCGCCCACCGCGAGCTGCCCGTGCATGGCGTGCAGTTCCACCCCGAGTCGATCGCCTCGGAGCACGGCCACCGGATGCTGCGGAACTTTCTCGACCTGACCCGCGTGGCCGCATGACCGAGGGGCTGAAGCCGCTCATCGGCGCCGCCGCCGATCGTGCGCTGACCTCGGAGGAGGCCGAGCGCGCCTTTCAGTGCCTTTTCGAGGGGGAGGCGACTCCGTCGCAGACCGGCGGCTTTCTCATGGCGCTGCGCACCCGCGGCGAGACGGTGGACGAATACGCCGCCGCCGCCCGCGTGATGCGCGCCAAGTGCCACAAGGTCGTCGCGCCGCCGGGCGCGATGGACATCGTGGGCACGGGCGGCGACGGCAAGGGCACGCTGAACATCTCGACCGCCGCGGCCTTCGTCGTGGCCGGCGCGGGCGTTCCGGTGGCCAAGCACGGCAACCGCAACCTGTCGTCGAGATCGGGCGCCGCCGACGCGCTCGCCCAGATGGGCGTGAACGTCATGGTCCACGCAGACGTGGTGGAGCGCGCGCTTGCCGAGGCGGGCATCGGCTTCATGATGGCGCCCATGCACCATCCGGCCATGGCGCATGTCGGCCCGGTGCGCGCGGAGCTCGGCACGCGGACAATCTTCAACATCCTCGGGCCGCTGACCAATCCGGCCGGGGTCGCGCGCCAGCTGACCGGCGCATTCGCCGGCACGCTGCTGCGTCCGATGGCGGAAACGCTCAAGCGGCTGGGCAGCGAGCGGGCGTGGCTCGTGCACGGCGCGGACGGCACCGACGAGATCTCGATCGCGGGGCCGTCGCGTCTCGTGGCGCTCGAGGAGGACGGCGCGATCCGCGAGGCCGAGATCCACCCGGAAGATTTCGGCTTGCCCGTACACCCCTTCGACGCGATCCTGGGTGGAACCCCGGCCGAAAACGGGCAGGCGTTTCGCGCGCTTCTCGACGGGGCGCCCTCGGCCTACCGCGACGCGGTGCTCCTGAACGCGGCCGCCGCGCTGGTGGTCGCGGGCCGCGCGGCGGACGAGCGCGAGGGCGTGGCGGTCGCGCGCGAAAGCCTCGACAGCGGCGCGGCGCGCGGCAAGGTAGAGGCGCTGGCCCGGATCACCACGGAGGCGACATGACCGACACCATTCTCGACCGCATCAAGGCCTACAAGCTCGAAGAGATCGAGGCGTGCAAGGCCGCCAAGCCCATCGGCGAGGTGGAGACGGCGGCGAAGAACGCGCCACCCGTGCGCGGCTTCGCGGACGCGCTGCTGCAGGCCTCGAAACAGGGCTACGGCCTGATTGCGGAGATCAAGAAGGCGTCGCCCTCCAAGGGGCTCATCCGCGAGGATTTCGATCCCGCAGCGCTGGCGGCCGCCTATGCCGCGGGCGGGGCCGCGTGCATCTCGGTGCTGACCGACGCGCCAAGCTTCCAGGGCTCGAAGGAGGACCTCACCCTGGCGCGCGAGGCGTGCAGCCTGCCGATCCTGCGCAAGGATTTCATGTTCGATCCCTACCAGGTGGCCGAGGCGCGGGCGATCGGCGCGGACTGTATCCTGATCGTCATGGCCGCCGTCACCGACGAGGAGGCGACGGCGCTCGAAACCGAGGCCGCGCGCTGGGGCATGGACGTGCTCGTGGAAGTCCATGATGCCGAGGAACTCGAGCGCGCCGGAAGGTTGTCCTCGCGCCTCGTCGGGATCAACAACCGGGACTTGCACAGTTTCGAGACGTCGCTCGGCGTGACGCGCAAGCTCGTGAAGCGGGTGCCCGAGGACAAGATCATCGTGTCGGAAAGCGGCCTGTCCAGTTCCGACGATCTCGCCGAACTCGCCCGCTATGGCGCGCGCTGCTTCCTCGTGGGCGAAACCCTGATGCGTGCGGACGACGTGGCCGCCGCGACGCGCGCTCTTCTGTCGAAGCCGCTCTTTGCCGGTGGAGGCATGTGATGGCAAGCCTCACCCACTTCGACGAGAGCGGGGCGGCGCAGATGGTGGACGTGTCGGGAAAACCCGCGACCGCCCGCACCGCGACCGCCGCCGCCTGGGTGAAGATGCGCGCGGAAACACTTGCGATCGTTGAAGAAGGCTCCGCGAAAAAGGGCGACGTGATCGGTGTGGCGCGGCTTGCCGGGATCATGGGCGCAAAGCGTACGGCCGAGCTGATCCCGCTCTGCCACCCGCTGCCGATCACGAAGGTCACGGTCGAGATCGAGCCCGACCGCGATCTGCCCGGGCTGCGCATCTCGGCGACGGTCAAGACGACCGGCCCGACCGGCGTCGAGATGGAGGCGTTGACCGCGGCCTCCACCGCCGCGCTCACCATCTACGACATGCTGAAGGCGGCGGAGCGCGGCATGGAGATCGGGGGCCTGCGCGTCACGCTGAAGGACGGCGGAAAATCGGGCCGGTACGAAGCGCCATGATCACCGTCGACGAGGCGCTCGCGCGCCTGTTCGCCCTCGTGGCGCCGCTGGGCGCCGAAGAGGTGCCGCTCGAACGGGCGGCGGGACGCGTGCTGGCACGGGACGCCGTCGCGGATCGGGATCAGCCGCCCTTCCCCGCCTCGGCGATGGACGGCTACGCGGTGGCGGCGGCCGAGGCGCGGCCCGGCGCGCGCTTCCGCGTGGTCGGAGAGGCGGCCGCGGGGCGGCGCTTCGCGGGCGCGCTCGGGCCCGGAGAGGCCGTCCGGATCTTCACCGGCGCGCCGATACCCGACGGGGCCGACCGCGTGGTCATCCAGGAGGACACGGCGCGGGAGGGCGAGACGGTCATGCTCCTCGACAGCCTCGGCGCGGGCCCGCATGTCCGCCCCGCCGGCGCGGATTTCCGCAAGGGCGACCGTCTCGCCGCGCCGCGCCGGCTGTCGCCCGCCGACGCGGCGCTTCTCGCGGCGATGAACCTGCCGCGGGTGACCGTGGCGCGCCGGCCCGAGGTGGCGATCCTCGCCACCGGCGACGAGTTGGTGCTGCCCGGCGAGCGCCCGGGCCCCGACCAGATCATCGCTTCGAACAGCTACGCGCTGAAGGCCCTGCTGGAGGCGCTTGGCGCGGAGGCGCGGCTTCTGCCCGTCGCGCGTGACACCACGGCGTCCCTGCGCGCCGGCTTCGAGCTGGCCCAAGGCGCGGATCTCGTGCTGACCGTCGGCGGCGCCTCGGTGGGCGACCACGACCTCGTGGGGCCCGTGACCGCCGACCTCGGCATGGAGCAGGCGTTCTACAAGGTGGCCATGCGGCCGGGAAAGCCGCTCATGGCAGGGCGGCTGGGCGATGCCACGATGATCGGGCTGCCCGGCAACCCGGTCTCGGCCATCGTCTGCGGCCACGTCTTCGTGGCCCCGGTGATCCGCAAGATGCTGGGCCTCGGCGAAGCCCCCGCGCCGCGCCGGCAGGCCCCGCTTGCCCGGGCGGTGGCGGCCAACGGCCCGCGCGAGCATTACATGCGCGCACGCCGCACGGATACGGGGCTCTGCCCCTTCGACAGCCAGGACAGCGCGCTTCTGTCGGTGCTGGCCGAGGCGGACGCGCTTCTCGTCCGCCCCGCGTCCGACGGGCGCCGCGCCGCGGGCGAGATCGTGGACTTCATCCCGCTTTCCTGACGCAGCGTGGCCGCAACGCGACAGGTCTGATGTGGATAAGCTTGACACAAAACGGGAACATGCGTAGAACATCGTCAATCTGCACCGGGACGGAGGGCGCCCAATGCTCACGCGCAAGCAAATGGATCTGCTGGACTTCATCCACACGCGCCTGCAGCGCGACGGCGTACCGCCGAGTTTCGACGAGATGAAGGAGGCGCTGGACCTGCGGTCGAAATCCGGGATCCACAGGCTGATCACCGCACTGGAAGAGCGCGGCTTCATCCGCCGTCTCGCCCATCGTGCCCGCGCCATCGAGATCCTGCGCTTGCCCGACCAGCTGGCCCGGCGCGGCGGTGCCTCTGGCTTCGTGCCGCGCGTGATCGAGGGCGACCGCGGCGAGGCGCCGCCCCGCCCGGCCGCGGCGCGCGACGTGGAGAGCGCCGAGGCGATGGAGCTTCCGCTTCTGGGCCGCATCGCCGCTGGCACCCCGATCGAGGCCATCGCCGACGAGACGCCCCAGATCGCCGTGCCGGGCGCGATGCTCTCGGGCAAGGGCCGGCATTACGCGCTCGAGGTGAAGGGCGACTCGATGATCGAGGCCGGCATCAACGACGGCGACGTGGTCATCATCCGCGAAACCGGGGAGGCGCAGAACGGCGACATCGTCGTCGCGCAGGTCGAGGGCTACGAGGCCACGCTCAAGCGGTTCAAGCGGAAGGGCGACATGATCCTGCTGGAGGCAGCGAACGCCGCCTACGAAACCCGCGTGCTTCCCGAGGGCAGCGTGAAGGTCCAGGGCCGGCTGGTGGGGCTGATCCGCACCTACTGAGCCTGCGCCGCGGCAAGCCGCGCGGGCACCTCCGCCACGGTCGCGGGCGTCCAGAGCCTGCGGCCCTCCCGCAGGGTCGCGCTTTCGATTATGTGACCGCCGGGATCGGGCCAGATCGCAAGGCTGCCCGCCCCTTCGAGGCGCCGCGCGTCCAGCAGCAGGCAAGGCTGCGCGGGCCCGTCATAACGCTCCGTCATCACCACGATCTCGCCGGGCGCGCAGCCCTCGAAATTCGCCGCGCGGCGCTTGCCCCAGACATGGCGCACCGGTCCCGCCTCGGGCCAGCGCGCCACGGCCTCTGCCCGCGTGGCGCCGTCGCCATCGTTCTCCAGCCAGACCGAGGCGGGAAACCCCGCGCCCCGCTCCTTGCTGAGCGCCCGGCCGTCCGCGGTCATCACGCCGACGAGCGCGCCTTCGTCCGCCACCAGCACCGGGGGCCGCGCCGTTCCGGTCCAGAGCGCAAGCGCGACGAGGGCAGGAACGAGGCCCGCCCACCGGCCATGGCCCCTCCAAAGCGCGACGAATGCGCCGCCGAGCGCCAGCAAAGGCAACACCGCGGGGGGCGGCGCGGGCACATGGCCGACGGCGTTCGGCATGCCCGCGGCCCTGTGCGCCACGCCGAGGATCCAGTCGAGGCCGAGCCCCATCGCCCGGAGCGGCACGGCCTCGCCGCCGAGCGGCATGAGCAGGATCGCCACCACGCCCGCCGGGATGACGAGCAGCCCCATCAGGGGCACGGCGAGCAGGTTGGCGGGCAAGCCGAAATGCGACAGCTGGTTGAAGTGCGCCGCGCCGATGGGGGCCGTCGCCGCCCCCGCCACCGAGGACGAGACGACCACGGCCAGGACCGGCGCCAGCCACCGTGGCGGGCGCGGCCCCTTGCGATCGCGCAGCGCCGCGAACACCGCCACGAGCGCGGTCGTGGCGGCGAAGGACATCTGGAACCCGGGGCCCATCAGCGCCTCGGGCCGAAGCGCGAGCACGATGAGGGCCGCCAGCGCCACGGCGCGAAGCGAAATCGCGCGACGGTCGAGCATCACCGCGAGAAGCGCCACCGCCGCCATCACGAAGGCGCGCTCGGTGGCGATGTTTCCGCCCGAAAGCGCAAGATAGCCCGCAGCGGCCAGGAGCGCGCCGCAGGCCGCGAGTTTCTTCGCCGGCAGCCGCACGCCCGCCCGCGGCAGCGCGAGGATGGCGAGGCGCAGCGCCGCGAAGACGAAGCCCGCGAGAAGCCCCATGTGCAGCCCCGAAATGGCCAGAAGATGCGCGAGGTTCGACTCGCGCAGGGCGCGAAGCGTGTCCTGCCCGATGCCCGAACGGTCCCCGCTTAGCACGGCCGCGGCGAAGCCCCCCGCCTCGCCCGGCAGCGCGTCCTGCACCCGGGCCGAGAGCGCCATCCGCGCGCGCGCCACCGCGGCCGCCATCTCGGCCGAAGGGGGCGCGAGGACGAGGACCGGCGTGCGCGTGTAGCCCACCGCGCCAAGCCCCTGGAACCAGGCATGGCGCCGGAAGTCGAAGCCGCCGGGCTCGACCGGGCCTTGCGGCGGAGAGAGAAACGCGGTGAGGATCACCCGCGTGCCCGGCACCGGATCGAGGAACTCCTGTGCGCCATGGAGCGCGACGCGCACCTTCGCGGGCGTTTCGCCCGGTGCCATCCGTTCCAGCCTCACCTGATCGAGGGTCAGGCGCAGCGCGTCCGAAGCGGAGCGGTCGATCGCGCGCACCCGCCCCTCTACCGCGCCGTAGTAGCGAAACTCGAGCACCGGGGCGGCCACGACATTGGCGCGCGCGCCCGCCACCGCGAAGCCCGCCGCGACGAGCGCGACCGCCCAGAGCGCGGGCGCCACGTGCCAGCCCGCGCGCAGGGCCGCCGCGCCCAGACCGATCGCCGCCACGCCCGCAAGCCCCAGCGTCTGCGCCGAGGGTTCTGCCGGCAAGGCGAAATAGAGGCCGATCCCCAGCGCGAAAAGGACCGCCGACCAGGGAAAGAGATGCCCGCGCTGCATCAGGAAGGCCCGGGCGAGCGCGCCTTCGTTCCACATGTTCCACCGTCCCCGCCGGCCCGTCCGGCGCGCGTCACAATGCGCCGTCATGGTTAGCAAGGGGTTAAGGCCCGGCCGCCGCCCGCGCGGCTTGTCCTGCGGCCCCGGCCTCGCTAGACAGGCGCGGGGCGCGCGCGTTGCGACACGCTGGCCCCGGAACGAACCGCACCCCGAGAGAGAGCGCCGAATGACAGACCAGGTGGTCACCCGCTTTGCCCCCTCGCCCACCGGGTATCTTCACATCGGGGGTGCCCGCACGGCGCTTTTCAACTGGCTCTTCGCGCGGGGCCGGTCGGGGCGCTTCCTGTTGCGGATCGAGGATACGGACCGCGCGCGCTCGACGCGCGAGGCGACGCAGGCCATCCTCGACGGGCTCGACTGGCTCGGGCTCGACCATGACGGCGAGGCGATGAGCCAGGCGGCCGGCGCCGACCGTCACGCCGAGGTGGCCCGCCGGATGCTGGCGGACGGCACCGCCTACAAGTGCTTCGCCACGACTGAAGAGATCGACGCGTTCCGCGAGGCGGCGCGTGCTGAGGGCCGCTCCACCCTCTACCGCAGCCCGTGGCGCGATGCGGACCCGGCCACGCATCCCGCGGACGCGCCCTTCGTCATCCGCCTGAAGGCGCCGCGCGAGGGAACGACCGTGATCGCGGACGTGGTGCAGGGCGATGTCACGATCCGGAACGACCAGCTCGACGACATGGTGCTTCTGCGCTCGGACGGAACGCCCGTCTACATGCTGGCCGTGGTGGTGGACGATCACGACATGGGCGTGACCCACGTGATCCGCGGCGACGATCACCTCAACAACGCCGCGCGTCAGATGCAGATCTACCGGGCGATGGGCTGGGACGTCCCGGTCTGGGCGCATATCCCGCTGATCCACGGCCCGGACGGCAAGAAGCTGTCGAAGCGCCACGGCGCGGTGTCGCTCACCGAGTACCGCGACATGGGATATCCGGCGCAGGCGATGCGGAATTATCTCGCCCGCCTCGGCTGGAGCCACGGCGATCAGGAGGTGTTTACCGACGAGGAGCTTCGGCGCCTGTTCTCGCTCGAGGGCATCAACAAGGCGCCCGCGCGGCTCGACATGAAGAAGCTCGACAGCATCAGCGGCCGCCACATCGCGGCGATGGAGGATGCTGCGCTGCTGCATGACCTGGAAGCTTTCCTGGCCGCGACGGGGCGTCCGCCGCTCGGCACCGAGAAGCGCGCGCGCCTCCTCATGGCGATGCCGTACCTCAAAGAGCGCGCAAAGACCTTTCCGGAACTCCTTGAAAAGGCGCATTTCGCCCTCGCCGACCGCCCCGTGGAGCCGGACGAGAAGGCCGGACGGGCGCTCGACAATGTATCCCGTGGCATACTGGGAGAATTGACGCCGCAGGTGCAAAGTGCTAGCTGGTCGCGCGACACGCTGGAAGATGTCGCGACCCGCTTCGCAGAGGAAAAGGGCATGAAATTCGGCCAGCTCGCAGCGCCGCTCCGCGCCGCGCTGGCAGGACGCGCAGCGACACCCAGCGTCTTCGACATGATGCTGGTTCTCGGTCGCGAGGAAACCGTGGCGCGACTGGCCGACGCCGCCCGCGCCGGGGAAGAGTGAGACGGGGCGCGCCCGGGGCTTCGACGTCACGCGCGCGCAGCGGCCGGTCCAGCCGGCCCCGGTCGCCAACCGCAATGCGCCCGCGTCCCGGGCGCCGGAGACGAGGGAACCGAGATGCCTGAGAGCACGAAGACGGCACAGCTCACCATCGACGGCCAGAGCTACGACCTGCCCATGTTCAGCCCGACGGCGGGGCCCGACGTCGTGGACATCCGCAAGCTCTACAGCCAGGCGGGCGTGTTCACCTACGACCCCGGCTTCACCTCCACGGCCTCCTGCGATAGCACGATCACCTATATCGACGGCGGCAAGGGCGAGCTGCTCCATCGCGGCTATCCCATCGACCAGCTCGCCGAGAAGTCGCACTACCTCGAGGTCTGCTACCTGCTGCTTTACGGGGAACTGCCCGACGCGGCGCAACTCGAGGATTTCGAGAGCCGCGTGACCAACCACACGATGCTGCACGAGCAGATGCAGAACTTCTTCCGCGGCTTCCGGCGCGACGCGCATCCGATGGCGATCATGGTGGGCGTGGTCGGCGCGATGTCGGCCTTCTACCACGACAGCACCGACATCTCGGATCCCTGGCAGCGCGAGGTGGCCTCCATCCGGCTCATCGCCAAGATGCCCACCATCGCGGCCTGGGCCTTCAAGTATTCCGTCGGCCAGCCCTTCGTCTATCCGCGGAACGATCAGGACTACGCCTCGAACTTCCTGCGGATGTGCTTTGCCGTGCCGGCCGAGGATTACGTGGTGAACCCGATCCTCAGCCGCGCGATGGACCGGATCTTCACGCTGCACGCCGATCACGAGCAGAACGCCTCCACCTCCACGGTGCGGCTTGCCTCCTCGTCGGGGGCCAACCCCTTCGCCTGCATCGCGGCCGGCATCGCCTGTCTCTGGGGGCCGGCCCATGGCGGCGCCAACCAGGCCTGCCTCGAGATGCTCAAGGAGATCGGGGAGGTCGAGCAGATCCCGGAATACATCGAGCGCGCCAAGGACAAGGACGACCCGTTCCGCCTGATGGGCTTCGGGCACCGGGTCTACAAGAACTTCGACCCCCGCGCGAAGGTGATGAAGCAGTCGGCCGACGAGGTGCTCGAACTTCTCGGCGTGGGCGACAACAAGGTCCTCCAGGTCGCAAAGGAGCTGGAGCGCATCGCCCTCTCCGACGACTATTTCCGCGACAAGAAGCTCTTTCCGAACGTCGATTTCTATTCCGGCATCATCCTTGAGGCGATGGGCTTTCCCACCTCCATGTTCACGCCGATCTTCGCCGTCTCCCGCACCGTGGGCTGGATCAGCCAGTGGAAGGAAATGATCGCCGATCCGCAGATGAAGATCGGCCGCCCGCGGCAGCTCTACCTCGGCGCGACGAAGCGCGATTACGTGGACATAGAGGACCGCTGAGACCCGCGCCCGCGACGCGCGGCACCGGCACCACTGTCGAAGAAAGGGCGCGGCGGCCACGTCCGCGCCCTTTGCCGTTCGTGCCGCTGCGCTTTGCCGCAGCGGTCGCAGGCTGCGGAGCGCGCCAAGTCTCCTATCTTTTCTGTCAGGAACATGAAGACAGGAGAAAGAGATGGAACAGCCCCGCCGCATCGACACGCAAGGCGCCGAATTCGTGCCCGTGCATGTGGCGCCCCGCGACGTTCACGATCGCGTCGCGCTGCGCGTGGTCAAGGCGATGCGCTTCTTCGCCGATCGTTTCTTCGCAAGCCGTTACGGCCACCGCGCCGTGGTGCTGGAAACTGTCGCCGCCGTTCCCGGCATGGTCGGCGGGCTCTTGCAGCACCTCAAGGCGATCCGCCACATCCGCGACGACCAGGGATGGATCCGCGAATTGCTGGACGAGGCGGAAAACGAGCGGATGCACCTGATGACCTTCATCAAGATCGCGCAGCCCACGCGCGTCGAACGGGGCCTGATCCTCTTCGGGCAGGCGGTGTTCTACAACTTCTACTTCTGGCTCTACCTGTTCGCGCCGCGCACCGCGCATCGCGTCGTCGGCTATCTGGAGGAAGAAGCCGTGGTAAGCTACACGAACTACCTGGGAGAGATCGACGCGGGCCGCGCGGACAACCCGCCGGCGCCCGCGATCGCGATCGAGTACTGGGACCTGCCGCCAGACGCGCGGCTGCGCGATGTCGTGATCGCGGTGCGCGCCGACGAGGCGCATCACCGCGACACCAATCACGGCTTCGCCGACGCCTACGCCAGCGGCACGGGCAACTGAACGGCTTCAGCGCCCCTCGAAGGTCGCGGGGCGCTTCTCGAGGAAGGCAAGAACGCCTTCCTTGAAATCCCGGCTCTTGCCGCATTCGCCCTGCAAGCGCGCCTCCAGCAGAAGCTGATCGTCCAGCGTGGCCTCGAAGGCGCCGCGGATCGCCTGGCGCACCGCGTTGAACGCCTGCGTCGGGCCCTTGGCAAGGTGCTCGGCGCGTCCGCGCCAGCGCTCCTCGAAGGCGTCGTCGGCCACGGCCTCCCAGATCATGCCCCACGCATCGGCCTGGCGGGCCGGAATGCGCTCGGCGAAGAGGGCGGCGCCCATGGCCTTGGCCAGCCCCATTTGCCGCGGCAGAATCCAGGTGCCCCCCGCGTCGGGAATCAGCCCGATCCGCGTGAAGGCCTGAACGAAATACGCGCTCTCGGCGGCGATCACCACGTCGGCCGACAAGGCAAGGTTCGCGCCGGCCCCGGCGGCGGGACCGTTCACCGCGCTCAGCACCGGGACAGGGCAGTCATAGATCGCGCGCAGCATGGGCACATACTCGTCCCGCAGCACGCGTTCCAGATCCATCTCGTCGGCGTTGGCCCGGTCGCCGAGATCCTGCCCCGAACAAAAGGCGCGCCCCGCGCCGGTCAGCACGACGACGCGCGCCTGCGTCCCGGCCGTGCTGACCGCGTCCCCGATCTCTGCTCGCATCTGGGTGTTGAGCGCGTTCATCTTGTCGGGCCGGTTCAGCGTGACGACCGCTGTCTCGTCCACGATCTCGAGCGTGATGGTCTGGTAATCCATGTCCCCTCCTCCGATGCGTCTTTGCCGCGTTCTACCGGACAGGACGACGGAGGAAAGACAAAAGGCGCGCCGTGCCCGCGCTCACTCTCTCAGCAGGGCTTCGAGGCGCGCCCGCTCGTCGGAGCTCAGGCTTTCATCCGAGGGCGTCTGCGCTCGCGACCTGCCCCGCAGGTAGAAACCCGCGATCAGCAGCCCGACAAGCAGCATCGCGGGCGCGGCGCCCCACAGGATCCAGTTCGCGCCGGTTGCCGTGGGGCGAAGCAGAACATATTCGCCGTAACGATCGACGACGAACTCCACCACTTCGGCGTCGCTGTCGCCGGCCACCAGCCGTTCGCGCACCAGAAGCCGGAGGTCGCGGGCAAGCGGCGCGTTCGATTCGTCGATGCTCTCGTTGCGGCAGACGAGGCAGCGAAGACCCTCGGACAACTCCCGCGCTCGTTCCTCCAGTGCCGGATCGTCCAGCACCTCGTCCGGCTGAAGCGCGGCGAGCGGCGTTGCGAGGACCAGCGTCAGGACAAGCAGCAATCGCCTCATTCCGCCGGCACCCCGCGCGGCTCCAGCTTCTCACGCTGGCGTCGTGCCCCGGCCGCCACCCGGTAGCGACGGTCCGACAGGCTGAGCGCGCCGCCCAGCGCCATCAGCGCAGAGCCCGCCCAGATCCAGTTCGCCAGCGGCTTGATGTAGGTTCGCACGGCCCAGCCGCCATTGTCCTGCGGATCGCCGATCACGACATAGACGTCACGCAGGAGGCGGTAATCGATGGCCGCCTCTGTGGTGGGCATCCGGGCCACGGGGTAGTTCCTCTTTTCGGGCGTAAGCGTGGCCACCTGGCCCCCATCTTCGGTCGCCAGCGCGACCCGCGCCATCGTGGAGTAATAATTCCGGCCGACAGTGGGATCGTAGGGCAGCTCCTCGACCCCCTCGAGCGTCAGCACGAAATTCTCGACGCTCCAGCTCTCGCCCTCCTGAACGACCCGGATGTCTTCCTTTTCCCATGCGGTCAGCCCGGCGATGCCGACGATGATGACGCCGAACCCGGCATGTGCGACCGCGCGGCCCCAGTCGGCCCGCGGCAGTCGGCGCAGGCGGACGGCACGCCGTCCCGCGCGCTGCCAGAGATCCATGGCCGCGCCCGAGACGAGCCACGCGCCGAGCATGAGACCGATAGGTCCGAGGAGCGAATTGCCCGTCTGCATCGTCCAGACAAGCCCGCCCACCGCAAGGGCGAGGATCAGCGCAGGCGTCAGCGTGCGCAGCGACTTGCCAAGCCGGGCCCGCTTCCAGGGCATGACCGCGCCCAGGGGCAGGATCGCCCCGAGCACGACCATGAAGGGCGTGAAAGCGGCGTCGAAGAAGGGCGGGCCCACGCTGAGCTTCCGGTCGAAGAACATCTCGGCCACCATCGGCCAGAGCGTCCCCACGAAAACGACGAAACAGGACACGGCCAGAAGCACGTTATTTGCGACGAGTGCACTTTCGCGGCTGACCACGCCGAAGACGCCCCGCGCCTCCATCACGCTGGCGCGTGCGGCGAAAAGGATCAGTGCGCCGCCCATGAAGGCCGCGAGGATCATCAGGATGAACACCCCGCGCTCGGGATCGGTGGCGAAGGCGTGAACGCTGGTCAGAAGGCCCGAGCGCACGATGAACGTGCCGATCAGCGAGAACCCGAAAGCCAGGATGGCAAGGAGGATCGTCCAGCTTTTCAACGCTTCGCGCTTCTCGACCACGATCGCCGAATGCAGCAGCGCAACGGCGAGGAGCCACGGCATGAAGGAGGCGTTTTCCACCGGGTCCCAGAACCAGAAACCGCCCCAGCCGAGCTCGTAATACGCCCACCAGGAGCCGAGCGCGATGCCGATGGTCAGGAAAACCCAGGCCGCGAGGGTCCACGGCCGCACCCAGCGTCCCCACGCGGCGTCCACCCTACCCTCGATCAGGGCCGCGACCGCGAAGCTGAAACAGATCGAGAGGCCCACGTAACCCAGGTAGAGGAAGGGCGGATGCAGCGCGAGGCCGGGGTCCTGCAGGAGCGGGTTGAGGTCCTGCCCGTCGAAGGGTGGCACCGCCATGCGCAGGAAGGGGTTCGACGTGAAGAGGATGAAGGCCAGGAAGGCGACGCCGATCATGCCCTGCACGGCCAGCACCCGCGCGCGGAGCGTGGGCGGCAGGTTGTTGCCGAACCACGCCGCCATCGCGCCGAAGAGCGCGAGGATCAGCACCCAGAGCAGCATCGACCCTTCGTGATTCCCCCACACGCCCGTGATCTTGTAGATGAGCGGCTTGGCCGAGTGCGAGTTCAGCACCACCAGGCGGAGGCTGAAATCGGAGGTCACGAACGCCCAGGTGAGCGCCGCGAAGGAAAACGCCAGCAGCATGAACTGCGTGGTGGCCGCGGGTTCGGCCACGGCCATCCAGCCGGGCCAGCGCCTGTGCGCGCCGACGAGCGGCACGACGGTCTGGAAGATTGCGACCAGAAAGGCGAGGACGAGGGCGAAGTGGCCGAGTTCTGTAATCATGCCCCGAATATAGCGGGGCGCGCGCGTCCGGCCAATCGGATTCGGTGCACCCGCATCAGCTTGTCGCGCCGGCCCCGCGCAAGGCACGCCATTCCGCAAGCGCCGCGTTCTCTGCGACCGCATCCGGAGGCACGGCGCGCGGCGCCGCGCCTGTGGTCTCTGCCGTCTCTGCCGCCTCCGCGCGTGTCATGCGCTGCGCCGCCGCCTCTGCCAGTTCGTGGGCACGGGCAAGGCCGAGCGCCGCCTCGCGCTGGAACTCCTGGCCCTTGGCTTGGTGGCGCGCGCCGAAATAGAAGCTGACGATCGCGCCCAGAAGCCACCAGAGAGGCTCTGGCACGACGGCGAGGCCCTGCATCCTCTCGGCGAACCAGACGGGCGACGCCATCGCCGCGCCGAAAAGCGCGAGCGTGCCGAGCGCCATGGCCGGGCGCGGTATGCGATTGGCGGCGTCGATGAAGCGATCGAAACGTCCCCGGCGCGGCAGGGCGAATTCGGCCGCGAACTGGGCAAGCGCCGCCTGACGGAAATCGGCGTTGCGGCGCGCCTCGGCCTCGGCGTTCACGCGGAAGACTTCCGCCGTATCGGCGAGGACGTTGCGCTCGCCACCAAAGAGAATGTCCAGAAACCGGCCAATCAGTCCCATGCCGACGTCCTTTCCGCGAATTGCTCGTCCGTCATGCGAAAGCGCGGCGCGATGAAATGCTCGGCCCGAAGGATCCAGCCGCCCTTTCCGCCCGTGCGCGTTCGGGCGTATTTGCGGCTGGCCGGGCGCGCGTCGGCGAGCCGCAAATAGTAGTTGCGCCGCGCAATACCGTAAGCGTCGGCGATGTGATCGGGCGCGGCCGCCGTGGCCCGGGTTGCCGCCGCCTCGGTCTCGGGCCCGATGATGCCATCCACCGTCACGCGCAGGCTCATATCGCCCAGAAGCCGCTGAAGGATACGGACCGCGTTGGCGCCGGCGTTGACGTACATGTCGAAGAGCTGCGGCTGAAGCGCGTCGGGCAGGCGCGCGAGCCCCGGTCTCTCGAAATAGTGGCGCACGAAAATGTCTACCGCCTCGCGCTTCGTGAGGCGCCGGACGTCGTTTTCCGTCACCCTCCCGTCCCCGTCGAGGTCGCGCCCGAGGCGCCGAAGGGTGTGGATGGTCACGCCGTGATTTGTTGCGCCGCCCGGATCATCTGGATCGTTCACGAACCCGCCTTCCCGGGCGACGATCTCCTCGGCGATTTCGCGAATGCCTGGCATCGTCCCGCACCTCTGCCTGAGTGGTGCGGGAAAGCTGGCGCTCTGCGGTTAAGAGCGCGCTGGGGGAGCGTGCGTTGCGTGTTGCTGCGCGGGCAGGTCAGGACCCGCCGGAGGAGGGCTTGTACACGCCCTGCTCCTTGAGCGCGTCCGCGACTTCCTTGGGCATGTAGGTCTCGTCATGCTTGGCAAGGATCTCGTCGGCCACGAACACGCCGTCCACGAAGCGTCCGGTCCCGACCATGCCCTCGTTTTCCGCGAAGAGATCGGGCAGGACCCCGGTGAAGCGCACGGGGATGGAGGCGCCGCCATCCGTCACCGAGAAGCTGACGGTCTCGCCCTGCCCGCGCATCAGCGTGCCGCTTTCGACCAGCCCGCCCAACCGGAACGTTTCGGTCGGCGCGGGCGGTTCGGCCAGAACCTGGCTCGGGGCGCGGAAGAAGTTGATGCCGTCCCGCATGGCATAGCCGATCAGCCCGGTGGACAGGACGAGCGCGAACGCGGCGACCATGATCACTTGGATCCGACGTTTCTTTTTCAGGCCTTTCATGCGCGCACCGCCCTCGATCTCACGGGAAACAGGGCGCCAGCATGAGCCCTGTATGCTCTGGTATATGTAGCATCAGGTTCGCGTTCTGCAAAGCCTGACCGGACGAGCCCTTGGTCAGGTTGTCGAGGGCGGCCACCACCATCGCGCGCCCCGGAACCCGGTCGCCAGAGACGCCGATATGGCAGTAATTCGAACCCCTTACATGGCGAGTCGACGGCAATTCGCCAAACGGCAACACCTGCAGGAACGCCTCGTCGCGATAGGCCTGCGACAGCGTGTCGTGGATCGCCGGCGCCTCGCCCTTCACGTAGGCGGTGGCGAGGATGCCGCGGTTCGCCGGCATGAGGTGGGGCGTGAACTGCACGTGAACGGGACGGCCCGCGAGGGCCGAGAACTCCTGGTCGAACTCGCCCAGATGCCGGTGCGTGCCCCCGTAGCCGTAGGCATGATAGCCCTCGGAGAGTTCGGCATGCAGCAGAGGCTCCTTCAGCGACCGACCGGCGCCCGACACCGCGCATTTGAGGTCGAGAACGATGTCGTCGAGGTCGATCAGTCCGCCCGCCACGAGCGGACGCAGCGCATACTGCCCCGCGGCGGCGTTGCAGCCCGTGCCGGCGACCAGCCGCGCGGCGCGAATTTGCTCGCGGTAGAACTCGGTCAGACCGTAGACGGCCTCGGCCTGCAGATCCTGCGCGCCGTGGGGCTTTCCGTACCACGTCTCGTAGTCTTCCGGGCTGCGAAGCCGGAAGTCGGCGGAAAGGTCCACGATCTTCACGCCGCGCGGCAGGTCGGCGATCACCGCCTGGCTCGTGGCGTGGGGCAGCGCGCAGAAGACCAGGTCGATACCGGCGAAATCGACCTCTTCGATCCGCGCAAGCGGAGGCAGGCCGAGATGGCGCAGATGCGGAAAGACCTGCCCCATCGCCTGCCCCGCCTTGCGGTCCGCGGTCAGCGCCACGATCTCCATGCCGCCATGGGTGGCGATGAGCCGGACAAGCTCTGCACCGGTGTAGCCGGACGCGCCGAGAATCGCGATTTTCGCTGTCATGTGAATGTCTTCCGAAGCATTGTTGATTTCAGACGGCGGCGAAGGCGATCTCGCGTCGAAGAAACTGCACCGCGCGATCGCTCACGCGGCGCGGATCGCCCGTGGTCAGAAAACCCGCCGTGGCGCCGGGGCCCACCATCTCGGGGCGCCGGGCAACGTAGTCGGCAAGGCTTTCGGCGACGATCTCGGGCTGGGAGTAGACCGCGACATGAGGGCCGAGCGCCGCGCGGAACACGTCCTCGACCAGCGGATAATGGGTGCAACCCAGCACCGCCGCCTGGGGATCGGGCATCTTGCGCAAGAGCGCCTCCACATGGCTGCGGACCAGCGCCTCGGCAAGGATCAGGTCGCCCTCCTCGATGGCGTCGACCACCCCGCCACAGGCCTGCGCCTCGACGTCCACGCCGATCGCGCGGAACGCAAGCTCGCGCTGGAACGCGCGGGACGCCACCGTCGCGGGCGTGGCGAAAAGCGCCACGTTCTTCAGGGCGACCTCGCGTGGTGGCGAGTTGTCGCCCCACTGCCGCTCCGTCAACGCCTCGATCAGCGGCACGAACACGCCGAGCACGCGCTTGTCGGGGGGCACCCAGGTCTCCTGGAGACGACGCAGCGCCGCCGCGGACGCCGTGTTGCAGGCCAGCACGACCAGGTCGCAGCCCTCTTCCCACAGCCGGGCGACCCCGCGCTTGGTGAGTTCGGTGATGTCGTCGGCATCGCGCACGCCGTAGGGGGCGTGGGCGTTGTCGCCCAGGTAGACGAAGGGGACGTCCGGCAATCGGCGCGCCACCGCGTCCAGAACGGTCAGCCCGCCGAGACCCGAATCGAAAATGCCCACCGCCATGTGCTGCGCTTTCTCAGGCGCGGTGCCTGTCCTCGAACTCGAAGCCGTAGTCGTAGGACGCAAGCGGCTCCGGCGACAGCTCATAGGTCTTGCGGCGCAGGAAGTCCATCATCTGGCGCGAATCGCGCGCCCGGGCGGCGAGTTCTTCGGCCGCGATGGGCTCTCCGATCACCACGCGCACCGGCGTGTCCACCCGCTTGCGGAATTCCGAGATCAGAAGCCCCATGCGCAGCGTGTAATGCAGGTGGCTGGCCAGCTGGAACATGCGCGAATTCGTGCCGTCGAAGAAGATCGGCACGACCTGGGCCCCCGATTTCGCCACCATCCGCGCCGTGAAGCTGCGCCAGCCCGGGTCCATCGGCCGCGCGAAGGGCCGCGCCGCCGTCGAGACGGTGCCGCCGGGAAAGACGCCCATCGCGCCGCCCGCGGCGAGGTAGGACAACGCCTCCTTGCGGGTCTCCAGCGTCTCGCGCACCGCGTCCTTCGTGTCGTCGAAGTTGATCGGCAGGATGACCCGGTTCAGGTCCTCCGCCTTGCGAAAGACCTTGTGGGCGAGGATGCGGAAATCGCCCCGCAGCACCGACAGGATGTATCCCATCATCAGCCCGTCGAGGATCCCGTAGGGGTGGTTGGCAAGCAGGATCAGCGGCCCCTTGCGCGGGATGGAATCGAGCGTGCCGCCGATCACCTCGAGCGAGAGGCCGTAGCGCTCCACCATGACTTCCCAGAAGTCCCGGCCGGCGGCCACCTCGTGCTCGTACCCCCTGGCGCGCCGGATCAGGCTGATCCGGCCGGTGAGGTTTTCCATCATCTTGATGAGTGCGCGGCCGCCCTTCGTCTGGGCGGAGTGGTAGTAGCTGATGTCGCGCGCGATCTGGCGCTGGCTGGCCATGGGTGGTTGTTCTCCGCGTCGGTCGCTGCGTAGTTATAGCTGGAGTCGGATTTTTTCCAGTTCCCATGACATCGGGGTGACGGCCGCGCTACTCGGCCGCCTGCCGGAGGGGCGCGCCGCCCGCGCGGAAGGCGGCGAGAAGCGCCTCGCGACGCTTCGCGGCCGCCGCCTCGTTGGCCTGCTTCACCGGCCCGAAGCCGCGGATCGAAAGCGGAAGCCGGGCGAGGTCCACGGCGATCTCCCGGGTGGCGTCGTCCACCTTGGGCAGAACCTCCGCCATGTCGCGTTCGTACTGACGCAGGAGCGCACGCTCCATCCGTCGCTCGGCCGTGTAGCCGAAGGGATCGAGCGGCGTGCCGCGCAGCACGCGCATGCGCCGCAGCGCGCGAAGCGGCCAGACCATCCACTCCCCGAAGGCGCGCTTCTTCGGCCGCCCGTTTGCGTCCTTGCCGGGAAGAAGCGGCGGGGCGAGATGGAAGGTCATGCGGAAATCGCCGTCGAATTCCGCCTCGGCCTTCTCGCGCGAGGACAGAAGCAGCCGCGCCACCTCGTATTCGTCCTTGTAGGACAGGAGCTTGTGATACCCCTCGGCCACCGCGGCCCGAAGCTCGGCATCCTCGATGCTGTCCACCAGCCGCCGGTAGCGCCGGGCGAGCCGCGGTCCTGCGTAGTCGCGCAGGTGCCGCTCACGGTAGTCGGCCTTGTCCTCGGCCGATGCGGGCAGGTCCACCACCTTGGGGGCGAGAAGCCGCGCCGCCTCTTCCGGCGCCGCCGCAGCCCAGCGACCCACCTCGAAGGCGCGAAGATTGGCCGTCACCGCCGCGCCGTTGAGGCGGATCGCTTCTGCGATCGCCTCGGCCGAGACGGGGATGAGGCCGCGCTGCCAGGCCGCGCCGAACACCATCATGTTCGAGAAGATCGAATCACCCATCACCGCGCGCGCCAGTTCCGATGCGTCGAGCAGGAGAAGATCGTCCTTCAGACGGCGCTCAAGCGCGAGCGCGAGCCGCCCGCTGGGCAGTTGGAACTCGGGGTCGCGGGTAAAGGCGCCGGTCATGATCTCGTGGCTGTTGACCACGGCGCCGGTGCGCCCCGTCGCCGTCAGGCCAAGCGTCTTGGCGCCCGCGCTCACCACCAGATCGCCGCCGATCAGCGCATCGGCCTCGCCGGTCGCCACGCGGATCGCGGTGATGTCCTCGGGCCGTTCGGCGATGCGGCAGTGGATGTGCACCGCGCCGCCCTTCTGCGCGAGGCCCGCCATCTCCATCATCGCCGCGCCCTTGCCGTCGATCTGCGCGGCCTGCGCGAGCACCGCGCCCACGGTCACGACCCCGGTGCCCCCCACCCCGGTGATGATCAGGTTGTGCGTGCCGCGGATTGCCGGCAGCGCCGGGTCCGGCAGCTCGGGCAGCTCGAGCTCGGCAGTAGCCTGCTTGCGCGGCGTCGCGCCCTCCAGCGTCACGAAGGACGGGCAGAAGCCCTTGAGACAGGAGAAATCCTTGTTGCAGGCCGACTGGTCGATCTCGCGCTTGCGGCCGAGCGCCGTCTCCTTGGGAACGATGGCCACGCAGTTCGACTGCACTCCGCAATCGCCGCAGCCCTCGCAGACGTCCGGGTTGATGAAGACCCGTCTGTCCGGGTCCGGAAAGGCGCCCTTCTTGCGGCGGCGGCGCTTCTCGGCGGCGCAGGTCTGGATGTAGAGGATCGCGGAAACCCCCGGAACTTCGCGCAATTCCGTCTGCACCGTATCGAGGTCGGCGCGCGGATGCCGCGTCGCGGTTTTCGGGAACCCGGCCCAATCGGGTTCTTCCTTCTCGTCGAAGACGACCGCGATCCGGCCCACGCCCATCGCTTCGAGCTCTCGGGCGATCCGGTCGGGGGCGAGGCCGCCCTCGTTCGTCTGCCCGCCCGTCATCGCCACCGCGTCGTTGTAGAGGATCTTGAAGGTGATGTTGGTGCCCGCCGCGAGTGCCGCGCGGATCGCCTGGACGCCGGAGTGATTGTAGGTGCCGTCGCCCAGGTTCTGGAACACGTGCGGCGTCTTCGAGAAGGGCGCCTCTCCGATCCAGTTCGCGCCCTCCCCGCCCATGTGGGTGAAGCCGAGCGTGTTCCGGTCCATCCACTGCACCATGTAGTGGCAGCCGATGCCCGCATAGGCGCGGCTGCCCTCGGGCACGCGGGTGGAGGTGTTGTGCGGGCAGCCCGCGCAGTACCAGGGCTGGCGCGTCGCGATCTCCTCGGCGTTGTCGGCGCGCCGCGCCTCGGCGAGCGTGGCGAGCCCCGCGCGGATCGCGTCGGTGCCGCGCCCCTCCTCGACGAGGATCTCGCCCAGCTTCTGGGCGATCCCGACGGGGTCGAGCGCGCCGCGGGTCGGGAAAAGCTCCTCTCGGTGCATGGAGCCCGCGCCGCCCTTGTACCAGCCATAGACACGGCGGCCCCGGCGGTCGTCGAAGATCGCCTCCTTGATCTGCACCTCGATGAGCTTGCGCTTCTCCTCCACGACGACGATGAGGTCCAGCCCCTCGGCCCAGTCGTGAAAGCCCTGCATGTCGAGCGGAAATGTCTGGCCCACCTTGTAGGTGGTGATGCCCAACCGCTCGGCTTCGGCCGCGTCGATGCCGAGAAGCGACAGCGCATGGCAGAGGTCGAGCCAGTTCTTGCCCGCCGCGACGAAGCCGATCTTCGCGCCGGGCTTGCCCCAGACGCGCCGGTCGATGCTGTTGGCGCGGGCGAAGGCTTCGGCGGCGAAGCGTTTGAAGTCGATCATCCGCGCTTCCTGCGCGTGCGGGGTGTCCTGAAGCCGGATGTTGAGCCCGCCCTCGGGCAGGTCGAACTCGGGCCGGACGAGCTGCATCCGGTCGGGCCGGCCATCGACCACCGCCGTGGCCTCGATCGTGTCCTTCATCGTCTTGAGCCCGACCCAGACACCGGCGAAGCGCGACAGCGCCCAGCCGTAGATGCCGTAATCCAGGATCTCCTGCACGCCGGCCGGGCTCACCACGGGCATGTAGGCGTCCACCAGCGCCCACTCGGACTGGTGAAGCACCGTGGAGCTTTCGCCGGTGTGGTCGTCGCCCATCGCCATCAGCACGCCGCCATTGGGCGATGTTCCGGCCATGTTGGCGTGGCGCATCACGTCGCCCGAGCGGTCGACACCCGGCCCCTTGCCGTACCAGAGCCCGAAGACGCCGTCGTATTTCCCCTCGCCGCGCAGTTCCGCCTGCTGGCTCCCCCAGAGCGCGGTGGCGGCGAGATCCTCGTTCAGACCGGGCTGGAAGAGGACATCCGCATCGGCGAGCGGCTTCGCGGCCCGGGCCATCTGCATGTCCACGGCGCCAAGCGGGGAGCCCCTGTAGCCGGTGACATAGCCTGCGGTGTTCAGTCCCGCCGCGCGATCGCGCGCCTTCTGCATCAGCATCAAGCGCACGAGCGCCTGGGTGCCGTTCAGCAGAACGGGCGATTTCGACAGGTCGAACCGGTCGTCCAGGGAAACCTTCTGAATGCTCATCTGGCATCCTCCTGACGCAAGGTACCTAGTATTTACCGTTCGGGATAATAGGTCATAACACATGACCCGTATAGCCCATTCGGATCGCGTTTCGTCACGGAAAAGAGACCTGGATGCGACAAGGTCCGCATGATTGTCGGGGACGGGCTTGAGCGGGGGCGCAAGTTGAGGAACGATACGATCATGGATTGGGACAAGTTGCGGATCTTTCACGCGGTCGCGGCCGCGGGAAGTCTCACCCACGCGGGCGAGGTGCTGGGCCTGTCGCAATCCGCGGTAAGCCGTCAGATCCGCGCGCTCGAGGAAAGCCTGAACGCGACGCTTTTCCACCGCCATGCGCGGGGTCTCATCCTGACCGAACAGGGCGAGCTTCTCTTCGACGCGACATCGGCCATGTCGAAGCGGCTCGACGCCGCCTCGGCCCGCATCCGCGACAGCGAGGAAGAGGTCTTCGGCGAATTGCGGGTCACCACCACGACGGGGTTCGGCTCGCTATGGCTCAGCCGACGCCTGCACCGCCTCTACGAGAAATATCCCGACCTCAAGATCGACCTGATGCTCGAGGAGCGCGTGCTCGACCTGCCCATGCGAGAGGCCGACGTGGCCATCCGCATGAAGGAACCCTCGCAGGCCGACCTGATCCGCAAGCGCCTGATGGGCGTGCGGATGCGCCTTTACGCCTCGCCCGCCTATCTCGAGGCTGCCGGGCGTCCCGAGACGCTCGACGATATCGCCAGCCACCGGCTGATCTGCCAGAGTCCGAGCTCGGTCCAGGTCAGCGCGGGGGCGACGCTCGTGCAGCACCTGATGACCTACAACGTCCGCTCCACGCTGACCGTGAACAACTATTTCGGCGTGCTGCAGGGCGTGCTCAGCAATCTCGGGATCGGCGTCCTGCCGGACTACCTGATGCACGACTTCCCGGATCTCGTCAGGGTACTCGATACCGTGGAAAGCAACGAGGTGCCGGTCTTTCTCGCCTATCCGGAGGAATTGCGCCAGTCGCGCCGCATCGCCGCCTTCCGCGACTTCGTCCAGTCGGAGATCGCCGCCTACCGGCGCCAGCGCCGGGCCGAAGCGGCGGAGTGAGCGCAACCGTGTTGAGGCATGCTGGCAACGCATGGCGGCATTGTCGTCCCGGCACCGGCTTAGTGCTTGATCGACTCGAAACCGCTCACTAATTCGGCAAGTGAAGGCGATGGCGCCAAGGGCCTCATCATCTTCACCTCCCTGTTGGACTATGGCCGAGACTTGGTCTCGGCCATTTTTTTTTGCCCGCGCCGTAAAACGCAAACGGCCGCACCCTGTCTGGGATGCGGCCGGTTCGTTCGGCAAGGCGGAGGTCAGGAGGGGTCCACGAGCCTGCGGCGCATGCGCTCTTCGATGCCGTCCCGCGAGAGAGAGGATTTCGGGCGCCCGCCGTCGAGGCGCTGCTTTTCGGTCACCCGTGCGGAGATGTAGGCGAACGCGAGCACGAAGCCGAGCGTCCCGAGGCAGAGAATGATTGGAAGGCTGTCCATGACGTGATCCTTTCCTGTTGCGCTGTTGTGGTAAAGATACGCGCCGGTCACAGGCGCGGATCACGCGACAAGTCCCAAAAAACCAGTTTTTTCAATGGCATACCAAAGAATACCGCGCAAAAGTCGCGTTACGTCAACCATTTGCGTGCTGCGCTGCGGCAGGCTGTCACGCCACGAGAAGAATGACGCCAATCCAGAAGATCGCGAGTCCCAGAAGGCCGAACTGCGCCGAAAAGAGGCTGAGAAGAAAGAGCAGGCCCAGCACGCCGCCCACGGCACCGGCCTGTCTTGCGGGCGGCAGCGCCTCGAGGCGGGCAATCACGCTCTGCACGTCCTCGCCGGGCCAGAACGGCGCCATGAGCGCGGCGGCGACGTCGCGCGCGCGCCGCGCGAGCGGGACCAGCAGTGTCAGCCGCGGGGTGCTCATCGCGGTGGCGTCCTCCCGGGAACCCGCATACCACGGTGTGGCGCGCCACGGCAACGCCCCTTCCCCCGGGCGCGGCCATGTCCTAAGACGTGCGCCGACTGGCGAAAACTGGGAAGACGCATGCAGGAACCGGCCATCACGCCCGAAATCGTCGAAGCCCACGGGCTGAAGCCCGCGGAATACGCCAACATCCTGCGCCTGCTGAACCGGGAGCCGACCTTCACCGAGCTCGGCATCTTCTCGGCCATGTGGAACGAGCACTGCTCCTACAAGTCGTCGAAGAAATGGCTGCGCACGCTGCCCACCGAGGGGCCGCAGGTGATCTGCGGGCCGGGCGAGAACGCGGGCGTGGTGGACATCGGCGACGGGCAGGCCGTCGTCTTCAAGATGGAAAGCCACAATCACCCCTCCTACATCGAGCCCTACCAGGGCGCGGCCACCGGGGTGGGCGGAATCCTGCGCGACGTCTTCACCATGGGCGCGCGGCCCATCGCGGCGATGAACGCGCTCTCCTTCGGCCGGCCCGATCACCCGCGCACCCGCGCCCTCGTCCACGGGGTGGTCGAGGGGATCGGCGGTTACGGCAACGCCTTCGGCGTGCCCACGGTGGGCGGGGAGGTCCGCTTCCACCCGGCCTATGACGGCAACTGCCTCGTCAACGCCTTCGCCGCCGGGCTCGCCGACGCCGACCGTATCTTCTATTCCGCCGCCTCGGGCGTGGGGCGCCCGGTGGTCTATCTGGGCGCCAAGACGGGCCGCGACGGGGTGGGCGGCGCCACCATGGCCTCGGCGGAGTTCGACGAGACGCTGGAGGAAAAGCGCCCCACCGTGCAGGTGGGCGATCCCTTCACCGAGAAGCGGCTGATGGAGGCCTGTCTCGAACTCATGGTCACGGGCGCGGTCGTCTCCATCCAGGACATGGGCGCCGCGGGGCTCACATGCTCGGCGGTGGAGATGGGCGACAAGGGCGGCCTCGGCATCCGGCTCGACCTCGACGCCGTGCCCTGCCGCGAGGCGGCCATGACCGCCTACGAGATGATGCTCTCGGAAAGCCAGGAGCGGATGCTCATGGTGCTCGACCCCGCGCGGGAGGCCGAGGCCAAGGCTGTCTTCGACAAGTGGGATCTCGATTTCGCGATCGTCGGCGAAACGATCCCGGAGGATCGTTTCCTCGTCATTCACAATGGCGCGGTGAAGGCCGACCTGCCCCTGCGTGCGCTCTCGGGCGAGGCGCCGGAATACGACCGCGCCTGGGAGCCCGCGCCCGACCCCGAGCCCCTGGGCGAGGTGCCGCAGGTGGACGCGATCGACGCGCTCCGCGCGCTCATCGCCAGCCCCAACTACTGCTCGCGGGAATGGGTCTGGCGGCAATACGACCACATGGTGATGGCCGACACGGTGGTGGGCCCCGGCCACGGCGCGGCCATCGTGCGGGTGCACGGCACGGGGAAGGCGCTGGCCTTCACCTGTGACGTGACGCCCCGCTATGTCGAGGCGAACCCGGTCGAGGGCGGCAAGCAGGCGGTGGCCGAGGCGTTCCGAAACCTCGTCGCCAAGGGCGCGCGGCCGCTCGCCGCGACCGACAACCTGAATTTCGGCAATCCCGAGAAGCCCGGGATCATGGGCCAGTTCGTCGGCGCGATCGAAGGGATCGGCGCGGCCTGCCGGGCGCTCGACATGCCGATCGTGTCGGGCAACGTGTCGCTTTACAACGAGACGGACGGCCAGCCGATCCTGCCCACGCCCACGATCGGCGGCGTGGGGCTGATCGAGCATCTCGACGAGGCCATCACCGGAACCGTGCGGGACGGGCACGTGGCGCTGCTGGTGGGCGAAACGGCCGGGCATCTCGGGCGCTCCGCGCTGCTTTGGGAGGTGTTCAACCGCACCGACGGCGACGCCCCGCATGTCGACCTTCTCGCCGAACGGCGGAACGGCGATTTCATCCTCGAAAACCGCGCGTTCATTCGCGCCTGCACCGACCTGTCCGACGGCGGTCTTGCGCTTGCGGCCTTCGAGATGGCCGAGGCGGCGGGCGTGGGCGTGGTCCTCGACGACAGCGACATGCCCGCCCTCTTCGGCGAGGACCAGGCGCGCTATCTCGTCGCCTGCAACTTCGACCAGGCCGAGGCGCTGATGATCGCGGCGGGAAGGGCGGGCGTGCCGGTCCGCGCCGTTGGGCGCTTCACCGGCGACGCGGTACGGATGGGCGGCGCCGAAGCGCCGCTCGCCGAGCTCTCCGCGCTCTACCGTGGCCGTTTCGCGGAGCTTTTCGCCTGAGCGGGACGCGGGGGCATCCGCGAGGATGTCCCGTCCCGACAGCATGACCGGCAAGCACAGGACCCTGGATCGGGGGTCCTGCGCCGGTTAGCGGCTGTCGAGCGCGCGAAGCCTCCGCACCAGCGAGGACGTGTCCCAGCGCCCGCCACCCAGCGCCTGCACGTCCTTGTAGAACTGGTCCACCAGCGCCGTCACGGGCAACGCCGCGCCGATCTCGTCGCCCGTGTCGAGGCAGATCCCGAGGTCCTTGCGCATCCAGTCCACCGCGAAGCCGAAATCGAACCGGTCGGCGAGCATCGTCTCCGCCCGGTTCGCCATCTGCCACGACCCGGCGGCCCCCTGGCTGATGACCTCGAACACCTTCTCGCCGTCGAGGCCGGCCTTTTCCGCGAAGTTCACCGCCTCGGACAGCGCCTGGACGAGACCGGCGATTGCGATCTGGTTGCACATCTTGGTCATCTGGCCTGCCCCCGGGCCGCCGATGCGCCGGCAGAGCTTCGCGTAGGTCGCGATGACGGGCTCGGCGCGGGCATAGACGTCCTCCTCGCCACCGCACATCATCGACAGCTGCCCGTTCTCGGCGCCCGCCTGGCCGCCCGAGATCGGCGCGTCGACGAAATCGAGGCCCGCCTCCCGCGCGGCGGCATGCAATTCGCGCGTCACCTGGGCCGAGACGGTGGTGTGATCCACGAAGACCGCGCCTGCCTCCATGCCGGCAAAGGCGCCCTCCTCCCCCAGGCAGACCGCGCGCAGATCGTCGTCGTTGCCGACGCACGCCATCACGAATTCCGCACCCGCCGCCGCCGCGGCCGGCGTCGCGGCCCGGTCGCCGCCATGTTGCGCGACCCAGGCTTCCGCCTTGGAGGCCGTGCGGTTGTAGACCGTGACGGAATGCCCCGCGGCCGCGAGATGCCCTGCCATGGGGTATCCCATGACGCCCAGTCCGAGAAATGCGATCTTCGCCATGCGGCCTCCCCTCGCGTCTGTCTTGCCTTTCGGCCCGTCCCCGGTTTCTCTCGCGCCCGGGAATGGAAGACAAGGGCGCAAGGAGGTCGCGATGACGCGTCTCGTCGGTTGGCTGCTCAGGATCGCGGGCGGACTCGTCCTGCTCGTCGTCCTGGCGGTGACCATCGTCTATTATCTCGCGTCGCGCTCGCTGCCCGACTACGGCAAGACCGTGACCGTGGCCGGCCTGTCCGCGCCCGTGGAGATCGTCCGCGACACGGCCAACGTGCCGCACATCTTCGGCCAGGCCGACGCCGATGTCTTCTTCGGGCTGGGCTACGCCCATGCCCAGGACCGGCTCTGGCAGATGATCACCATGCGCCGCACGGTACAGGGCCGGCTTTCGGAAGTGTTCGGTCGGCGCACACTCGAGATCGATACGCTTCTGCGCCGTCTCGGCCTCTATCGCCGCGCGCAAAGCTCCGTGGGCGTTCAGGACGCCCGCACCCTCGCCGCGCTCGAGGCCTACGCGGCGGGCGTCAACGCCCGGCTCGAGGAGATCAATCGCGGCAGCCTGGGGCGCGGCGCGCCGGAGCTGTTCATCTTCAACCAGCCGATCGCGCCATGGCAGCCGGCGGATTCGATCGCCATGGTGAAGCTCATGGCGCTACAGCTGTCCGGGCATATCAACGAGGAGGTGCTGCGCGCGCGGGTCTCCCTCGCGCTCGAGGACCGGGCCGGACGGATCGCGGACATCCTGCCCGACGTTCCGGGCCAGGGGGTCGCCGCCCTGCCCGACTACGCGAGCCTCGTGCCCGGGCTGCCGCGCTACGCCGAGGCGCCCCGCGGCGCGCCGCGCGACCCGCTCTCGCCGGTGCCGGCGAGAGGCTTCGCCGGGGCCTCGAATGCCTGGGCCGCGGCGCCCTCGCGCTCGGCGGCGGGCGGCACGCTTCTGGCCAACGACCCGCATCTCGGCTTCTCCGCGCCGACGACCTGGTATCTCGCGCGGCTCGAGCTGTCCTCCGGCGGGGTGATCGGGGCCACGATACCCGGTATTCCCGCGGTGCTTTCGGGACGAAGCGCACAGCTCGGCTGGGGGCTCACCTCCGCCTATCTCGACGACCAGGACATCCTGCTCGAGGAGCTCAGCCCCGCCGACGCCTCGGAATACCGCACCCCCGATGGCTGGGAACCCTTCGAGACGCGCCGCGCCATCGTGGAGGTCGCGGGCGAGGCGCCGGTCACCATAACGCTGCGCAACAGCGCGAACGGCCCCGTCCTTCCCGGCACGCAATACGACCTCGGCACCGTGACGCCGCCCGGTCACGTGGCCGCGCTGTCCTGGACGGCGCTGGAGCCGGAGGACACGACGATGCGCGCGGCCATCGCGCTCATGTATGCCAGCTCCGTCGAGGAGGCGCTCGGGGCGGTCGAATACTATGTCGCGCCCGCGCAGAACCTCACGCTCGTCGATTCCGAGACCATCGCGCTCAAGATGATCGGCGCGATGCCCCGGCGGGACGACGCGCACCAGAGCCGCGGGCGGCTTCCGGTCTTCGGCTACCTTCCGGAGAACCGCTGGCAGGGCCGTTTCCCGGTGACCGCGAACCCCGAGTTCCTCGCGCCCCGCGGCGGCATCGTCGGCAACACCAACAACAAGCTGCTGGAGCGGCCGTTCCCGCTTCACGTCTCCTATGCCTGGGGCGATACGCAGCGGGTGTTCCGCTGGCAAAGGCTGATGCAGAACCGCGAGGTGCACACCCGCGACAGCTTCATCGAGGCGCAACTCGACACCGTCAGCTTCACCGCGCGCTCCCTTCTGCCGCTCATCGGGCGCGATCTGTGGTTCACCGGCGAGGCCGCACCCGAAGGAACGCCCGAGCGGCTGCGCCAGCGCGCGCTCCTGCTGCTGGCGGAGTGGAACGGCGAGATGAACGAACATCTGCCCGAGCCGCTGATCTACGCGGCCTGGCTTCGTGCGCTGCAGGACCGGCTCATCCGGGACGATCTCGGCCCCCTCGCCGACACGTTCAGCCATGTCGAGCCGCTCTTCATCGAGCGGGTCTACCGCGACGTCGACGGGGCGAGCGCGTGGTGCGACATCCGCCAGTCCACCGCGACGGAAAGCTGTACCGACATCGCGCGCCTCGCCCTCGACGACGCGCTGGTCCGGATCGCGGAGCGTTACGGCTCGCAACTCGAGTCGCTGCGATGGGGCGACGCGCACCAGGCCACGCATGATCACGCCGCGCTGGGGGAGGTGCCGGTGCTGCGCTACTTCGTGAACATCCGCCAATCCACCAGCGGCGGCGACAATACGCTGATGCGGGGCCTCACCTCCGGCGAGGACCCGGACCCGTTTCTCAACGTGCACGGCGCGGGCTACCGGGGTGTCTACGATTTCGCGGATCCGGACAGTTCGGTCTTCGTGACCGCGACCGGCCAGTCCGGGCACTTCCTGTCGCGGCACTACGACGATCTGGGGCAACTCTGGCGACGGGGCGAATACGTCAACATGTCGCTCGACCCCGACCTCGCGCGGGCGGGCGCCGTCGGCGTGACCGTGCTGCGGCCGAGCGACTCATAGGCCGAACAGGCGCTTCCGGCCGGTCAGGCCGGGCTCGCCGGGCCGCACCGCCGGCGCGATCAGGATCGCCGAGAGCACCAGCGCCGCCGCCGCCATCTCCCGCGCGCCGAGCGCCTCGCCGAAGGCCAGCGCACCGACGGCCAGCATGGTGGGCAGCTCGACGCTTCCGGCCGCCGCCGCCCGGCCCGGCCCGACCAGCGGCACGGCCGATACGTAAAGCAGTTGCGGAACGAGCGCCGTGGCAAGGCCCAGCCCCGCGACCATCAGCCAGGCGGACGCGCCCACGGGCACGAAGGTCGCGACGGGCGCGGCGACCACGAGCGGCATCATGCCCAGCACCGATCCCAGCGTCGCGCACACCATCCGCTCGGGCGCGGTGAGACCGTTCATGAAGGACGAGATGATCACGATCCCCAACCCGAAGGTGAGCGGCGCGGCCAGCGCCTTGAGCACGGCAAGCGGCGTCGCGCCACCAAGCCCCCCGCCTTCGGTCAGCAAGAGCGCGCCGCCGAGGATCATCGCGCCCGAGAGCCACCCGCGCCAACCCACCCAGGCGCCGGCCAGCAGCCATCCCAGAAGAAGCGCGAAGAGCGGGTAGCTCATGTAGATCACGCCCGCCGAAGCCACCGGCAGCGTCCGGAGCGCATCGAGATAGCCCAGCCAGCCGAGGCTCATGAGCATGCCGGTCCCCACCATGATCGCCGCCGGCTTCCGCTTTGCCCGCGTGCGCGGCAGGAAGGGCAGCATGATCGCGGTGGACAGCGCATAGCGATAGAAGGCGATCGAGGCGTCCGCCATGCCGGCCGCCTGTAGCTCGCGCGCGAAAAGCGGCACGAGACCGAAACAGACCGATGCGATCGCGATTGCCGCAGTGGCCGCGGCGGGGCTGGCAAAGCGGGGGGTGGAAAGCGTGGCGTGTGACATGCCACCCCCATACGCCGTTGCAGCCGACAAGAAAAATTCCTAAGTTTCAATCCCCACATGAAACGGTTTCATTTCCCGGATGCTGCCCCGTCTCAATCTTCACCATCTCGCCGTGCTGGAAACGCTGGCCGAAACAGGCACGCTCACCGCGACCGCGGCACGGCTCGGCGTGACGCAATCCGCCGTGTCGCACCGCCTGCGAGAGGCCGAGCGACGGCTGGGCGCGCCGCTCACGCGGCGTGGCGCGGGGGGCCGGTTGCACCTCACGCCCGAGGGCGAGCGGCTGAGGGACTTCGCCGCCCGCAGCCTCGGCGAACTCGCCCGCATCGAGCGCGAGATCGCGGCCGAGCGCGCGGGCGACCGTCGGCTCGTCCGGCTCGGCCAGGCGACCTACAGCCGGTATCACTGGCTTCCCGATTTCCTGAGCTTCCTCGCCACGCACGAGCCGGATCTGACCGTGGATCTTTCCGGCCAGGCGACGGCGCGGCCCTTCGCCAGCCTCGCCGAGGGTGCGGTGGACGTCGTCACGGTCTACGGCCGCCCGTCGGCCCTGCCCCGGCTGCGCTGGTATCTGCTGGGCGCGGATCCGCTGGTGGCGGCCATGGCCCCCACGCACCGCCTCGCCGCGGCGGAGATCGTGGACAGCCACGCCGTCGCCGGCGACCGGCTCTTCAGCTACCCGATTTCCGCCGAACCCGGGTTCGAATGGGAAACGCTGATCGGCCGGCCCAACGCGCCGATGCGCAACGTCACGCAGATGCCCACGCCGGAGGCCGTCATCGACCTTCTCCGCGCGGGCTTCGGCGTCGGCCTCTTCAGCCGCTGGGCGGTGGAGCCCGAGGTGAAAGACGGAACGCTCGTCACCCGGCCCGTGGGCGAGGAGGATGTCGCGCTCGACTGGTGGGCCGTGATGCGCGAAAGCGACCCCGAGGATGGACCCGCCGGCCGGCTCGCCCGCGGGCTCTTGCAGTGGTCGGAAGGGTACCGCAACCCGCTGGCGCGGCTCGGTTTCGAGACGGGGTGACCGTGCCGGAACGACCGGGCCTCAGCCCTGACGGTCACGCTCTGCCATGGCGCGGAACTGCGCCGCGTGACGCGGGCTCCAGCGCACGTCGATGTGGTAGCCCTCTTCGTCCTGCGTCTCGCCGGTGACGAGACCCTTGTCGAAAAGCCACGCCCGGCGGCGGCCGTCGTCGAACCCCAGATCCACCCGCTCCGTCCGCCGCTCGCCTTCCAGCGCGCGGGAGATCATCTGCGTCAGCGCCTCGAGCCCCTCGCCCGTCCAGGCCGAGATCATCGCCACGCCCGGTTTCCGCGCCGCCGCGGCGCGCGCGGCGTCCACGGCCGGCGGCGCCATCCGGTCGAGCTTGTTCCAGACCTCGATCTGCGGGGTCGTTTCCACGACGCCCAGATCCTCGAGGATGGTGCGGACATCGCGCGCCTGCTCCTCGGTCTCGGGGTGCGAGATGTCGCGCACATGCACGATGAGATCGGCTTCCAACACCTCTTCGAGCGTGGCGCGGAAGGCCGCGACGAGTTCCGTCGGCAGGTCGGAGATGAATCCCACCGTGTCCGACAGGATCACTTCGGGCCCGTCCGGCAGGCGAATCGCGCGCATGGTGGGATCGAGCGTGGCGAAGAGCATGTCCTTCGCCATCACCTCCGCGCCTGTCAGGCGGTTGAAAAGCGTCGACTTTCCGGCGTTGGTGTAGCCCACCAGCGCAACGATCGGATAGGGCACCTTGGCGCGCGCCGCGCGGTGCAGCGTTCGCGTCTTCACCACCTTGTCGAGCTGGCGGCGCAGACGCACGAGCTGTTCGTCGATGGCGCGGCGGTCGGCCTCGATCTGGGTTTCGCCGGGGCCGCCCACGAAACCGAGGCCGCCGCGCTGACGCTCGAGGTGGGTCCAGGCGCGCACGAGCCGCGTGCGCTGGTAGGAAAGCGCCGCCATCTCGACCTGGAGGACACCCTCCCGCGTCGCGGCGCGGTCGGAGAAGATCTCGAGGATCAGCCCCGTCCGGTCGAGGAGTTTCACCTTCCAGGCACGTTCGAGGTTGCGCTGCTGCACGGGCGTCACCGGCCCGTCGATCAGGACAAGCTCGATGCCGTCCTCCGTGAAGCGCCGGCCAAGCTCCTCGATCTTCCCGGACCCGAAGAGCGTGCCGGGATGGGCCTTGGGTAGCCGCACGATCTCGGCCCACTCGACGTCGAGCCCCGGCAGCGCGGCGGCGAGCGCCACGGCCTCTTCCAGCGCGTGGACGGGCTCGCGGCGCACAGGCTCCGTACGGATATCCGGATGAAGCACCGCGGCCGGGGTCATCCCGCTTTGCGAGGTGTCAGCTATTTTCGTCGCCGTCGTAAAGGTTGATGGGCTGGGCCGGCATCACCGTGGAAATCGCGTGCTTGTAGACGAGCTGCGATTGCCCGTCGCGGCGCAGGAGCACGCAGAAATTGTCGAACCAGGTGATCACGCCCTGAAGCTTCACGCCGTTTATCAGGAAGACCGTCACCGGAACCTTGGTCTTGCGCACATGGTTGAGAAAGGCGTCCTGAAGATTTTGTCGGTCCGATGCCATGAATTCTTGCCCTGTTTTCTTTCGGTCTTTTGCTCTGTTGCCGTTCCATCGGGCCACGCGCAACCGCCCCGCGAGGCCCGGGCGCACTTTCCCGGCCGGAGTATGTCTTGCATGACCCGGAGTTTCCAGCCCCAATCCGGGCGAGCGCCGCCGCCAGCCGCGGCGCGCTCACCGTCGCCAGAGTTCCGGCGTGATCAGGGCGATGATGGCAAGCATCTCGAAACGGCCGAGCACCATGGCCGCGCAGAAGACGAGCTTGGCCGCCCCCGGCAGCATGGCGAGCGAGATGGGCGTCTCGAGCGCGGAGGTGACGAGCGGCCCGGTGGTCGAAAGCGCCGCGATGGTCAGCACCAGCGCCTCCTCGAAACCGGAGCCGAGCGCGGCGAACACGACCGTCACGAGCGCGAGGCTCAGCGCGAAGAGCATGAAGAAGATCCACGCCACGAAGGCCCCGCGGCGCCGCAGCCGTCGGGAGAAGACGCTCGCACGACCGACCGAGGAGGGATGAACAAGCCTTTCCACCTCGCGCATCCCGTTGAGATAGAGCGCGTAGACCCGCAGAAGCTTGACCCCGCCCGCCGTGGTGGCCACGCCGCCCCCCACGAGCGCGAGCCCGAGCAGGATGAGTCCGGTCGTCTCCAGCCCCGACCAGTTCTGCGCGGCGTCCCAGTCCGCGCTCATGAAGCCGGTGGTGGTCAGATACGACAACACGGTGAAGATCGCGCCCCAGAGCGCCCGCAGCACGGCGCCGAGGTTTTCCTCCTCGCCGAAATCGAAGGCCCCGAGCCAGTGTCGCAGGAACAGAACGAGGGGCACGCCCAGTACGATCAGAAGCCCGAGGCGGAATTCCGGATCGTTGTGCAGCCCGGTCCGCTGCGTCGCGATCGTGTCGCTGGAAAAGGTGAGCCGCGACAGGGCGAAAAACAGGAACAGGAAGATCACCATCTCGCCGCCGCGCCCCGCGCCCGAGACCTCGAGCCCCCCGGTCGCGGAGATCCCCGAGGTGGACATCACCGACATGGCGTGCACCAGCGCGGGCAGCGTCGTTTCGCCCATGATCATCAGCATCACCCAGAGCGCGCCGGTCAGCCCGACATAGACGGGCGCGAGCGCCGCGGTGGCCCGCGCAAGCCGCGTCGCGGGCGCGGCGGCATGCATCTGGGGCTGGCGGCCCTCGCCCTGCCCCGGCTCGGCCGAGGCGGTCACCTCGAAGCCGCCGAGGTTCAGCGGCGCGAGGATCGACGCGGCGGCCACCCAGATCAGGAGGCCGCCCAGCCAGCCGACCTGCGCGCGCCACAGATGCAGTGCGGGCACCAGCCGGCCGGGATCCTCGAAAAGCGTGGCGCCCGTCGTCGTCAGGCAGGATACCATCTCGACATAGGCGTTGAGGAAGGACGTGGTCCGCACCGCCTCGTGGAAGGGGATCGCCATCGCGGCGGGCAGCAGCGTGAACACGCCGAGCAGCGACAGCAGCTGTCGCAGCGTGTCGCGCTCGGGCGGGCGACCCCAGCGCGCCACGGCCACGAGCGTCACCAGGATGAGCCCGAGCGTGCCGGCATAGAAAAAGGTGCGCGCGACGTGGTGATCGCCGTCCACCCGCGCCACCCCCGCGGGAAGGTACATCGACAGGGCGACGACGCCGGTCAGCAGCAGAAGAAGCGGAAGACGGTAGAGCCTGCCCATCGCCGGCTCAGAAGAAATCGATCGAGACCTGGAGCAGGCGCTCCACCTCGGGCACGTCGCCGGCGAGCGCGAAGAACAGGACCACGTCGCCATCCTCTATGCGCAGCCCGCCGGTGGGCTTGAGAACCTCGCCGTTCTTCTTGACCGCGCCGACGAGGACGCCCTCGGGAAAGTCGATGTCGCGGATCCGCTGTCCCGCGAGGGGCGAGGTCGACAGAACCTCCGCCTCGATCACCTCGGCCTCGGCGTCGCCGATGGAATACACGCCGCGCACCCGCCCGTGCCGGATATGGCGCAGGATCGAACTGACCGTGGTGGCGCGCGGGTTGATGTAAGCGTCCACGCCCAGCGTGCCCATCAGCGGCTCGAGGGTCGGGTCGTTGACCAGCGCGATGCCCATCGGGCAGCCCAGCGACTTCGCGCGCACCGCGGCGAGCATGTTGGTCTTGTCGTCGTCGGTCACGCAAAGAACCGCGTCGGCGCGTTCGATGTTGGCCTCTTGCAGAAGCGCCACGTCGAGACCGTCGCCGTAAAGCACGATGGTGCGTTCGAGCGCGTCCGCCGCGCGTTCCGCCTGGGCGCGGTCGCGCTCGATCACCTTCAGGCGGATGCGCTGGGCGCGTGCCTCGAGCGCGCGGGCGACCGTCAGCCCGACATTGCCGCCGCCGATCAGCACGACGCGCTCGGTGCGCTTGTGATCCTTGCCGAAGATCTCGAGCGTGCGGCCCACGTCCTTGGCATGGGCGACGATATAGGCCTGATCGCCCGGAAAGAGCTGGTCGCCGGGCTCGGGCGCGAAGAGCGTGCCCTCCCGGCGCACGCCCACGACGACGGCGCGCAGCGTGGAGAAGAGGTCGGTCAACTGCCGCAGCGGCGTGTTGACGACCGGGCAGGCCTCACCGATGCGCAGCCCCAGAAGCTGCGCGTCGCCGTCGAGGAAGGTCTCAGTGTCGAAGGTCGACGGCGCCGACAGGCGCTGCAGCGCGGCCTCGGCCACCTCGCGCTCGGGGCTGATGACCACGTCGATCGGCATGTGGTCGCGCCGGTAGAGGTCGGAATAGATCGCCGTCATGTAGGACTGGGCCCGCAGCCGAGCGATCTTGCGCGGGACGGAAAAGACCGAATGCGCCACCTGGCAGGTCACCATGTTGACCTCGTCGGAATGGGTGGCGGCGATGATCATGTCCGCGTCGCGCGCGCCGGCGCGCTCCAGGATGTCGGGGTAGGAGGCGAAGCCCGCAATGCCCTGCACGTCGAGCGAGTCCGTCGCGCGGCGCACCAACTCCGGGTTGTTGTCCACCACCGTGACGTCGTTGCGTTCCCCCGAAAGGTGGCGCGCGATCTGCCAGCCGACCTGCCCCGCACCGCAGATGATGACCTTCATGTGGAGCGGGCTCCCCTGCTTCCGGAAGCCTCTGCTTGGCAGAAGCCCCGCCCGGGGTCAATCTCGCCCCGGTCGCGGCGCGGTCCCCGGGACTCAGGCCCTCAGCCGCGCGCCCTGCGGATCGAACGGGGCCTGCGGCAGCACGCGGGCCGGGTGCGGCCGGCCAAGCAGCATCACCTCCACCTCCGCGCCCGGGGCCACGCCGTCGAGGAAGCCCAGGGCGAGCGAGCGCCCGACCGCGTAGCCGTAGGCGCCCGAGGTCACGCGGCCCGCGCCGCGGCCTTCGTGAAAGACCGGCTCGCCGCCCGTGGCGTCAGCCCGCGAGGCCTCTGCGGCGGCGTGGTCGATCTCGATCAGGCGAAGCGCCTCGCGGGCCGGGCGGCCCATCGTCTCGGCGGCGGCGTCGCGGTTGAGGAATGGTTTGTCGAGCTTCACGAGCCGTTCCAGCCCGACCTCCTGGGGCCAGTATTCCGGGCTGTATTCGCGCCCCCAGGAGCCGTAGCCCTTCTCGATGCGCAGCGACATGAGCGCGCGCGAGCCGACGGGCGCGGCGCCCAGCGCGCGCCCCTCCTCGAGGAGCGCCTCGTAGAGGCGGAGCTGGTCGTCCTCGCGGCAGTGCAGCTCCCAGCCGAGATCGCCGGTGAAGGAGACCCGCAGCGCCGTCACCTCGACGCCCGCGACCTCGATCCGCTTCGAGCGCAGGAAGGGAAAGTCCGGCGTGGCGAGCGAGGCGCCTGTGAGGTTTTGAAGAAGCGCGCGGCTTTCCGGCCCCGCGACGTTGAAGCCGCAATGGCTGTCGGTACGGGACTCGAAGACGGTGCCCGCCGGCAGCGGCACCTCGCGGAAGAAGCGGCTGTGGTAACGCTCGGCGAGCCCAGAGCCGATGATCCAGTATTCCTCCGGCGCGAGGCAGGTCACCGTGAAGTCGCCCGCGATCCCGCCGCGCTTCCCGATCAGCGGCGCAAGGCAGGAGCGACCGGGCTCCGCGGGAATGCGGTTGGCGAAGACCGCCTCGCACCAGTCATGGGCGCCGGGTCCGGCGACGCGGTACTTGGCGAAATTCGAGATGTCGATGATGCCGGCGCGCTCGCGGAGCGCGCGGGCCTCCTCGCCCACCGGCGCCCACCAGTTCTGCCGCGTGAAGCCCAGCGTGTCCTCGGTGCCCGGCGCGTCCGCGAACCAGAGCGGATGCTCCCAGCCGTAGTTCAGCCCGAAGACCGCGCCCATCGCCTTCTGCGTGTCGTAGACGGGGCGCGTGCGCACCGGACGGCCGGCCGCGCGTTCCTCGTTCGGGAAATGGATCGCGAAGCGGTGGGCGTACTGGTCGCGCACCCGCGCCCTGGTGAAGGCGGGCCCCGCCCAGGCACCGAAGCGCGCCACGTCCCAGGCGAAGAGGTCGTGGCGCATCTCGCCCTCGGTGATCCACTGCGCGGCCATCAGCCCCATGCCCCCCGACTGCGAGAAGCCGGGGATGATGCCGTTGGCGCAGAAGTAGTTCGACAGCTCCGGCACCGGCCCGAACAGCACGTTCGCGTCCGGCGACCAGATCATCGGCCCGTTGATCACGCGCTTGATCCCCGCCTCGCCCACGGCGGGCACCCGCTCGATCGCGCGCATCATGTTCTCCTCGATGCGCTCGAGGTCGTCGGCAAAGAGCTCGTGGCCGAAGCCCCCCGGCGTGCCCTCCTCGGCCCAGAGCCGGACGTCGCGCTCGTAGGCACCCACGAGAAGCCCCTGCCCTTCCTGGCGGAGGTAGTATTCCCCGTCCCGGTCCGCGACCGAGGGCAGGCGGCGGTCCATCGCGGCGATCTCGGGGATCGTCTCGGTGACGAAATACTGGTGCTCGGTGGGCTGGAGCGGAAGCTCGATGCCGGCCATGCGCGCCACCTCGCGGCCCCAGAGCCCGGCCGCGTTCACCACCCAGTCCGCGCGGATGTCGCCCTTCTCCGTCCGAACAAGCCAGGTGCCGTCGGGCATCTGCTCGGTCGCGGTGACGGGGGCGAAGCGGTGGATCTCGGCGCCCCGCGCCCGCGCGCCCGCGGCGTAGGCGGCGGTGACGCCCGAGGGATCCACGTTGCCGCCGTCGGGTTCGCACATGATGCAGCGCACACCGTCGAAATCGACGAGCGGGTGCAGCCGCTCGGCCTCGTCGCGGCCGATTTCGTGAAAATTCATGCCGTAGAGGCGGGCCTTGGCCGCCTGCAGGCGGAGCTGGTGCTCGCGCGCCTCCGTCTGGGCGAGGTAGAGCGAGCCGGGCTGGAACACCCCGCAGCCCTGCCCCGTCTCCTGTTCCAGTTCGCGGTAGAGCTGCATCGTGTAGTGCTGGATGCGGCTTATGTTGGTGTTGTCGTGCAGCCCGTGGATGTTCGCGGCGGCGTGCCAGGTGGAACCCGAGGTGAGCTCGTCGCGCTCCAGCAGCACGACGTCCGTCCACCCCGCCCTGGCGAGGTGGTAGAGGATGGAGCATCCGATGACGCCGCCGCCGATCACGACGGCCTGGGCATGGGTTCTCATGAGGCCTGTTCCTTCGCGGTTTCGGCCAGACTGCACCGCGCCGACCCGCGCGGATCGCCGGAACCCGACATTCGATGTCGCCATGGGCCTTCGCGCAAGCGGCCCCAGCCCCCGGCGCCGCACCTCATCCGCGACATTCCGTGTCGCAGCCGGGCTTGCCATCCGGCCCGCAGCTTCAGAGGGTGGCGCAAAGCCAACGCGGAGGATCCCCATGAAGACCACCACCCGTGTCGCCGTGATCGGCGGCGGCGTCGTCGGCTGCAGCGTGCTCTATCACCTGACCAAGCTCGGCTGGAGCGACGTGATGCTGATCGAGCGGTCCGACCTCACCTCGGGGTCCACCTGGCACGCGGCGGGGGGGTTTCACACCCTCAACGGGGACACCAACATGGCCGCGCTGCAAGGCTACACCATCCGGCTCTACAAGGAGCTGGAGGAAATCACCGGCATGTCCTGCGGGCTGCACCACGTGGGCGGCGTGACGCTGGCCGACGACCGCGACCGCTTCGACATGCTGCTCGCCGAGCGCGCGAAGCACCGATACATGGGCCTCGACACCCATATCGTCGGGCCCGACGAGATCCGGAAGATCGCGCCCATCACCAATCTCGAGGGAATCATCGGCGCGCTCTACGACCCGCTCGACGGACATCTCGACCCCTCGGGCACCACCCACGCCTACGCCAAGGCCGCGCGGATGGCCGGCGCCGAGATCGTCACCCACTGCATGGTGCGCGAGACCAACCAGCGCGCCGACGGCAGCTGGGACGTGGTGACCGACAAGGGCACGATCCATGCCGAGCACCTCGTGAACGCCGCCGGCCTCTGGGCGCGCGAGGTGGGCGCGATGGCGGGCGTCTATTTCCCGCTGCACCCGATGGAGCACCAGTACATCGTCACCGACGAGGTACCCGAGATCTACGAGCGCGACGAGGAGCATCCCCATGTCATGGACCCGGCGGGCGAAAGCTATCTTCGCCAGGAGGGGCGCGGCCTTTGCATCGGCTTCTACGAGCAGCAGGCAAAGCCCTGGGCCGTGGACGGGACGCCCTGGGATTTCGGCCACGAGCTGCTGCCCGACGATCTGGACAAGATCGAGGAGTCGATCGCCTTCGCCTATCGCCGCTTCCCCGTGCTGGAGCGCGCGGGCGTCAAGTCGGTGATCCATGGCCCCTTCACCTTCGCCCCCGACGGCAACCCGCTGGTGGGCCCGGTGCCGGGGATGCGCAACTACTGGTCCGCCTGCGGCGTGATGGCCGGCTTCAGCCAGGGCGGCGGCGTGGGGCTGATGCTCGCCCAGTGGATGATCGAGGGCGAGTGCGAGCGCGACACCTTCGCCATGGACTGCGCCCGCTTCGGCGACTGGATCACGCCCGGCTACACGCGCCCCAAGGGCGTCGAGAATTACCAGAAACGCTTTTCCGTCTCCTACCCGAACGAGGAGCTGCCGGTCGCGCGGCCTTTCCGCCAGACGCCGATGTACGACATCTTCGATCGCATGGGCGCGGTCTGGGGCCACCAGTACGGGCTCGAGGTGGCGAACTACTTCGCCGAGGAAGGCGAGCCGCGCTGGGAAACCCCGAGCTTCCGCCGCTCCAACGCCTGGGACGCCACCCGGCGCGAGGTGAAGACCGTCCGCGAGGCCGTCGGCATCAACGAGGTCCACAACTTCGGCAAGTATCTCGTGACGGGGCCGAACGCGCGCGCCTGGCTCGACCGGATCATGGCCGGGCGCATCCCGAAACCCGGTCGGCTCTCGCTCACACCGATGCTCTCGCCCTGCGGGCGGCTCTGGGGCGACTTCACGGTCTCCTGCCTCAACGAGGAGAGCTTCCAGCTGACCGCGAGCTACGGCGCGCAGGCCTTCCACATGCGCTGGTTCCAGATGAACGAGACGGAGGGCGTGCGGATCGAGAACGTCTCGGACCGGCTGAACGGCTTCCAGATCGCGGGGCCGTTGGCGCGCGACGTGCTGGCCGCCTGCACGCGCAGCGACATCGCGGACATGGCGTTCCTTGACGTGCGTCGGCTCACCGTCGGCATGGCCGATTGCCTGGTACAGCGCGTGAGCTATACCGGCGATCTCGGCTACGAGATCTACTGCGACCCGATGGAGCAGCGCGCGCTCTGGTCGGCGCTTCAGGAGGCCGGGCAGCCCCACGGCATGAAACCCTTCGGGATGCGCGCGATGATGTCGCTCCGCCTCGACCGGTTTTTCGGCTCCTGGGGATCGGAGTTCTCGCCCGATTACACCGCCGCCGAAACCGGGCTCGATCGCTTCATCGCGTTCCGGAAGAACGCGGATTTCATCGGCCGCGCCGCTGCCGAGGCCGAGCGCGCGGAGGGCGCGACCCGGACGCTCCGCCCCTTCGAGGTGGACACGCTCGACGCCGACGTCCACGCCTACGAGCCGATCTGGATCGGCGGCGAGGTCCGGGGCTTCTGCACCTCCGGAGGCTATTCGCACCACGCGGACAAGGCCGTGGCCCTGGGGCTGATCCCCACCGAGGCTGCCGCGCCCGGCCTCGAGGTCGAGATCGAGATCCTGGGCGAGATGCGGCCGGCGCGGATGCTGGAAGACGCGCTCTTCGATCCCGATGGCGCGCGGCTGCGGGGCTGAGACCCCGCGCAGGGTTCGGGCCGGGAATTGGGGTGTCTGCCTTCGATGGAACGCGGATGACACAGGGCCTCGCGATCCTGATCCCGGCCGCGGGGGCGTCGTCCCGCATGCGCGGGCGCGACAAGCTGATCGAGGAGGTGGAGGGCCGGCCGCTGCTCGCGCTTCTCGCCGGGCGCGCGCGCGCCGTGACGGACACCGTGATCGTCACCCTGCCGGAGCCGCCCGGCGCGCGCGGGGCGGCGCTCGCCGCGCTCGACGTGACCTGCGTTGCCCTGCCCGAGGCCCGGCAGGGCATGGCCGCCTCCCTGCGCGCGGGCGTCGCGGCGCTGCCGCCCGGCATTCGCGGGCTGATGATCCTGCCCGCGGACATGCCCGAGATCCGGCAGGAGGACATGCAGCGGCTGGCGGACGCGTTCGCGAAGGCCCCTGAGGCGATCTGGCAGGGCACGGCCGAAGACGGCACGCCGGGCCATCCCGTGCTTTTTCCCGCCGACTGCCTGCCCGCGATCGCGGCCGTGACCGGGGATACCGGTGCACGCGCGGTGTTGCGCGCGCAGGCGCACCGCTTGCGCCGCCTGGCGCTGCCGGGCCGGCGCGCGCTCACCGACCTCGACACGCCGGAGGACTGGGCGCGATGGCGCGCTCAGCGCGCGGCGGACAGGACCGACTGAGCGCCCGGCGCCGGGGTCGATGGCCTCGCCCAGCCGCGCAGCGTCACGAGTTCGGGGTAGAGGCGCAGAAGTTCCTGGCGCATCGGGTTCGACGGGTCGCCCAGCGCCTCGTCGTCGACGCGCGCGGCCTCGAGCCAGACGCCATCGGCATTGATGGACTGCGTGCCGACGAACATCGGATGGATGTAGGTCGTGTCCCGCGCCGGTTCCTGCTCCACCCCTTCGAAACAGGTCAGGTGGATCGCCGCCATCGGAACCTCGCGCTGCCCGACCCAGCTGAGCGTGCGCGCGTCCGCGAAGGCGACCCGCGTTTGCGGCGACACGACGAGATCACGCTCCGGCAGGCCCGGCCCGAACGCCCCCGCCCGGATCCGGACCGGGCGCAGTTCGGGGGTTCCCGCCAGCCGGTCGCGCGACAGAAGCCGCCGCCCGAGCCACACGATCTTGCGCGGCCCCGCGTCGCGGGTCAGAAGCTCCACGCCGACGGAGAGACGTTCCAGCGCCTCGCCACCGCGCGACGTGGCGACGAAACCACCGGTGTCGCGGCATTCCGGCGCGATCTCGCCGGTCTCGGTGAAGGTGATGGCGAACGGCATGATCTCAACTCCATTTACGCGGCCCCGAAGGACCAGACACGATACGTCCCCCGGCCGGACCTGTCCGGCCACGGGGAAGGATGGGGCGCCGGCCGTTTGCCGGCCGGCGCCGGGCGGGCCCTTCCGTTTCGGGAAAGGTGCCGCCCGCGGGATGGTCCCCCGGCAGACCCCGGAGCCGGTGCCGGCCCCGGCCGCAAGTCAGTCCTGCAGCAGCCGCGCCTCGTGCTTCTTCAGCGTGCGGCGCGCCGCCCGGAAATCGCCATCTGCGCTATTTGTCGCAAGCTCCGGGAAAAGTTCGAGGATTTCGTTACGCTGGGCGTTTCCAATGCCCTTCAAAGTGTAATCGCCGGGCTGGAAGCTTTCCGTCCACGCCCCGTTCGACAGCACCACCTCGTGGTGCTCGAACATGAAGTGCAGGTAGGTCACCCCCAGCGTTCCGACCTCCTGCACCCCGGAGAGCCCGGTCAGATGCTTGGCCGCGGCCAGCACCTCCCGCTCGTCGAAGTAGAGGGTGGTCTTGTCGTTGGCGACGAGAACCCGGTGGTTCGGGCTGACCAGGAGGTCACGCTCCGGCAGCCCGTTGCCGAGCGCGCCCGCCTCGATGAGAATCGGCCTCAGATGCGGCATCCGGGCAATCTGGTGCCCGGTCAGCGTCTGTGTGCCGATCCAGGCGATTTCCTGGATGCCGTTGTCGCGGGTGATGACGCGGTCGCCCGCCTTCAGATCCTCGACCAGCCGTTCGCCGCGCGGGGTCGCGATGACCGTGCCCGGCGTGAAGCACGGAATCACCTTCTCGATGTTCCAGAACTTCGCGCTGCCGGCCACGGCACCGTCCCCGTCGAGGAATTCCACCCGTCCGTCGAGGCCGTTGCCGTCCTTGTCGGGCCGGGTGTCCACCACCCGCAGCGGACCCGCGCCCGTCAGGTCGAGCGTGTCGAAATCGTCTCCGCCGAAGCCGCCGAATATCTTGTCGCCATCGGTGATGTCGCGGAACACGTCCCGGCCGTGACCGCCGGACAGGATATCGGCCCCGCTGCCGCCTGAAAGCGTATCGTCGCCGGCGCCGCCGAAAAGCAGATCGTGCCCGCTTTCCCCGTGAAGCACGTCGTCGCCGCGTCCGCCCACGACGATGTCGTTCCCCTCGCCCGCCAGGACCGTATCGTCACCCGCGCGGGCTTTCACGATGTCGTCGTCGGGCCCGAGGAAGGGAAACTTGTTGTCGCCCCCGTCGATTACGTCGCCGTGACGGTCGCCGGTGTAGGCGACGTCGATCAGATCGTCCCCCTTGGTGCCCTCCACGAAGCCGTTGGCGTTCGCGCATGGCGGCAGGGTCGAGAAATGCATGTCGCTCAGCGTGATGCCTTGCGCGCCGCCCGTGCCGTCGGCGTCGTCGATCTCGATGCGGGCGACCGGCCCCGGGATTTCCACCAGCGTGGAGGCGGATGCCGGGCCCGCCCCGCCATCATCCTGCGCCCCGGTCAGCAGACCGCCGGACCGCAGCACGCCCGCGCCGGGCGTGACGGTCACCGGAACGGCCTTGCCCGTGGCGTCGAAGGCGCGCACGCTGGCCAGCTCTGCCTGAGATCCCGGCAGCCCGCCCCGACCGTCATCGGCCGCGATGCGGAAGCACACGTTCTCGACCTCGGGCCCGAAGGCCGGGCCGGTGGCGGTGAAATCGAAAGTGGCGATGGCCCCACCCGCCGTGTGTTCGGACCCCGGGTGGCCAGACAGCGCGACGCATGAGCCCCGGTCGAAGGCGTCTCCATGCGCGGGACCGAATGCCTTCGATCCGGCTTCCGCCGGTGCGGTCGCGGGGGCACGGCCAAAGCCGATCTGGACGGCGACACCGTCGAGGTCGACCGACTTCGTTTCCCCGGAAGCCTCCGCGGCCGGTCCAAGCGATGTCCAACTCAATACGCGTTCGGGCATTGCCCGTCACCTTTCCCTCTCGACCCATCCTTAGGATGGACGTCGCTCGCCCTGCTTTCCTGTCCGCGCCCGGGTCGCAACGCAGCGCGCTGACGGCCTTCGGGCGTTCCATGTCACGCGCCGCTCGCAGGGCATGCCCGGGCAACGCGACCCTCGCAAGGCGACTGTAGAAGGCGCAGCCCAGATCCCAAACGCAAAAACGGCAAGAAAGGGGTCACGGAATGGCTTACTCGCCATGATTTTCGCGGTCGCGCCCCCTGGCAACAGGACCGCATTGTTTCCCCCACGGTATACGAAGAGCCTCCCGACCCATCATAATTTCCGTTTCGTCGGGTAATCACGGGCCGGGCCGACCGATGCGTTCGGGTATACTGCAAAGATTGGTTCTGATTAGTGAACAATCGGAAAACCGGAATGTGGCGGAACATGGGCAACGCGCGCGCCCGCCACTGTTTGCGCGGGCCCATCAATTGCCCGGTGCGCGCGCCATTGGCCACAGCGGCCGCGGCGTCCGCGCGAATCGATCCCGAGGCTTCCGTCCTGCAGGCTGGAACGACCGCCGCGATCACACGCCAGCTGCATGGAAGCTCCGCGACTCATGCGCCGGCAAGGCCGCGCAGGCCTCTTCCACGCCGCGTCCGGGCGGAGCGGTCCGCGGCGCGTGGCTGTCCCGGACGCAGCGAAGGTTTTACGGCGCGCGGCCGCGAAGGATCCGCCGCGCCATCCCGGCGAAGTTCTTCACGAACGCCCGCGGAGCGGCTTGTCGCGCCGCGGCCCCGAGGCGCAATCCCCGGTAGCGCGGCACGGGCTTGCCGAAAAGCCGAAGCGCCGCGAGACGCGCCAGAAGCACGGTGCGGCGATTGAACTGGCCGGGCTGCATCCGCGCCAGCGCGCGCGGGTCGAAAGCGGTGGTTTCCAGCCGGCCCGCGGCCTCGGCAGCCGCGAGAAGGCGTTGCCCGGTCTTCGTGCGCGCGACCACGAGGCTGACGCCGTCGCGCTCCTCGAAGACGGGATAGCCTTTCTCGTCGCACTGCCATGCGTCCGCGCAGACGATGTCCGCGGCCTTGCCCGTGCCGTCCGCACAGATCTTGCAGCGGTGCTGGACGTGGCGGCTGAGGATCCCGCCCCAGCTTTCCGCATAGCTCATCGAGCGGCTGACGCCATCGGCCCGCGTCGCGGTGGCCTGGCCGGGCCAGCCCCGTCCACGGTACCGGAAGGCCGTGATCCCGGACGGGTCGAGACCGAGCGCACGAACCACCTCCTCGGCACCGGTTTGCGACGGCACGCCGGCGCAGAAGAAGGAAAGGACCACGGGAAAGGTTTCCGCGATGCGCGGATCCTGCCGCGACAGCGCCCGCAGCGCCGCCACGTCACAGGGCTTGCCGACGAAAGCGAAACGGCGCCCGGTTCCGAGAGACGCGCCGAGGCCCGCCAGCGGCGCGGAGGGCGCATAGCGCGAGCCTGCGGCCCCACAAATTTCCGAAACCTTGGTGGAGACCGCCGGGGTGTTGGCGTAGGGGGGCGCTTCGGCCGCCCGCGTCTGGATCACGCCGTCGACCTCTCCTTCCGCCAGCAGATGCACGAGAAGGGCGGAAAGCGCACCGCCCGAGGACGCGTCGAAGCGAAGTCCGGGATCGGTCGAATGCCCCGCGCGCATCTCCAGGTAGGGCCCCCACAGCGCGTGATCCCGCCGCTCGCCGGCGTCCACCGTCTGGCCGAGCCCGGGACAGACCTGCGAGATCAGCCGCTCCTCTGTCTCGGTCAGAGCCCCGGACTGGCGCGGGCGCAAGAACCCCGGCGGCTCCATCTTCATGCTGACGCGCTCGGGCGCGATCATCGCGCACGCGCCACACCCGGCGCAGAGGTTGCCGCGCGCGACACGGGCCAGCGACGGCGACGGGGCTTCGGTTCTGGCGCGGCTCTCGGTCATTCGGTCTCGATCCCTCGGGGTCATGCAATCCTGGGCCCGCTTACCTTTCGCATCCGCCGTCCTGCCCGGTCCAGCCCGCAGATGGGTGCGGGACCCGGTGCGGCCGGCAAGGGGCGCGGCGCGGCGCCTCTTGTCAACCCTGCCGTCAGCCTGCAGGAGACGGTCATGAGGCCCTTTGGAACGAGACATTCGGGACCCGGCGCCCGCCGGCGCGTCGGTCTGCCCGGCGCCGTCCTCGCGCTGGTCGCGATCAACCTGCTCGTCGAGGCCTGTCTCGCGGGCGCGGATGCCGGATGGTGGGGCAGTCCGGCCTGGCGCACGCTCGCCTACCACAACGGCGCTTTCTGGGGCGGCCTTCTGGACAACTGGCGCCCGAACTACCCGCTGCAGCCCGCGACGATGTTCGCGACCTACGCGTTCCTCCACGCCGGCCTCGGACATCTGGCCGGAAACATGCTGGTGCTCCTCATCCTCGGCGGCATCGTGGCGCGCCGCGCCGGTCAGGGCGGCTTCGTGGTCATCTACCTCGCATCGGCGGTCCTGGGCGGCGCGGCCTTCGCGGTCCTGAGCGACAGCCCGCAACCGATGGTGGGCGCATCGGGGGCGCTTTTCGGGCTCGCCGGCGCCTGGAAGGCGTGGGAACTGGACGAGCTGCGCGCCGCGGGTCTCAGCCGCTGGCCGGTCTGGCGCGACATCGCCGCGCTCGCAGCCCTCAACGTGATCTTCTGGTATCTTCTGGGCGGCGTGCTGGCGTGGCAGACGCATCTGGGCGGATTTCTCGGCGGGGCTCTGGTCTCGACGATCATCGGGCCGCGGCACATCCGGCCCTGCCCCGGCGATTGACCCGGCGGCCCGGACCGGCCCGCGCCGTCCTTGGCAGTTTCCTGTTTACGCCACAGAGTCTCCGCGCAAAGGTCAGGAAGGCGGGATAGCCCTCAGCCGATGGATGCGAGCCTCGAGCAGCCGACGGAGCCCGAAACGCGATGAAGAGACCGATCCGCATCATGGCCGTCGCCTCCGCCGGGGGCCACTGGATGCAACTCTTGCGGCTGCAGCCGGCCTGGGACGGCTGCGAGGTCACGTTCGTCAGCACCGATCCCGGTTTGCGGTCGGAGGCGGAAAGCGCCGCGGCCGCCCGTGGCCAGGCCAGGCCGGGGTTCGTCGTCGTGCAGGAGGCGAACCGCTGGCAGAAGGCCCGTCTCGTCCTGAGCCTGCTGCAAACCGCGCTCGCGGTGCTGCGCCTGCGGCCCGACGTGGTGATCACGACCGGCGCGGCGCCGGGTTTCTTCGCGGTGCGGCTCGGCGGGCTGATGGGCGCGCGGACCGCCTGGGTCGACAGCATGGCGAATGCCGAGAAACTGTCCCTGTCCGGCAAGAAGGCCGGACCGCACGCCGACCTGTGGCTCACGCAGTGGCCGCATCTCGCGTCGCCCGACGGCCCGGATTACAAGGGGTCCGTGATTTGATCTTCTTCACCGTCGGCACGCAGCTTCCCTTCGACCGCCTGACCCGGGCGGTGGACGAATGGTGCGCGGAGACCTCCGCCGACCTGCCGGTTTTCGGGCAGGTCGGCTGCCTGGGACCGAACAGCTACCGCCCCGCCTCCTTCACCTTCGAGGAGCGGATCACGCCGCAGGAGTTCGTGGCGAAGGCGAAACAGGCGACCGTGATCGTCAGCCACGCGGGCATGGGCACGATCATCACGTCCCTGACCCTCTCCAAACCGCTCGTCGTGCTCGCGCGGCGCGCGCAATACGGCGAGCAGAGGAACGATCATCAGGTCGCGACCGTGCGGCATCTGGGCCAGCGCAGCGGCCTGACCATCGCCGCGAGCGAAGCGGATATCCCGAAGATCCTCGACCGGCTCGTCGCACAGGATCGCCAGGACGCCGCGGCCGACGCCCTGCCGACCTACGCCGACGAACGCCTCATCGCGTCGCTGCGCGACTTCATCCACGACGGGCATCGGGGCGCGCGCGAGACCCGCGCCTCCGACGCGGCACCGCCCGCCCGGTCCGGTCACGCCCGACGCCAGCGGTCCTGATAGGGGCGCGGCGGGCGCGCGGCAGCCTGCGGCATTCCCGGCCCTTGCGTCCGGGCATGGTCTTCGGCCAGCTTCGTGACGGTGGGAGGGGCCCGCACCCGGCGCGCGCCCGGCGCGGCGGCGGGCACGGCCCGAAACGCACCTCCCGCACGAGCCGACGCGGCCCGGCGCGTCGGCGCGCCCCGCGAACCGCGCCCGGAACAAGGACCGAGACCGCGCCATGCCCCGTCTGTCCCGCCGAACCCTGGTGACGGCCCTCGCCCTCGCGCCGCTGAGCGCGCGGGCCGAGCTGCGCGGGCGCGGCCCGGGCCTCGTCGCGCGCGAGGGCCGGCTCGAGGTGCGCCGCGCCGCGCTCGAACGGCTGGAGCCGGGCGGCTGGCTGCTCGCCCGCGTCGCCTTCGACGAAAGACGCGCGGCGGTCGTCGATCCTGAGGCGCGCACACCCGCGCACCGGCGCCTCGCGGCGCTCTTCGCGTCGGGCGCCGCGGCGGGCAACCACGGCGACCTTTACGACAACCTGGACGGCGGGCACTCCCGCCTTCCGGCCGGCGACCACCCGCAGCTGACCGCGACGGTCTATGACGAGGCGGCGCAGGACGACGGTCTGGCGCGCGGCCTCGGGCTGCGCCTGCTCTTCGACGCGCCGCTTATCGGCAACTGCTCCATGGCGCTGGTCGGAACCACCTTCTGGCGCTCCCTGCCCCGCGCCGCGCTGACCCGGCCCGACGGCGCGCATCGTCTCTTCCGGGTCTACGCCTCGGGGGCGCTCCGGGTCTTTCCCGAACACAGGGATCACGACCCCGAGCACGGCGACCTCTTTCCCGCCAACACGCCCTACTGTCTCGTCTCGCAGGGCTCCTCCGGGTCGGACCGCCCGCATCTCGAGGCGCTCGCGATGATCCTCGCGGCGTTCCGCCCCGACCCGAAGGCGGCGCTGCAGCGCGCCGGGCTCGTCGCGCCCCCGCTGCAGATGGTCTACCGGCGCGCGCGGCTGGGCATCCTGCGCCGGGAGACCTACCTGACCGGCCGCGCCCATCCCACGGTCTTCGCTGCCGGGGACATCAACCTGTCCGGCATGGTGGCGCTCGCGAACGCCATCGCACCCGACGCCGTGCCCCCCATGGTCCGCCTCGAGGTGGCCGCCGAGACCGAGGCCCGCCCGGGCGTGGATGTCTTCGGCGAGGGGCTGGGCGAGCGGCTCTTCGACACGCCCTCGGCCATCGCGCGTGTCTGGCGCGCGCCGGTCTGGCGGCGCAGCATGATCGTCTCCGCCGCGAAGACCCGCGATCCGAACGGCCGGCCGCTGCGGTTCACCTGGTCGCTCCTGCGCGGCGATCCGGCGCGCACGCGGATCGAGCCGCTCGACGCCGCGGGCCGGCGCGCCCGGATCACGCTGGAGTGGCAGGATCCCCGCCCGGTGCCCGGGCGCGACGATGTCCTCTCGCCGCGGATCGACATCGGGGTCTTCGCCTCGAACGGCGTGCACGACAGCGCGCCGGGCTTCGTGTCGGTGCTGCTGCCCGCGCATGAGGCGCGCGTCTACGAACCCGCGCCCGACGGCGGCCAGAGGATCGCGCGGATCGTGCGGGCGGCCCCGGACGACGTCTACGCCGACCCGGCACTCTTTCCGGTCACCGACTGGACCGACGTCTACCGCTACGGCGCGGACGGCAGCCTGCTGGGATGGACCCGGTCGCGGGCCTCGGGCGACACCCGGTACGACGCCGCGGGGCGGCGGCGCGGCCCGGATGGCGCCTTGCGCGGCGTGCGCTATCCGGTGGACGCCTTGCCCGACGGCCGGCCCGTGCTGCGCGAGGTGCCCGTTATCAGGCCGTGAGGCGCTTGCAGGAGCGACGCGCGGCGTGGGGGATCCGGGCGCGCGTCGCGCAGCGCGATCCTGACCGACGATCCTCCGCCCGCGTGCCCCAAGAAAAAGCGCGCCGCGGCGAGGAGCCACGGCGCGCGATGTGCGTGTGGTAGCCGGCTTGGATCAGGCGCGGCGCCGGCGCCGCGCGACCCCCAGGGCCCCAATGCCCCCGAGCAGCAGCAAGGCCGAGGCCGGCAGCGGCACAGCGGCAACGCCGTCGATCGTGAACGCGTCGTCGGGCTTGTTCTCGCTGTTCTCGATCTTGACGAGCGCAGAGCTCACCGCCTCGCTGAAGCTAACCACGACCAGATACTCCGACCCGCTGGCTTCATTCGGGCCGATCTGTTTCGATGCCCCATTGGCAGTGATGGTGACGAAGATGTCGCTGATATCCGCTGCGTCACGGATGCCAAACACCAGCCGCGAGAAGACACCGCCAGTCGAGGCATCCCACTGGATACCCAGAGTATCGTTCGAGCTGAGCGACCACTCGCCGTTTTCGGGAACGAGATTGCCCTGATCGTTGATCCCCTCATCGTTTTCAAGCGCGATTTGCGTACAGCCCGTCGTGCTGTTGGCAGCACAGGTCGACCCCGACCCGGAGCCCCCGAGGGAGCTGAAGGTGCCGACATTCGTCGAGAGCGGGCCGTCGAGTTCGCCCTCCGACCCGCTAACGAAATTCGCGCCGTCGTGGATCGACTCGAAATCCTGCACGATGCCACCAGCGGTCACGTTCTGCCACTCGGTGAAGTCGAAGGTTTCGATCGTGATCGTCGTGGCATGCGCTGCGGATCCGAGGAGAACGGCGGCCACCGCACTCGTGATTCTGGAAAATCTCATGACTTACCCCCTAAATTGACGGCGAATCGCACGGTTCACCTCCGTTGTCTTTACCATAGGTACACCATCGACCCGGATCCCGGCAAGAAATGTGTCGGCATCAAGGCGGAAACAGTCTGTTCTCTGGGCACGCACCGGGCCCGGAACGGGTGCTGCCGGGACGGGTACGGCGCGGGGACGGGCGAAGGCCCCGCCGGCCGCGGGATCGCAAGTCGAACGCCTCCGCTGTCGCCACGAGGCCGCCGGTAGTCCCGGACCGCCCCTTCCGAACCGGAACACATCGCAGACCCGCACGGCCCGAAACGTCTCGACAGCCCCACCGGATCTGGCGCTACCGTTTCCGGATATTGTTGCAGCGCAGCCTCTTTAACCAAAATGTGGCGCAAAAGAGGCTTGTCGGAACACCATGCCTTCGGTAACCTCGAGGAACAGGCCATGCACGACCATCGCCGCGACAGCCGCGATGTCGTGACATCGAAGAGAAGGTAGACGGTATGAATTTGAAGATTGTCAAACGTGCACTCGCAGGCCTCGCGCTGATCCTCGTGCCGCTCCAGGCCAGCGCGCTGACGCTCAAGCTGATCGACAATCGGGACGGGCACTCTGTCATGATTGCCGCCGGCGCCGATGGGACTGCGCCCGATAACCTCGTGGACTATTACGGAGCGTTCGGTGGGTTCGCACTGGCAATCGCGTCGGGCGCGAACGCGGCATTTCCCCCGGTCGACGGGCTCTTCGCGAACCTGAACGCATTTTTCCTTTCCGAAAAGGTCACTTCCGCAGACATCACTCTCGAGGTGTCGCACATCTTCGACAACACCGCGTCCGGCGTGTCGGGTCCCTACCGGCTTACCCAGAACCTGAACACGCAGCGCGGCTCCGGCACCGTCGAGACGTTCTACGGGGCCACACTGTTCGAGAGAGCCACCCCACTCAACGAGATCGCGTCGAGAAACACCTCCGCAAGTTCGGACACGGGCGGCGTTTTCGACATGACGTCCTATTCGATCACGCATGTCATCACTCTCAAATCCACCGCCAGCGGGTGCGCTTTCTGCACTTTGCAGGGCTCCGCGGATCTTGTCGCCCCGGTGCCGGCGCCGGCCGCGGGGCTGATGCTGCTTGCCGGGCTGGGCGGGCTGGCCGTCATGCGGAGACGCAAGCGCGCCTGACCTCGGCGTCTCGACGCCCGACGACGGCGGCTTGGTGACAAGTCGCCGTTTTTCGTTGGGCATGAGCCCCGACATGCATAGGCAGTCCGAGCGGGTCCGATCGGCACGCGGCGGTGACCAAAGCCCCCGGAGACACCTGGCCGCCGCCGCGGCGCGCGGCGGGTGCGAAAATGGCTTCGTTTCGGGAAACGTCGTCGAAGCGGTCGCCCTGCGACTGGATCGTCGGTGCGCTTGCATGGCTTCGTTTCGGAAAACCGACGCGAGGCGCAAGGTGTCCGCCGCCCGTCGCCCGACCTTCCGAGGGTGCGCCGGGATCGGCTTCGTTTCGGAAAACCGCCCGTCATATGGCTTCGTTTCGGAAAACCGACGCGACGCGCCAGGTGTCCGCCGCCCGTCGCACGACCTTCCGAGGGCGCGCCGGGATCGGCTTCGTTTCGGAAAACCGCCCGTCATGCCGGAACGCCCGCCTGGCGCAGCCAGTCCACCCAGCCCCGGAACGCGCGCTTCCGCGCGCCCCTGGCCTCCCGCAGGTAGCGCCGGGCGAGTTCGCTCTCCGGCGCATGTTTCTCGCGGACGCGGGTCTCGACAAGCTGGCCGTCGATCCACGTTTCGGTCACCTTGCGACCGACGAGCACCATCGCGTCCTCGACGCCGGGCGCGTGACCGGGCCCGCCGGCCAACGCCGCGAGCCGGGCCTCCAGCCCGGCGACCCGCGCTTCCGCCCGCGCGAGCACCAGCGCGCGGGAGAGCCCCTCCTCCTCCCGGAAGGCCGCCGCGGCGGGCAGTTCCGTACGATCGAGGATCACCGTGAGCCATCTTTGCACCGCCTCGGGCGCGGGCGCCGCGGTCAGCCCGTGGCGCCGGGCGTTGCCCGATGCCCGTGCCTTGCCCGAAGCGGAGCGCGGCCCGGTACTCCGCTGCGCGTTCCGCCGGTTGGCGGCGACCTGGCGCGCGCTGGTCACGACACCTCCGCCACCGCCTCGATCGGGCGGGCGGCCTGAAGCGCGTCGAGATCCCGCTTCACCTCGCGGCGGCGCGGCTCGAGCTCGGCGATCTTGCGGTCATGGAAGCGCGTCGCGACCTCGCCGGCCTGCCAGAACTCGGCCATCAGCGCGACCATGTCCAGTCCGAGCGCCGCGATCTCGGCCTCCGCCGCGGCCACGGTCCCGGCGTCGCGCGACACCGCGCGCGCCGCGAGCTCGGTCGCCTCGCTCAGGGCGCCCGGCCGGTCGAACGGCGCTTCGTGGAAATCCTCCTCGGACTTGCCGGCCTCGATCCACGCGTCCCAGGCTTGGTCGAGATGCGCCTCGTGGCGGGCGTGGCAGGCCTCGACGACGGCCTCCGTGATCTTGTGCTCGACCTGGCGCGCAAGGACGCGGTCGCGCATCCGGCGGTGCTGCAGCAGGTCCCACTCGATCGCGATCAGGTTTTCCGCGATCACCGCCTCGTAGGGCGTGACGGGCGCCAGCGCGCGCAGAAGCCCCGCCTCGAAGGCGGGGAATGCGGCCGGCGACTGGCCGGGCAAGGGGTCCCGGCCCGGCAGCAATTCGAGGAAGGACGCAAGTCCGAAGCGCTGCGGATCGGGCGGCGTCAGGGCGGTTCCGGGGTCTGATGTCGTGGCCATCATGGCCTCCTTCTGGCTGGGCGACGCGGCGGCGCGCGCCGTCGTCGCGGTGGGTGCGCGGCCCCGATCGGCCGAGGGCGCCGCATGCGCGCGGCGGTCCCGACGGCACGGGGCCGGCAATCAATTGCACCAGGAGAAGGAAACGCCCCTCTTCGTTGCCGTGTCGGCCACATCGCCTTGCGGGCAGCCACCTTGCCGGGGTCGGCAGGTTGGCGGAGGCTCGCGCCCCACTCATGATGCACGCGCACATTACCTCATTCGCGAATCGTCGCGCAACCCCAATCCTCGCGCCCCGGTCTCACCCGGGGCGCGCGGGTCATCCCGCGGCCGGCGCCCGGAAGGCGAGCCGCATCTGCTTCTCGGTCTCGATCAGGGCGAAGAAGACCGCGCCGATCGCCACGATGATCACGCCGTCGGCCAGCGGCACCGGCGCGGTCCCCATGATCCGCTGCAACGGCGGCAGGTAGGTGATGGCGACTTGAAGGCCGGTCACGGTCAGAACGCTGATCCAGACGACCCGGGTGCCCAGCAGCGCCGTCAGGCGCAGCGAGGCGCCGTGGATGTTGCGGATGAAGAAGAGGTAGAAGATCTCGAGAACGACGAGCGTGTTCATCGCCATCGTCTGCGCCAGCTCGACCGGATACCCCCGGTCGGTCGCGTAGAGAAAGGCGCCGAAGACCGCGGCGAGAAAGAGCCCCGAGACCAGCACGAGTTGCCAGATCAGCCCGCCGGTCAGCAGCGGCTCTCCGCGCGGGCGCGGCGGGCGGCGCATGGTGCCGGGCTCGGACGGCTCGAAAGCCAGCGCGATGCCGAGGGTCACGGCCGTGACCAGGTTCACCCACAGGATCTGCACCGCCGTGATCGGAAGCGCGAGGCCCGCGAAGAGCGCCAGGATGATCGTCATCGCCTCGCCCGCGTTGGTGGGCAGGGTCCAGCTGATCACCTTCTTGATGTTGTCGTAGACCGTGCGCCCCTCGCGCACCGCTGCCGCGATGGACGCGAAATTGTCGTCGGCCAGCACCAGTTCGGCGGCCTCCTTCGCCGCCTCGCTGCCCTTGAGCCCCATCGCGATGCCGGCGTCGGCGCGCTTGAGCGCGGGCGCGTCGTTCACCCCGTCGCCGGTCATCGCCACGGTGAGCCCGCGCGCCTGCAGCGCGGTGACGAGGCGCAGCTTGTGCGCGGGAGAGGTGCGCGCGAAGATGTCGGTCTCCACCACCATGTCGGCGAGCGCGGCGTCGTCCATCGCCTCGAGATCGGCGCCGGTGAGCACGCGGTCGTGGTTCGTCAGACCGATCCTGGCCGCGATGGCGCGCGCCGGCGCCGCGTGATCGCCGGTGATCATCTTCACGCGGATGCCCACGGCGTGGCACTCGGCCACGGCCTCGATGGCCTCCGCGCGCGGCGGGTCGATCAACCCGATCAGCCCGATCAGCGTGAGGCGCCCCTCGAGATCGGCGCTTTCGAGGGTTTCCATCTCCCGCGGCGCCGGGCGCGCCGCAACGGCGATCACCCGCTGGCCTTCCGCGGCCAGCGCCTCGACCTCGTCGCTCCAGTGCCCGGCGTCGAGCGGCGCCACCCCGCCATCGGGCGCGCGCTGGTCGGCGCAGAGCGCGAGCACCGCCTCGGGCGCGCCCTTGACGTGGATGCAGGCCTCGCCGCCGCGGCCGTGATGCAGCGTCGCCATGTAGCGGTGCGCCGCGTCGAAGGGGATCGCGTCGGCGCGCCGCCACGCGCGCAGGGGCTCGGCCCCGTCGCCGGTGATCTTGCCCGCAAGCGCGATGAGCGCGCCCTCCATCGGGTCGCCCTCGACGTGCCAGCCATCCTCCGCGCCGCGCAGCCGCGCGTCGTTGCAACGCGCCGCCGCGCGGGCGATCTCGGTCAGCACCGCGTGCTCGTCGGGATGGGCGTCCGCCTCGCGCCAGCGCACCGCGCCCTCGGGGGCGTAGCCGCTGCCGCCCACCGAGTAGACCCGGCCCGCCGCCGCCAGCGTCGCCGCCATCATCTCGTTGCGGGTCAGCGTACCGGTCTTGTCCGAGCAGATCACCGAGACCGAGCCCAGCGTCTCGATCGCCGGCAGCCGGCGGACGATGGCGTTGCGCCGCGCCATCGCCTGCACGCCCACCGCCAGCGTGATGGTCAGCACCGCCGGCAGCCCCTCGGGGATCGCCGCGACCGAAAGGCCCACCACCGCCATGAAAAGCTCGGAAAACGGCAGGTGGTCCACGAAATAGCCGTAGCTCAGCAGCGCGCCGGCCACGATCAGGATGAAGAGCGTGAGCCAGCGCGCGAAGCGGTCCATCTGCGCCACGAGCGGGGTGGTCAGCGTCTCCACGCGGCCCAGCATGCCGCTGATCCGGCCGATCTGCGTGTCGGCCCCGGTGGCCACCACGACGCCGCGCCCCGCCCCGGCCGCCACGAGCGTGCCTGAAAAGAGCATCGGGCTCCGGTCGCCCAGCGACACCTCCGCCGCGACGGGCGCGGTGCCCTTGTCGACGGGCACCGACTCGCCCGTCAGCACCGCCTCCTCGGCCTTGAGCCCGCGCGCCGTGATCAGCCGCAGATCCGCGGGCACGCGGTCGCCCGCCTCGATCAGCACGATGTCGCCCGGCACGAGCCCGGCCGCGTCGAGGCTCGTGCGCCGCCCGTCGCGCAGCACCGTCGACTGCGGCGCCAGCATCCCCCGGATCGCGGCCATCGCCTGCTCGGCCCGGCCCTCCTGGATGTAGCCGATCACCGCGTTGACGAGCACCACGGCGAGGATCACGCCGGTGTCGATCCAGTGCTGCAGCGCGGCCGTCACCGCGGCGGAGGCGATGAGCACGTAGATCAGCACGTTGTGGAAGTGCCCCAGGAACCGCAGCACCGGGTTGGGCGCCGGCGGCTCGGGCAGGCGGTTCGGCCCGTGCTCGGACAGCCGGCGGGCGGCCTCCCCGGCGCCGAGCCCGTCGGGCCCCGTCGCGAACGCGTCGAGCAGGTCCGCGGCGGGGCGGGCGTGCGGGGCGGTCTCGCGGGTGTCGGTCATCGGCTGCGCCTCGCCTTTCCCGACGCCGCGCGTTTTCGCTCACGACGCCTGCTTCTCCTCCGTCCGGATCTCCGGGATCTCGGTACGTTCCTTTTCGGGCGCGCCGCACAGCAGGTCAACCGCTTGATCGGCCGCGTCCTGGAACGGCTCGAGCACGATGCCGGCGCCCGCGCCGAAAAGCGCCTCGGTGTCGCGGGGGTGATGCGAGGCGACGGCGATCCGGCCCGAAAACCCCGCCGCCCGCGTGAGCTGGATCAGCGTCGTGCGGGTGTCCTCGTGGCTCAGGCCGGTGGGGTGGATCGGCACGGTCGAGACGATCCAGTCGGCCTGCGAGAGCGGAAGCTCGGCCACGAACTCCGGGTCGGTCGCGTCGCCGAACTCGCTCGCGAGGCCCAGTTCGCGCCACCGCCGCACCGCGAGCGGGTTGAAATCCGCCCCGAGCACCGTGACGCCGCGCTTTTGCAGCCGCATCCCGATGGCGGTGCCGAACCGGCCCAGCCCGAAGACGATCACCTTGTAGCGGTCGCCGCGATGCGCGGCCGCGTCGGAGGGCTCGCGCGGGGTGCCGCGGCGCTCGAAGATCCCGAGCACCGGCTCGAAGAGCGCGTAGAGCCGGTGCGAGTAGGTGATCATGTAGGTGGAGGCCGCGATGGTGACGAGCCCGACCATGGTCACGAGGCCGAGCGCGTCCTCCTCGACATGGCCGATGGAGACCCCCATCGCCACGAAGATCAGCGAGAACTCGCTGATCTGCGCGACCGTCAGCCCGGCGAGGAAGCCGGTGCGCTTGCAGTAGCCCATCGCCCCCATGATCGCGAGCACGATGAGCGGGTTGCCGATCAGTACGAAGAGCGAGAAGACGATCGCGCCGGTGACATGCGTGCCCAGAAGCGACAGGTCGAGCGTCGCGCCGAGCGCGATGAAGAAGAAGAGCAGCAGGAAGTCGCGGAGCGGGGCGAGCCGCGCCGCGATGGTCTCGCGGTAGGGCGTGGAGGCGAGCGCCACGCCGGCCAGGAGCCCGCCCACCTCCTTGCCCAGCCCCACGAAATCCCCGATCGCCGCGAACATCGCCGCCATGGCGATGGCGAAGATCACCAGCAACTCCTGCGCGCGGGCGAGACGCTCGGTCAGCGGATCGGCGATGTAGCGCACGAAGAGCACGACGAGCGCGACCATCGCCACGCCCGAGACGAGCACCGACATCACCGTGCCGCCGCCGTGGCCGCCGCCCTCCGCCGCCGCGCCGATCCCGATGGCCGAGAGCACGATCATCGCCAGCACGACGACGATGTCCTGCACGATCAGAAAGCCGAGCGCGATCTGCCCGTGCAGGCTGTCGATCTCGCGCTTGTCGGAGAGCAGCTTGACGATGATGATCGTCGAGAAGAACGTCAGCGCCACCGCGACGTAGAGGCTGGTGACCGCGCCCAGCCCCAGCGCGAGCCCGATCAGGTAGCCGAAGACCGAGGTGAAGGCGACCTGCCCGAGCCCGGTCGTGAGCGACACCGCGCCGAGCGACCGGATGAGCTTCACGTCGAGCTTGATGCCGACGAGGAAAAGCAGAACGGCGATGCCGAGCTGCGACAGAAGATCGATCTGCGCGTCGGCGCGCACGACGTCGAGCGCCGAGGGCCCCGCGATCAGGCCGACGGCGATGAAGCTCACGATCAGCGGCTGGCGCAGCGCGATCCCGAAAAGCCCGATGGCCGCGGCCATCACCAGCAGAAGCGCGACCTCGGCGAAGGGCGAGTGGGTCAGCGCGTCGATCATGCGTCCCGCCCGCCCGGGGGCCCGGGCGAGGCGCCCGCCCTCGGCGCGTCCGGCGCGCGCGCCCGCGTGGCGTAGCTGGCCAGGAACGCCGCCAGGTCCGCGTCGGCGATCCGCCACCCCTTGCCGATCACGATCGCGCGCAGCTCGCCCTGCCGGATCCAGCCGCGCACCGTCGCCTCGCTGACCTTCAACCGGTCGGCCACTTCCTTGACCGTCTGATACGCGTCGCGGGCCATGGCATGGACCTTTGCCGTGTCGTTGCGTGACGGATAGCGTTCTTTGGTGCAATCGGGGTGATTTCGGTGAAATGATTTTCCGCAGGCACCGGTTGGGGTCAAGAACGTGACGACCCGTCGGCGAGAAGGGGGCATGCGATGAAGACGATCCTGCTGGCCACCGACTTTTCCGAGCGCTCGGACCGGGCGTTCCGGCGCGCGTCCCTGCTCGCCCGGCAGGTCGGCGCCACCCTCGTGGTCGTCCATGTCGTCGACGACGACCAGCCGCGGCGCATCCTCGACAGCGAACGCGAGGCGGCCGCCGGGCTGCTGGAGGATCTGCGCGCCACGGTGCGCCGCGTCGACGGGCTCGCCTGCGAAACCCGCCTGGTCCTGGCCGACCCCTTCGCCGGCATCGCGCAGGCGGCCGCGGAAAGCGCCGCGGACCTGCTCGTCATCGGCCCGCACCGGCGGCAGGCCCTGCGCGACGTCTTCGTCGGCACCACGGCCGAGCGCACGATCCGGTCGGTGACGACGCCCGTGCTGATGGTCAACGCCCCGCCCGTGGCGCCTTACGCCCACGTCATGCTCACCACCGACCTCTCCGACGGCGCCGCCGCGGCGGCCCGCGCCGCGGCGCGGCTCGGGATCGCGGGCGAGGCCCGGCGCTCGATCCTGCACGTCGTCGACGCGCCGGTGGGCCATCTCGTCCTCGGCGGCAACGTCGCGCCCGAGGGGCGCGCCGCCTACCGCGACGACGCGCGCAGCGAGGCCGCGCGCGAGCTTGCGGCCTTCGTCGAGGCGACGGGCCTCGGCACGCTCCGCCAGAGCCCGCGCCTGAGCGACGCCGCCCCGGCCGACGCGATCCTCGAGGCCGCGCGGGAGGAGGCGGCCGACCTCGTGGTGGTGGGCACCCACGGCCGCAGCGGCCTCGCGAAGCTCTTCCTGGGCAGCGTGGCCGAAGCGGTGCTGCGCAAGGCCGACCGCGACGTTCTCGCCGTCCCGCCCGCCGCCGCCTGAGCGGGCGGCGGATCGCAACTCGCTACGATCGCTGTCCGAGGGTCTTCCTCTCCAACATCGCGCCCGCAGACACTGTCATCCTATGGTTCTTTCCGCGAATCACTGGACCGTGAGAACGACAGGTTCTTCCCGAATCGGTAAGGCGATACTCTAGTCGCAGCGACAGCCACCGGACTAGGCGGGTGATGGAAAGTTTGTTCCGGTTTCCTGTGCGATCAGACCGAACGCTCACGCTGAGTCCAAGATTTTTCGGCAATTTAACGCGTTTAACACGTCGCCCTGTTGTACTATGAACTTGTCTCATGATGGGACCTATCATTCGCACACTGGTGCCGATGGCGTGTGACGGCAACGGCCCGAGCTTTACCTGCGTAAATCTTTTACGTGGAATGAAGTCGGCTGGGCTTGACACACATCTATACGTAACACGAAACCGGCTTTCTATAGGTGACTTGCCCCACGCAAACGCAGTTCCAAGCTTTCTTTCGTGGGTCCCGTATACCTTCGTCGAAGCGCCCGCATCCCGGCGTATCGAAAATTGGTTTCTTTCCGACATCAAGCCGGGCGAACTTGCATATCTTTGGCCGGCGGCATCTTTGGACGCGCACCGACAAGTGTATAAGCAGGGAAACCCAATCATTATGGAGGCCATTAACACGAGAATGTTAAGGGCAAAAGAAATTCTCGATCAGGCGTACGAGGATTTTGGATCCGCACCACAACACTCTATCACCCGCAAGAGAATTGAAGAAGAGGAAATAAAACTCGAATATGCGTCAGCAATATTTACATCAAATCGTGAAGTTGAAAAAGCCCTCCAAGGAAGCCATGCTCAGAATAAAATTCTGTCGTCCAGCTATGGTATAAACCTGCGGAACGCATCACCGCAGAGAAATTACGAGGAAAAGAAGTCATTAAAATATATGTTTTGCGGCTTTGCATGTGTGCGCAAGGGTGTACATTTTTTGCTTGAAGCCTGGAAAAAAATGCCTGAAAATCATCAATTGATCTTGGTGGGTGATATTGAGCCAATTATTAGGGATAAATACTCAGATCTACTGAGTAGCGAGCACGTCAAATGCGTTGGATTTGTCAAAAATGTTCATCCTTGGCTTGCCGATGCAGATGTTTTTGTGTTTCCGTCTCTTGAGGAAGGAGGTCCGCAAGTGACATTTGAGGCTGCCATGCATGGGCTCCCGATCATTGCTTCGCCCATGGGCGCGAGCCGCCTCGGTGAAATTGAAGGCACTATGGAAATCGTAAATCCAACGCACGTCGAGGCCATGTTGGAAAAGATGCTCAGCTTAAGTTGTGCAGAAAAACGAGCAAAACTGGGTCGGAAAGCGCGCGAAGAGGTCGAGCAGTTCGACTGGATGAAGATTGGAGCGCGACGAACTACATTGCTAGCTGACTTTTTTCATTTTGAAACGCCTTTGAATTTCGAGCGGTAGAAGGGGGGCGACGGTATTCTCGTACCGCCTCTCTGCGAGCCGCTGTGAAGTATGCTTCAACGTTGATCGCGATTGGGATGCCGAAAGAGCGCGGACTCGGCCACATGCTGCGAGGCCGGACGGCTGCTGCAAGCGCCACGGCATCAGGTCTTCGTTGCCGCTTTGGGAAAAAACTGTCGAGGAGTACGCGGAGGGTGTCGACGAGGCAATCGATGGGTCTCACGCTGGACATCCTTGAGGTGGCGACGCGCGAGGCGAGCACGATCAACTCCTCGCGCACGGGCCCCTCTTTGGCAGCGAAGAGGGCATTCTTCTTTAACAACGTGATCTTTCGGATCTGGTTTCCGACCGGGTTGGTCTCGAGGTCGAGGGGGCCGTCATCCCAAAAACTAGTCCGACCAGGTTATTTCGCGACGGTGTAGCGAATGCAGGCGCCAAACGCGCGCTGCCTTGACTATTCTGCGAGCAACCCCGGGCCAAAGACGCGATCTCCCGCGGCACCATCGTGAGCGCCGGAGCGGCTGGGGTCACGCGCGTCTTGCTCGCGTCGCGAAAGGGGTTAGACCAGCCGACGCCCGAGCGCCTGGCGCAGCATCCACCCCATGCGCAGGAAGCGCAGCCGCGCCAGCGTGAGCGCCGCGAGCCAGCGCTCTCCCGGGGAGCGCAGGTCGCGGTGCGACAGCACGCGCGGCAGATGCGCCAGGATGCTCGCCGGCATCAGGAGCGCCTTCACCACCCACCGGCGGCGCGGCCGGCCCTCCGCCCGCTCGAGCGCGTGCGCCTCCTCGGTCAGGCGGCGCCACTTGGTCCTGAGCGCGGGCCAGTCCGGGCGAGACGGGTGCCCGACCCGCAGCCCGTCGTCGTAGACCAGGCGATAGCCCTTCGCCACCGCGCGCTTCGTCCATTCCGCGTCTTCCGAGAGGCCGTTGACGAAGGGCCCGACATCCTCGAAGACCGCGCGCTTCGTCACGAGGTTGCCGGCCCCGGAAAACCCCTTCTTCTCGATGTAGGTCCTGAAATCGAACGCGAAGACCGCCTCGAAGGCCTGCGCGCCGGTGCGCGGCGGCGGGGTCTCGTCGAAGACCGAGACGCGCCCGCCCACGAGGTCGGCACGGGATGCGGCCCGGCGCACCGCGGCCAGCCAGTCGCGGGCCGGCACGCAGTCGGCGTCGATGAAGGCGAGGATCTCGCCGCGTGCGGCGCTCACGCCGCGGTTGCGCGCGGGCGCGGCGCCCTTTTCCGTCTCGGTGAGAAAGCGCACCGCGGGAAACCTCTCCCGCACCGCGTCGATCGGCACGGTGGAGCCGTTGTCGACCACGATGATCTCGACGCCGCCCGTGTCGTTCTCCATCAGCTCGCAGAGGCAGAGCCCGAGCCGTTCGGGGTCGTTGTAATGCGGGATGACGACCGAGACCTCGGGGACGGGCTCAGTAGTAGCCTTGCTCGTATCCATAGGCCCCGTCCGTGTAGCGGCTCTTGTTGAGCACGATGCCCATCACGTTGGTGAGTTCGGCCACCTGCCGCTCCGCCACGTCGATGAGATCGAGGCCCGTCTTCTCCGCGCCCGCCAGGATGAGCGCGCAATCGACGTTGCGCAGGAACCCGAAACTGTCATCCGTCGCCATCATCGGCGGCAGGTCGAAGAGCACGATGTCGGGGCTGAGCGCCGCGTCGATCTCGTCGAGCACCTCGGCCGTCCGGCGGCTCTGCAGCACTTCGGCGGGGTTGCGCACGGCGGCGCCGTTGAGCCCGAAGGCGAGGTTCTCCTCGTAGCGGCACCCGTGCTCCTCGAAACGCACCCGCCCCTCCAGCACGTCGGCCATGGTGTGCACGACGCGCTGGCCCAGCATGCGGCCGAGCGCCCGCCGGCGCAGGTCGAGATCGAGCACCAGCACGCGCATGTCCCGCCGCCGCGCGAGGCTGAAGGCGAGGTTCGCCGCCGTCGTCGTCTTGCCGCTGTGGCTGTCGGGCGAGGTGATGGCGATGCGCCGCCAGCCATGTTCCTTCGCGCGCTGCAGAAGCTTGGTCCGGAGCATGTCGTAGGGCCCCGCCTCGGGCCCGCCGTCGAAGGTGACGACGCGGTTCCTGCGCAGCACGCGCCGGTCGAAGCTGATCCGCGCGAGCGCGTCCCAGGCGGTGTCGTCCCGCGGCGGGGGCGGCGCCGCCGCCGCGCTCGCCGCGGCGGGGGGCCGCGGTGCCGGATCGCCTGCGTCGCGCTCCCTGCGTGCCTTCTCGATCGCCGCCTGTAGCCGTTCCATTCAACCCACTCCCGAATTCACCGCCTCTCAGAGGCGGATACCGACCTTGTTCATCGCGCGATCGGCGATCACGTCGAGCGGCAGATAATAGGTGTGCACCGCGTAGACCGCCGCGGGCACCCCCACGAGGATGATCAGCAGCATCGCGACCTTCACCGAGCGCTGCAGGATCACCTGCCGGCGCGTGCGGATGAAGGGGATGGTGCCGATCGGCGCGATGTTGAACCGCTTCACGAGATCCTCCGGCCGCCGCGCCGAACGGTTGAGCGCCTCGATGAGGAAGACGAGCAGCCCGCCCGCGAAAAGCCCGAACACTCCCCCGCCCGCGGCGATGAGCATCCGGTTGGGCTTGGTGGGCTCGCTCGGCACCGCCGGCGGCTCGATCACCGAGATCTTCTGCCCCCGCGAGCGCGTCTCGATGAGCTGGCCGGTCCGCGCGCGCGACAAACGATCCTGCGCGATCGCGAGTTGCTGCTGCACCGCCTGGTACTCGCGCGTCATCTCCTCGAGCCGGATCGAGACCGTCGGCGTGCGCTCGATGCTCTCCTCGAGCGCGGCGAGCTGCGCCGCGGTGGCGGCCTTCTGTTCCTCGAGGATCGCGACCCGGCTGTCGATCTCGCTCAGCTGGATCTCGAGCACCGCCGGACGCGCCGCGGCCGCGGCGCTCTCCTCGGTCTCCTCCTCGGTCTCCTGCGCGGCCGCGCGCGCCGCGATCTGCTCCTCGAGCCGGGCGATCCGGGTGCGCAGGAGCTGCACCCGCGGCGCGCTCTCGGAATAGACGGCGAGCGCGGCGTCGAGCTCCTGCTCGAGCTCGTCGAGGCGCTGCTCCTCCCGGCTCGGCGGGCGGCCGGCGGCCGCCTCGACGCGGCCCGTAGTCTCGAAAAGCGTGATGAGCCGGTCGCGCTGGTCGGTGAGCGCCGCGATGTCGCGCTCGATCTGGGAGAGACGCTCCTGCAGCGTGGACTGCTGCGACAGGCGGTAGTCGAGCGTCTCCGGCAGCGCGCCCGAGTTCGCGTTCTTGAACTCCAGGATCTCGGCGCTCTTCTGATCGGCCTCGCGCGAGAGGTCGGCGACCTGCTGCTCGAAGAAATCCAGCGTCTCGCCGGCGCTGCCCCGCCGGAAGGTCGCATCCTCGCGCTGGATGAGGGTGAGGTATTCTCCCAGAACCGCCGCCGCCGTGCGCGCCTCTGGCGCCTCGAAGCCGATCGTCATCAGCGTGGCCGCGTTGCGCCCGGAGGAGACGTTCAGGCTGGTGCGCGCCCGCATCGCCTCGACGATCTGGTCGGGGCTCATCTCGTCTAGAT
>NZ_JBGFSH010000005.1:0-329922 GCF_041365715.1 Rhodosalinus sp. FB01 | reverse complement strand
TTGCCGGCATCGCGCAGGCCTGCGGGCTGAAGGGCGTGGTGGCGCGCACCATGGAAGAGCTCACCGCCGCGCTGAACCAGGCGATCGGGGACCAGATGGAGCACGGCAAGACCACGCTCATCGAGGCGATGATCAACCAGGAACTCGGCGAACCGTTCCGCCGCGACGCAATGAAAAAACCCGTCGCCGTCGCAGGAATAAACCCCGCAGACATGCGCGCCCAGGCCTTTTGAACATACTTGTTTGCCCTCGCCCCGGGCGGCGATCTGCCCTAGCGTGCCCCTGGCCCAGACAGCGAGACACGGATGACCCACCGCCAGCCCCCTCTCGACCTCTCGCCACCCGTCTCGGACGAGGTCCGCAAGACGACCTGCTACATGTGCGCCTGCCGCTGCGGGATCGACGTGCACATGAAGGAGGGCCGCGTCGCCTATATCGAGGGCAACCGCGACCACCCGGTGAACCGCGGCGTTCTCTGCGCGAAGGGCTCCGCCGGGATCATGCAGCACAACGCGCCCTCGCGGCTGCGCGCGCCGCTGCGCCGGGTCGGCCCCCGGGGCTCGGGCGAGTTCGAGGAGATCACCTGGGAGGAGGCGCTGGAGACCGCCGCCGGCTGGATGAAGCCCCTGCGCGAGACCGCGCCGGAAAAACTCGCCTTCTTCACCGGGCGCGACCAGTCCCAGTCGCTCACCAGCTTCTGGGCGCAGCAGTTCGGCACGCCCAACTACGCCGCCCATGGCGGGTTCTGCTCCGTCAACATGGCGGCGGCGGGCATCTACACGATGGGCGGCGCGTTCTGGGAGTTCGGCCAGCCCGACTGGGCGCACACGAAGCTCTTCATGATCTTCGGCGTGGCCGAGGACCACGACTCGAACCCCATCAAGATGGGCATCGGCGAGATCAAGGCGCGGGGCGCCCGGGTGATCGGCGTGAACCCCATCCGCACCGGCTACAACGCGGTCGCGGACGACTGGGTGGGGATCACGCCCGGCACGGACGGGCTTTTCATCCTCGCCCTCGTGCACGAGCTTCTGCGGGCGGGCCGGATCGATCTCGACTACCTCGCCCGGTGGACCAACGCCCCCGTCCTCGTGAACGGGGACGCGGCCTCGCCCGAACACGGGCTTTTCCTGCGCGACGACGAGGGCCGCCCGCTGGTGATCGACCGGCGCACCGGCAAGCCCGCGGCCTTCGACGCGCCGGGCGTGCGCCCCGATCTTGCGGCAAGCTGGCGCAAGGCGGGGGTCACGCACCGCCCGGTCATGCATCTGATCGCCGAGCGATACCTCGACCCGGCCCACGCGCCCGAGGCCGTGGCCGGGCGCTGCGGCGTGCCGGCCGAGCGCATCCGCGCGATCGCCGCGGAACTCGCCCGGGTGGCCTTCGAGGAATCCTTCGAGGTCGCGCAGGAATGGACCGACTTCCGCGGCGAGACCCACGAGACGGTCACCGCGCGGCCGGTGAGCTTTCACGCGATGCGCGGCATCTCGGCCCATTCCAACGGCTTCCAGACGGCCCGCGCGCTTCACCTGCTGCAGATCCTGCTCGGCACCGTGGAGCGGCCGGGCGGCTTCCGCTTCAAGCCGCCCTACCCGAAACCGCCCGAGGCGCATCCCCGACCCCATGCCCGCTGCGCGCCCGAGGCGCCGCTCGCCGGCCCGCATCTGGGCTTCCCGCTCGGGCCGGAGGACCTATGCCTCGACGAGGCGGGCGATCCCGCGAGGATCGACAAGGCCTTCACCTGGGAAAACCCGCTCTCGGCGCACGGCATGATGCACATGGTGATCTCGAACGCCCATGCGGGCGATCCCTACCGGATCGACACGCTTTTCCTCTACATGGCAAACATGGCGTGGAACTCGTCGATGAACACGCGCGGCGTCGTCGAGATGCTGACCGACACCGACGAGGCGGGCGACTACGTCATCCCGCGGATCATCTATTCCGACGCCTATGCGTCGGAAATGGTGGCCTACGCGGATCTCGTGCTGCCCGACACGACATACCTCGAGCGGCACGACTGCATCTCGCTTCTCGACCGCCCGATCTCGGAGGCCGACGCCGCGGCGGACGCGATCCGCTGGCCCGTGGTGACGCCCGACCGCGACGTGCGAGGCTTCCAGTCGGTGCTGCTCGATCTCGGCGCGCGCCTCGGCCTGCCGGGCTTCGTGACCGATGACGGCGCGCCGAAATACGCGGACTACGCCGACTACATCGTCAACCACGAGCGCCGCCCCGGCGTGGGCCCGCTTGCGGGCTGGCGCACGGGCAAGCACGGCCCCTCCCACGGGCGCGGCGCGCCCAACGCCGCGCAGCTCGAGAATTACATCGCCAATGGCGGGTTCTTCCTGGCCGAGGTGCCCGAGGGCGCGCGCTACATGAAACCCTGGAACCGGGCCTACCAGGACTGGGCCGTGTCCATGGGGTTCTACGACGCGCCGCAGCCCTACCTCTTCCAGCTCTACGCCGAGCCGCTGCGCCGCTTCCAGCTCGCCGCCGAGGGGCATGGCGAACGCCAGCCGCCCGAACCCCTGCGCGAACGGATCAAGGCCACGCTCGATCCGCTGCCCGCCTGGTACCCGCCCTTCTCGGACGGGCACGCCGATCCGGCGGAATACCCCGTCCACGCGCTCACCCAGAGGCCCATGGCGATGTATCATTCCTGGGGCTCGCAGAACGCCTGGCTCCGGCAGATCCACGGGGTGAACCCGCTCTACATGCACCCCGACCTGATGCGGCGGCACGGGCTCGAAGAGGGCGACTGGGCGCGGCTCGCCTCGCCCCACGGCGAGATCACCGTGCCCGTGGCGGCGATGGCCGCGCTCAACCCCGACACGGTCTGGACCTGGAACGCCATCGGCAAGCGCAAGGGCGCCTGGGCGCTGGACCGCGAAGCGCCGGAAGCGACGAAGGGTTTCCTGCTCAACCACCTGATCCACGAGCTTCTGCCCGAGCGCGGCGACGGGCTGCGCTGGTCGAATTCGGACCCGGTGACCGGGCAGGCGGCATGGTTCGACCTGCGCGTGAGGATCGAGAAGTCGAAACCGCCGGAAGAGGCGCTGCCGGTCTTCGACGCGCTCGCCTCGCCCGTTCCCGCGCCCCCCGCGGAACTGAAATGGAAGATCTGAGGATGGGCGCGGAGATCCCGCAGGAGATGAGCCGGGCGAGCCTCGGCCCGCGCACGCGCGAAGGGAGGCACGCATGACCGAACTGCCCGCACGGACCGAGCGCAAGCTCGGCCTCGTGATCGACCTCGACACCTGCGTGGGCTGTCACGCCTGCGTCGTGGCCTGCAAGGGCTGGAACACGCAGGCCTACGGCGCGCCGCTCTCCGATCAGGATCCCTATGGCGCCGATCCGTCGGGCACTTTCCTGAACCGGGTACATTCCTACGAGATCACGCCGGCGGACGGCGCGCCGCAGCTCGTGCATTTCCCGAAATCCTGCCTGCATTGCGAGGACGCGCCCTGCGTCACCGTCTGCCCCACCGGCGCCTCCTACAAGCGGTCCGAGGACGGGATCGTGCTGGTGAACGAGGACGCCTGCATCGGCTGCGGCCTCTGCGCCTGGGCTTGCCCCTACGGCGCGCGAGAGATGGACCAGGCCGAGGGCGTGATGAAGAAATGCACGCTCTGCGTGGACCGCATCTACAACGAAAACCTGGCTCCCGAGGACCGGGAGCCCGCTTGCGTGCGCACCTGCCCGGCAGGCGCGCGGCATTTCGGCGACCTGGGCGACCCCGAGAGCGACGTCTCGAAGCTGGTGGCCGAGCGCGGCGGGATCGATCTCATGCCCGAGCAGGGAACGAAGCCCGTGAACAAGTATCTGCCCCCGCGCCCGCGCGACCGGCTGGAGGCTGCGCCCCCCGCGGCCCTGGAACCGGTGGCCGACGCGCCCGGGGGGTTCCTTGGCTGGCTCGACCGGGCGCTCGACCGACTGCCCGGGGGCCAGGACTGATGCATCCCGCACCTTCGCTCATCGCCTTCACCACGCTTTCGGGCGCCGGGTTCGGGCTGCTTTTCTTTCTCGGGCTCGGCATCCCCGGCGTGACCGGCTGGACCGCCTTCGCCTTCTTCGCGATCGCCTACGCGCTGGCGGGGGGCGGTCTGCTCTCGTCCACGCTGCACCTGGGCCACCCCGAGCGCGCGGCGCTCGCCTTCACGCAGTGGCGGACGAGCTGGCTCTCGCGCGAGGCCTGGGCGGCGGTCGCCACGCTTGTCGTGATGGGGATCTACGGCGCGGGGCTCGTCTTTTTCGAGGCCCGGATCGTCCCGCTCGGCTGGATCGGGGCGGCGGGCGCGCTGGGAACCGTCTTCACGACCTCCATGATCTACGCGCAGATGCGCACGGTGCCGCGCTGGCACACCGCGCTGACGCCGGCGCTTTTCCTCGCCTTCGCGCTGGCGGGCGGGGCGCTTCTGGCGGGCGAGGCCCGGCTGGCGAGCTTTCTGATGCTGGGCCTCGCGGGCTTGCAGATCGCGTGGTGGATCACCGGAGACCGCCGCTTCGGCGAAGGCGGGACGGACATGGGCACCGCCACCGGGCTCGGCGGCGCCGTGCGCGCGTTCGAGCCGCCGCATACCGGGCCCAACTACCTGCTGCGGGAGATGGTGTTCGTGGTGGGCCGCCGGCATGCCGGGCGGCTCCGGGTCATCGCGGTGCTGCTCATGGCGCTGCTGCCCGCCTCGGTGCTTCTGCTGCCGCTGGGCCATGCGGGGGCCGCGGTCGCGGTGCTTTCGCATCTCGCCGGCGCCGCGGCGTCACGCTGGCTCTTCTTCGCCGAGGCCGAGCATGTCGTGGGGCTTTACTACGGCGCACGGTGAGGCGCGCGACCGTTCAGCCCGTTGAACCCTTCCACCAGTCCCGCAGGCGGTGACGGCGCTCGGCCACACTGTCGCCGACATCCTCCAGCATCGGATCGATCCGGTTACGGCGGAAGCGGCGCCAGCGCACCCAGATCGCCCAGAAGACCGCCGCGGCGAAGACCAGGATCACGATGCTGACCCACGGGATCACCCGCTCGTCGGGCCCCGAGGCCGCGCGGATGCCCACGGCGTTCGGATAGATCGACAGGATTTCCGACCGCCAGCCGTAATGGGTCACCACGAGCCAGCGCGGGTCGTCCTGGGTGGAGCGCAGATCGGCCGCGTCCGCCTGAAGATTGGCGGTGTCGAACTTGAAATAGGGCGGCCAGCCCCAGCCCGTGTCCTCGTTGCGGTAGATGATCGGGCGATCGTTGGGCCTGCGCGCCTGGATGAAGAACACGTCGCGCCCGGGCACGCCCTGCGCCTGGCCGGTGTTCGCGTTGGTCCAGAAGATCGAGTTCTCGCCGAAATCGACGCGCTTCTCGTAGGTGTCCGTGACGCGCACGATGTCGTGCTGCGGCAGCGTGTAATGGAAGAACGCCGCCACGAGGAGCCAGAACAGCGCGATCAGCCCCCATTTCACGTAGGTCATGGCATTCTCCCGTCAGTGGTAGTTCACGAAGTAGATGATCGCCGCCACGAGGCAGATGGGCACCACGTAGACACCGAGCAAGAGCTTTCGCCGGACGGAGCCGTCATAACGCTCCAGGCCGCGGCGCACGAAGGCCTCCCGGTCGCCTTTCCGGCCCTTCTCGGCCCATCTTTCCTCCAGCTTCTCGCGGCGCACCGCGCGGGACCAGAGCGAGAGGCTGACATAGATCACCGTCAGCGCGACGAATCCGAAAATGATGAGTCGTGCAAGCGCCGCCATGGCTCTCTCCCCCGTGTCGAGTTGCCGCCAAGCGAGCGGCCCCCGTCCCGAAGGAGATACGCGCCGCGGGCACGCGGGGCAACGCCCCGCGGCCGCGCGCGCTCAGGCGATCACGTTGTGGTCGGGGCCGTAGGGAAAGCCCGTGATGTTCTCGGCGCCGTCCTCGGTGACGACGAGGATGTCGTGCTCGCGGTAGCCGCCGGCGCCCGGCCGGCCCTCGGGGATCGTCAGCATCGGCGCCATCGAGACGACCATGCCCGGCTCGAGCACCGGCTCCACATCCTCGCGCAGTTCGAGCCCCGCCTCGCGGCCGTAGTAATGCGACAGGATCCCGAAGGAATGGCCGTAGCCGAAGCTGCGGTATTGCAGGAGGTCGCGCTCGGCGAAGAAGGCGTTGATCCGGGCGGTGATCTCGTCGCAGCGCGCGCCGGGGCGGGTGAGCGACAGGCCGAGCTCGTGGGCAGCCACGTTGGCCTCCCAGATCGCGCGGGTCGCGGCGTCCGGCGCGCCGAGCGTCAGCGTCCGCTCGAGCGCGGTGTAATAGCCCGAGATCATCGGGAAGGTGTTGAGCGACAGAAGGTCCCCCGCCGCCAGCCGCCGCGCCGTCACCGGGTTGTGGGCCCCGTCGGTGTTGAGCCCCGACTGGAACCAGACCCAGCTGTCGCGATACTCGGCCTCGGGGAAGGCGTCGGCGATGGCGCGCTCCATCGCGTCGCGGCCGGCCATGGCCACGTCGATCTCGCGGGCGCCCTCGGCGATCGCCTCGCGGATCGCCCAGCCGCCCAGGTCGGCGATGCGCGCCCCCTCGCGGATGAGCGCGATCTCGGCGGGCGATTTCACCATGCGCTGGCGCATGGCGGGGCGCGCCACGTCGCGCAGCTCGCGCGGGGCGAGGAAGGCGCGCAGCTTTTCCGCCTCGGCGAGCGTCAGGTGATCCTCCTCCATGCCGACGGCGCGGCCTTCGCCCGCGACATGGCGCACGGCGCGCCAGAAATTGTCGCGCGCCCAGTCGGTGTAGGTGAGGTTGTCGCCGTGGCAGCGCCGCCAGGGCTGCCCGCCGTCGATGCCGGCGCTGATCGTGACCGAGGTCTCGGGCGTCACCACGAGTCCGTAGGGCCGGCCGAAGGCGCAGTAGAGGAAGCCCGAATAATAGGCGATGTTGTGCATCGAGGTCAGCACCGCCGCGTCGAGCCCCGCCTCGGAGAGGATCCGCCGCAGCCCGGCAAGGCGGGCCTCGTACTCCTCGGCGTCGAAGGGAAGTGGCGCCTTGGCGCCGTTGTGGAATGTCAGGAACTGGGAACGTTCGGTCATAGCGACCCTCCCTCCGAAGAAAGACAGGTCCCGGCGTGCAGGACGGCCAGGGGGCGCAGCCGCCGCCGCGGATGTGGCGACGCCATCGCCCCGCCCCGTCGCTCTCTTGCCATCCCCCGCGCGCCCCGGCAAGGGCCCGCGCGCGGTCAGGCGAGAAGTTCGCGCACGAGGTCGCTCTCGGGCGCGGCCAGCGCGTCGATCACGTCGAAATGGTGCCGTCCCGGATCGGCGTGCCAAGCGATGCCCCACGCCTCGGCGAGCCAGCGCGACTGGTCGAGGAAGGCCGGGAGTTCCGCGCCGCCGCCCCAGGCCGTCACCGGCACCGGCGGCGGCGGCTGGTGGACCGGGCTTTCCACCGCCGCCTCCGCGGCGTCGATCCCGAGAATATCGTGCATCGAGGTTTCCATCAGCGGCGCGAGATCGGCGAGCGCCGAGATCGGCACCACCCGCGCAAGCCGCGCGGCCACCGGGGCGGGCAACATGCCCGGCGCGCACATCCGCGCCACGAGATGCCCGCCCGCCGAATGGCCGGTGAGCCGCACCGGCCCCGCCACGCGGGCTGCCGCCGCGGTCACGGCGGCGGCGATCTGCCGGGTGATGTCGGCGATCCGCACCTCGGGGCAGAGGTCGTAGGACGGCATCGCCACCGCCCAGCCCCGGGCAAGCGGGCCGGCGGCGAGATGCGACCAGAAATGCCGGTTCATCGACTTCCAGTAGCCGCCATGGACGAAGACCACGAGGCCCGCCGCATCTCCCTCGGGGCGGAAGAGGTCGAAGCGCTGCCGCTCGGACGGACCGTAGCTGCGCCCCAGTTCGGCCCGTTCGCCCAGGCCCGCGCGAAACGCCCCTGCCGCCGCTTCCCAGCGCGGCGGGTAGCCGGCCGATTCGGGAACGTGATCGGAATTGGAATAGGCCGCGTCCATCTGCATCGCCCGGGTCTCCTTCGTCGCGGAACTGGACATTCCTAGACGGAATTGCTTTGCCTGTGCCATCTCGAACCTTGCGCGGAGGACGCCATGCTCGACCAGCCCACCAACCTGCCCGGACTTCTGAAGGACCCCTCGCTTCTGGTCACGCAGGCTTTCGTCGGCGGCGCCTGGGTCGACGGAGAGGGCGGCGCGACCTTCAGCGTGACCAACCCCGCCCGCGGAGACGTCATCGCCGAGGTGGCCGATGCAAGCCGCGCCCAGGCGGCCGAAGCCATCGAAGCGGCCCATGCCGCGCAGAAGGACTGGGCCGCGATGACCGGCAAGGAGCGCGCGGCCATCCTGCGCCGCTGGTTCGACCTGATGATGGAGAACCAGGACGACCTGGCCACGATCCTCACCGCCGAGCAGGGCAAGCCGCTCGCCGAGGCGAAGGGCGAGATCGCCTACGGCGCCGGTTTCATCGAGTTCTTCGGCGAGGAGGCCAAGCGCGTCTACGGCGAGACGATCCCCGGCCACCAGCGCGACAAGCGCATCACCGTGCTCAAGCAGCCCATCGGCGTCGCGGCCTCGATCACGCCCTGGAACTTCCCGACCGCCATGATCGCGCGCAAGGCCGGCCCGGCGCTTGCAGCGGGCTGCAGCTTCGTGGCGCGGCCCGCCTCCGAGACGCCGCTTTCGGCGCTGGCGATGGCGCTGCTGGCCGAGCGCGCGGGCGTGCCAGCGGGGGTTCTCTCCGTCGTTCCCTCCGAGGCGGCCTCCGAGATCGGCAAGGAGTTCTGCGAGAACCCGCTCGTGCGCAAGCTGACCTTCACCGGCTCGACCGAGGTGGGGCGCATCCTGCTGCGGCAGGCGGCGGACCAGGTGATGAAGTGCTCCATGGAGCTTGGCGGCAACGCGCCCTTCATCGTGTTCGACGACGCCGACCTCGACCAGGCGGTGGAGGGCGCGATCCTGTGCAAGTTCCGCAACGCCGGGCAGACCTGCGTCTGCGCCAACCGGATCTACGTGCAGGCGGGCGTCTACGACGCCTTCGCCGAGAAGCTCGCGACGCGCGTGGGCGAGATGAAGGTCGGCGACGGGCTGGAGGAGGGCACCGATCTCGGCCCGCTGATCTCGACCGAGGCGATCGAGAAGGTGCAGAACCACATCGCCGACGCCGAATCGAAGGGCGCGCAGGTGATCCTCGGCGGGCGGACCGACCAGATGCCCGGCACGTTCCTGCAGCCCACGATCGTAACCGGCGCCACCCAGGAGATGGTCGTGGCCCGCGAGGAGACCTTCGGCCCCCTCGCGCCGCTCTTCCGCTTCGAGACCGAGGACGAGGCGATCGCCATGGCCAACGACACGATCTTCGGCCTCGCCGCCTATTTCTACGCCCGTGACATCGGCCGCGTGACCCGCGTCCAGGAGGGGCTGGAATACGGCATCGTCGGCGTGAACACGGGCATCATCTCGACCGAGGTCGCGCCGTTCGGCGGCGTGAAGCAGTCGGGCCTCGGGCGCGAGGGCAGCCATCACGGGATCGAGGAGGTCCTCGAGATGAAGTACGTCTGCACGAGCGTCTGAACACCGCCGCCGTGGCGCGGGGGCGGTGCGGGACCGGCGGATCGCGGGCGCGGGCATCCCATGAGGGTCCCGGAAGGCCCGCCGCCGGCGTCTCCGAGCGCGCCGGCGCGAGACGAGGGCGCGCACCCGAGGCGCACCGCCCGACAGGAACCGGAGGGGCAGGATGGAGGGCGCAGGTCTGATCGAACGGGCGCACCGCAAGGGCGACGCGGCCTCGCGCGCCGTCTACTCGCCCTGCGAGCGTTATCGCTACAGCCTGACGCGGGTCTGGGATCCGGCCTCGGGCCGCGCGCATTTCATAATGCTGAACCCCTCCACCGCGACAGAGCTGCAGAACGACCCGACAGTGGAACGCTGCGAACGGCGCACGCGGGCGCTGGGCTTCGGCGCCTTCACCGTCACCAACATCTTCGCCTGGCGAGAGACCGACCCGGCGGCCATGCGCCGGGTGCCCGACCCCGTGGGCCCCGGCAACGACGCCGCGATCGTCGCGGCCTGCGCGGGCGCGGACATCATCGTCGCCGCGTGGGGCACGCACGGCGCGCATCTCGGGCGCGGGGCGGCCGTGGCGGCGCTTCTGCGCGAGGCGGGCGTGACGGTGCATCATCTGGGCTTGACCAAGGGCGGGTTCCCGCGACATCCGCTCTACGTCGCCTACGCGACATGCCCGCGCCCCTGGGATCTCGACGTGCAGGAGACGGAACATGGCTGACGAGCCCCTGGCCCCCCTCGACCGCGGCACGGCGAAGCGCCTAGCCGAGGCGCTGGAAGAGATCGTGGCGCACCGCATCGTCCGCATCCACGACTCCGTCTGGCGGGTGCTGCTGTTCCAGTTCATGCGCGGCCTGGCCTTCGGCTTCGGAACGGTGATCGGCGCCTCGATCCTCGTCTCCTTCGTGGTCGTGGCGCTGTCCCAGGTGGAATTCGTGCCGATCATCGGCGACTGGGCCACCCAGGTCATCGAGGAGATCGAGGAGGGCGCCGCGTCGCGGGACACCGTGCCGCCGCGCTGAGCCGGCCGGCGGCTGGCCGATTTCTCCTTTTCTTCCGGGCGGATTCGCCCTATACGCCCGCATCCGCCCGCGCGGGCGGACCGTCTCCATGGGCCTTGCTGGACGACATCCCGGCTCGCGCCATGAACGCAACCTCTCGGAAAGGAGATCACGATGTCGATCACTGTCGAGAAGAAGGCGCAGGTCATGAAGGACTTCGCCACCAAGGAGGGCGACACCGGGTCGCCCGAGGTCCAGGTGGCCATCCTGACCACGCGCATCGAGGCGCTCACCGAGCACTTCAAGACGCACAAGAAGGACAACCACTCCCGCCGCGGCCTGCTCAAGCTGGTGGCCCAGCGGCGCAAGCTTCTGGACTACCTCAGGGCCAAGGAAGAGTCGCGCTATCAGGACCTGATCAAGCGCCTCGGCATCCGCCGCTGAGAGAGTTTCCGGGAGGCGCGGGCGAAAGTCCGCGCCTCTCTCGCTTTCCGCGGGGCCCCTGCCCCCCGGAGCCGGCGAAACATCCGCTCGACCGCGCCACCAGCCCCTGCGGCGCGGAAGGTTGAAGGACGGGGCCGGACGGCAATGGGGCCGTCCGACGCGAAACGGCCAAGGGGGATGGGCCCCGGCGGCCAGGATAGGATACGTGATGTTCGACGTAACGACGAAATCGATGCAGTGGGGGGAAGAGACCCTCACCCTGGAGACGGGCAAGGTGGCCCGTCAGGCCGACGGGACCGTCATCGCCACGCTGGGCGAGACCTCGGTCATGGCCAATGTGACATTCGCCAAAGCCCGCAAGCCGGGAATGGATTTCCTGCCGCTGACGGTTCACTACCAGGAAAAGTATTACGCGGCGGGCAAGGTGCCCGGCGGGTTCTTCAAGCGCGAGGCGCGTCCCACCGAGAAGGAGACGCTGACCGCGCGGCTGATCGACCGGCCGATCCGGCCGCTCTTCGCGCCCGGCTTCAAGAACGAGGTGCTCGTGATGTGCACCGTTCTCAGCCACGACCTCGTGAACGATCCCGACATCGTCGCGATGATCGCGGCCTCCGCCGCGCTGACCCTCTCGGGCGTGCCCTTCATGGGACCGATCGCGGGCTGCCGCGTGGGCTATGCGGACGGCGAGTATGTCCTGAATCCCGATGTCGAGGACATGCACAACCTGCGCCTCAACCCCGAGCAGCGGCTCGACCTCGTGGTCGCCGGCACCCGTGACGCGGTGATGATGGTCGAGTCGGAGGCGTACGAGCTGTCCGAGGACGAGATGCTGGGCGCGGTGACCTTCGCGCATGAGCAGATCAAGCCGGTGGTCGACCTGATCGTCGATCTGGCCGAAGCCGCGGCCAAGGACCCCTTCGACTTCCAGCCGCCGGATTACACGGACATCGCGGCCCGGGTGCGGGAGCTCGGCGAGGAGAAGATGCGCGCGGCCTTCGCGATCACCGACAAGCAGGAGCGCAGCAACGCCATCGAGGCCGCCCGCGAGGAGGTGAAGGCGCAGCTCACCGAGGAAGAGCTCGCGCACGAGAACCTTGGCGACGCCTTCAAGAAGCTCGAGTCCTCCATCCTGCGCGGCACCATCATCGAGGGCGGCGCGCGGATCGACGGGCGGGACCATGAAACGGTTCGCCCGATCGTGAGCGAGGTGGGCCTTCTGCCCCGCACCCACGGCTCTGCGCTGTTCACCCGCGGCGAGACGCAGGCGCTTGTCGTGACCACGCTGGGCACCGGCGACGACGAACAGTTCGTCGACGCGCTGCACGGCACCTTCAAGCAAAGCTTCCTGCTGCACTACAACTTCCCGCCCTATTCCGTGGGCGAGGCCGGCCGCGTCGGCCCCCCGGACGGCGCGAGATCGGCCACGGCAAGCTCGCCTGGCGCGCGCTCCAGGCGGTTCTGCCGCCGCCGACGGATTTCCCCTACACGATCCGCATCGTGTCGGAGATCACCGAGTCGAACGGCTCCTCTTCCATGGCCTCGGTCTGCGGCGGGTCGCTGTCGATGATGGATGCGGGCGTGCCGCTGAAGGCGCCGGTCGCGGGTGTGGCCATGGGCCTCATCCTCGAGGAGGACGGCCGCTTCGCCGTGCTCACCGACATTCTCGGCGACGAGGACCACCTCGGCGACATGGACTTCAAGGTGGCCGGCACCGAAAAGGGCATCACCTCGCTGCAGATGGACATCAAGGTCGCGGGCATCACGTCCGAGATCATGCGCCAGGCCCTCGCCCAGGCGAAGGACGGGCGGATGCACATCCTGTCCGAGATGAACAAGGCGCTGTCGTCCGCGGGCGAGTTCTCGGTCCACGCGCCGCGCATCGAGACCATGCAGATCCCGACGGACAAGATCCGCGAAGTGATCGGCTCCGGCGGCAAGGTGATCCGCGAGATCGTCGAGGAGTCGGGCGCCAAGGTGGACATCAACGACGAGGGCATCATCAAGATCGCCTCGCCGAACGCCGAGGCCATCCAGAAGGCCTATGACATGATCCACGCCATCGTGGCCGAGCCCGAGGAGGGCAAGATCTACAAGGGCACGGTGGTGAAGCTGGTCGATTTCGGCGCCTTCGTGAACTTCTTCGGCAAGCGCGACGGGCTGGTGCATGTCAGCCAGATCGCGCCCAAGCGGCTCAACCACCCCTCCGACGTTCTTCAGGAAGGCCAGGAGGTCTGGGTGAAGCTTCTGGGCTTCGACGATCGCGGCAAGGTCCGGCTGTCGATGAAGGTCGTCGATCAGGAGACCGGCGAGGAGATCTCCAAGGAGGCGGAGTCGGCGCAGGGCTGACGCGCGTCGCAGCTTTCGCGGAACAGGACGGGCGCCCCTCGGGGCGCCCGTTGCCTTTGCCCCCGGGGGCCCTCGCGGGGCCGCACGGGTCGCGCGCGCTCAGATGATCTCGTCCTCGTCGAAGAGCGGCGGCGCGTCGATCTCCGCTTCCATCGCCTCGAGCGCGGCTTCGGCATGGGTGGCGCGGTGGGTCGCCGCGATGTGGAAAAGCGCGTCGCCCTCGTTCACCACCGGCATGTTGGTGCGTCCGACGACGATGCCCGTTTCCTCGGCGGTCACCTCGGCGTCCATCTCGCCGAAGGGGTCCGAGATGGTGGCGAGCAGCGTGCCTTCCTCCACCAGATCGCCGGTGCCGCGATAGGCGCGCATGAGCCCGCCCACCGGGGCGCGGTACCAGGTCGAACTGCGGCAGAGCACCGGCCTGCCCTTCGGCTTCGGCACCCCCTTCGATCCGATCATGCCGATGTGGCGCATGACGCGCAGGATCCCGGCAACGCCCGCCCGCGCGGCGTATTCGTCGAAGCGAAGCCCCTCTCCCGCCTCATAAAGCAGCACGTCCACGCCGGCGCCCTCGGCGGCCATGCGCAGGCTGCCATCGCGCAGCTTCGACTCCATCATCACCGGCGCGCCGAAGGCCCGGCCCAGTTCGACGAGGCGGTCGTTGCCCGGGTTGAGCCGGATCTGCGGCAGGTTCGTGCGCCGGATCGCCGCCGAGTGCAGGTCGATCCCGAGATCGGACCGCGCCACGATCTCTTCCATGAAGAGGTTGGCCAGGCGCGAGGCGAGCGATCCGCTGGCGTGGCCGGGAAAGCAACGGTTCAGATCGCGCCGGTCCGGCAGGTAGCGGGAATGGTTGAGAAACCCGAAGGTGTTGACGATGGGCACCGCCATCAGCGTGCCGGACAGCGCGTCGAGGGGCTTCGCGCGCAGAAGCCGGCGCACCACCTCCACCCCGATCACCTCGTCGCCGTGGATCGCCGCCGAGACGAACAGCGTCGGCCCGGGGCGCCTGCCATGCACGACATGGGCCGACATCGTGACCGGCGTATGATCCGAGAGGATCGAGACCGGCAGGTCCACCGTGCGCCGGGTGCCCGGCGCGATGGTCTGGCCGCCCAGTTCGAAGCTCTCGCGTTTCGCTGACATTGCCGCCTCCGCCATCCCGTGTCGTCCGGGGCGGGGATAGGGGCCGGTGCGGGACAAGTCCAGCCGTCTTGGCGGCGCGGCCCGCCGTCCCCGCGCGGCCACGAAAAAGGGCCCCGCCCGGCGGCGGGGCCCTTCGGATCTTGCGGGCGGCGGTCTGCGGCTCAGGCCGGGCGCTTGGTCAGGCGCAGGTAGGGCAGCTTGAAATCCACGTCGCCGAATTTCTCCTTGGCCTCCTCGTCCGAGACGGTCAGCGCCACGATCACGTCCTGCCCGGGCACCCAGTTCGCGCCGGTCGCGATCGGGGTCTGGTAGGTGGCCTGGAGCGCGTCGAGCGCGCGCAGCACCTCGGCGAAGTTGCGGCCCACCGACATCGGGTAGGTCATGATGAGCTGCACCTTCTTGTCGGGCGAGATGATGTAGACCGAGCGCACGCTGGCCGAGTCCGCGGCGGTGCGGCCGTCGGGCAGGTAGGCGTCGGCCGGCAGCATGTCGAACTGCTTCGACACCGCCAGGTCCACGTCCGCGATGATCGGAAAGCCGGCCGTGGTCTCGGCATAGGTCTCGATATCGGACTTCCACTTCACGTGGTCCTCCGTATCGTCCACCGACAGGCCGATCACCTTGGTGTTGCGCTTGACCCATTCATCGGCCAGCTGCGCCACGGCGCCGAACTCGGTGGTGCAGACCGGGGTGAAATCCTTCGGGGGAGAAAAGAGGATCGCCCAGCTGTCGCCGATCCAGTCATGGAAGGTGATGGATCCCTGATCCGTCTCGGCGGTAAAATTCGGCACGGTATCGTTGATGCGAAGTCCCATGATGTCTCCTTTTCTGTTCGAATCGCGCGGATTACATTCCACGTTTGAGATGTGACTTCTCTAGCCTATTCGCACGCCCCTTGCACGGGAAGGGGGGCGGTGACAGAGTGCCGCACAAGCCCGACCGCACGGTCGAATGTGCACCGAGGAGGACCGACGACAATGATCGAGAAGCACCAGTTCTACATCGACGGCCAGTGGGTCGATCCCCGCGAGGGCCGCACCCATCACGTCATCGACCCCTCGACCGAAGAGCCTTGCGCCGCGATCTCGCTGGGCGGTCAGGCCGACACCGACGCCGCCGTGGCCGCCGCGCGTGCGGCCTTCCCCGGCTGGATGGCGACGCCGCCCGCCGAGCGCATCGCGCTTCTCGAGAAGCTCCTCGAGATCTACAAGCGCCGCTGGGACGAGATGGCGCAGGCGATCAGCCTGGAGATGGGCGCGCCGATCGACATGGCGCAGAGCGCGCAGGCCGGCGCGGGCTACGGTCACCTCAAGAACTTCGTGCGCGAGGGCAAGGCGTTCGCGTTCGAGCGCCCGCTGGGCGAGCACGCGCCCAACGACCGCATCATCTACGAGCCGATCGGCGTCGCGGCCATGATCACGCCGTGGAACTGGCCGATGAACCAGATCACGCTGAAATTCGGCGCCGCGGTCGTGGCGGGCTGCACCATGGTCCTGAAACCCTCGGAGGAAAGCCCGCTCAACGCGCTTCTCTTCGCCGAGATGGTCGACGAGGCGGGCTTCCCGCCGGGCGTGTTCAACCTCGTGAACGGCGACGGGGCCGGCGTGGGCTCCCAGCTTTCCGCTCACGCGGATGTGGACATCATCAGCTTCACGGGCTCCACCCGCGCGGGCATCGCGATCTCGAAGAACGCGGCGGACACTCTGAAGAAGGTCCATCTGGAACTCGGCGGCAAGGGCGCCAACCTCATCTTCGCCGACGCCGACGAGAAGGCGGTCAAGCGCGGCGTGCTGCACATGATGAACAACTCCGGCCAGTCCTGCAACGCGCCCTCGCGGATGATCGTGGAACGCTCGGTCTACGACCGCACCGTGGAGGCCGCCGCCGAGATCGCCGAAAAAGTGGCGGTCGGGCCTGCCTCGGAAGAGGGCAAGCATATCGGCCCCGTGGTCAACGAGACCCAGTTCGACAAGATCCAGGATCTCATCCAGACCGGCATCGACGAGGGCGCGCGCCTCGTGGCCGGCGGCGTGGGCCGTCCCGAAGGCATGAACAGGGGCTTCTACGTCCGACCCACGGTCTTCGCCGACGTGACCCACGAGATGACGATCGGCCGCGAGGAGATCTTCGGCCCCGTGCTCTCGATCATGGCCTTCGAGGACGAGGCCGACGCGGTGCGGCTGGCCAACGATACCGAGTACGGTCTCACGAACTACGTCCAGACGGGCGACCCGGCGCGGGCCAACCGCCTCGCCCGACAACTCCGCTCCGGCATGGTCGAGATGAACGGCCAGTCCCGTGCCGCGGGCTCGCCCTTCGGCGGCATGAAGCGGTCGGGCAACGGCCGTGAGGGCGGCGTCTGGGGCATCGAGGACTTCATGGAGGTCAAGGCGGTCTCCGGCTGGACCCCCGACGCGGACTGATCCGCGCATCGGCGCACAGAACCGGCGCGGTGGCGCCGGTTCCCTTCCCCGCCCGCGCCCCTACCTCTCAAGTCGACGAACATGAAAGGAGGCGGCGCGATGCTCACCGACATCGACGGGCTACACCATGTGACGTCGCTGGCCAGCGGCGCGCGGGCCAACGACGATTTCTTCACCCGCGTGCTCGGCCTGCGGCGGATCAAGACCACGGTCAATTTCGACAATCCCCGCGTCTATCACCTCTATTACGGTGACCGGATCGGAACGCCCGGCACGGTGATGACGTATTTCCCCTTTCCGGGCGCCTCGCGCGGCACGCCCGGCACCGGGGAGACCGGGCATGTCGCCTTCTCGATCCCGCCGCGCAGCGCGGCGGCCTGGCGCGAACGTCTGCGCGCCGCGGGGGTCGAGAGCACGGAGGAACGCCTCTTCGACGAAACCCGCCTCGTCTTCGCCGGCCCCGACGGCGAGCGCCTCGTGCTGGTCGAGGCCGAGGACGACCGCGCGCCCTGGCTCGAGGGCGGCATCCCGCCGAACATGGCGATCCGCGGGCTTCATTCCGTCTCGCTGCGCGTGGCCGAACGCGAGCCGATGATGAAGCTCCTCCGCTTCATGGGCTTCGAGGAGACCGGCGCGGAAGGGCCCGTCACGCGCCACGCCGACGGGCCCGGTACCGCGGGACACATCGTCGAGCTCGACCACCGCCCCGACATGGCGCCCGCGCAGGAAGGCGCGGGCTCGGTCCATCACGTCGCCTTCCGGACCGCCGACAGGGCGTCGCAGGCGAGGATCCGCGAGGCGCTGGAACAGGCGGGGCATCGCGTGACCGAGCTGCGCGACCGCGACTACTTCTTCGCGATCTACTTCCGGACGCCGGGCGGCATCCTCTTCGAGGTGGCCACCGACGAGCCCGGCTTCGCCCGCGACGAGCCGGTGGAGACGCTGGGCCAGTCCTTGTGCCTGCCCGCGCAGCACGCCCATCTGCGCGAAGAGCTCGAACGCACGCTCGAGCCGCTGCCGGAACCGGCCTCCGCCGAGGCCTGACCGGGCGCCCTCAGAACGGCGCGGGCGCGCGGAAACTCGTGCCCGCCCCGCCATCGGGGTGGTGGATGCGCAACTCCTCGGAATGGAGCATCATGCGCGGCCAGTCCCGCGCCGCGCCCTCGGCGTAGAACGGATCGCCGAGGATCGGGTGGCCCAGCTCGGCCATGTGCACCCGAAGCTGGTGGCTCCGCCCCGTCTTCGGCATCAGTTTCACCCGCGTCTCCCCCTCCTCCCGGCGCTGCACGCGCCATTCCGTCAGCGCGGGCTTGCCGGTCTCGAAGCAGACCTTCTGGCGGGGGCGGTTGGGCCAGTCCACGATCAGCGGCAGTTCCACCGTGCCGCTGCGCGGCTCGAGCCGCCCGGCCACCCGCGCGACATAGGTCTTGCGCGTCTTCCGCCGCTCGAACTGCAGCCCGAGATTGCGTTGCGCCGGGGCGGTGAGCGCAAAGACCATGACGCCCGAGGTGTCGCGGTCCAGCCGGTGGACGAGCAGCGCCTCGGGAAAGACCGCCTGGACCCGGGCGAGCAGACAGTCGGCAAGATGCGCGCCCCGCCCCGGCACCGAGAGAAGCCCCGCGGGCTTGTCCACCACGACGATCTCGTGATCGGAATGGAGGATTTGCAACGGCTCTTGCGGAGGGTCGTAGGCATCGGACATGTCGCGCGCTGCTACCGTCCGGCGGCGCGGGTGTCCAGACGCGTGGACCGCGCCGGATTGACGGACCGCGCCGGAGCCGTTACGCCCCGGCGCTTCCGAAAGAGGACGGGGGACGAAATGGCACGCAGGCGCAAGGGGCGCGACATCTCCGGCTGGCTGGTGGTGGACAAACCCGCGGGACCCACCTCCACCCATGTGGTCAACGTGGTGCGCCGGGCGCTCGACGCGAAGAAGGCGGGACATGCGGGAACGCTTGACCCGGCGGCGACAGGGGTTCTGGCCGTCGCGCTCGGCGAGGCCACCAAGACGGTTCCCCATGTCACGGATGCGCTTAAGGCGTATGTCTTCACCGTCCGCTTCGGGCAGGCGACCGACACCGACGACGCCGAGGGCAAGGTGATCGCGGAAAGCGACGCGCGCCCCACCGACGCGGAGATCAAGGCCGCGCTGCCCGCCTTCCTGGGCGAGATCATGCAGGTGCCGCCGCAATACTCGGCGGTCCGGGTGGAAGGCCAGCGCGCCCATACGCTGGCGCGCGGCGGCGCGGCGCTCGACCTCGCGCCCCGGCCCCTCTGGGTGGAGGAGTTGCTGCTCGCCGACCGCCCGGACCGCGACCATGCGGTGCTGGAGATGGTGTGCGGCAAGGGCGGCTATGTCCGGGCGCTCGCCCGCGATCTCGGCCGCGCGCTGGGCTGCCATGCCCATGTGACGACGCTGCGCCGCAGCTGGTCCGGCCCCTTCGTCGCCGAGGACGGGCTTACGCTTCAGGAGGTGGAGGCGCTGGCGGGAGATCCAGCGCTCGACGAGCGGCTCCTTCCGCTGGAGGCCGGTCTTTCCGAACTGCCCCAGGCCCGCGCCACGGCCGAGGCGGCCGCGCGGCTGCGCCACGGCAACCCGGCCCCGGTGGTCGCCAACGGGCTCGACTACGGCGAGGAGTGCTGGGCCTCCTGCGACGGGCGCGCGGTGGCCGTGGGGCGCTACCGGGCGGGAGAGCTGCACCCGGCACGCGTCTTCCGCGATGACGGCTGAGGCGCGGCAGCTCCGACCCGGGCACGAAAAAGGGGGGCGCCTCGGCGCCCCCCTTTCGCGTCCGGGCCATCGGCCTCCGGATCAGTTGACCGCTTTCGCGTCCACCACGTCCTTGTCGGTGGCGGCATCCTCGGCCTTCGCGATCTCGATCCGGCGGGGCTTCAGCGCCTCCGGGATCTCGCGCTTGAGGTCGATGTGCAGCATGCCGTCGGTGTGGCTCGCGCCGGTCACGCGCACATGATCGGCAAGCTGGAACCGGCGCTCGAACGCGCGGGTGGCGATGCCGCGGTGAAGGAAAGTGCGGCCCTCGTCCTCTTCCCTCTCGGCCTTGCGGGCCGAGACGACGAGCGCGTTTTCCTTCACCTCGACCGACAGGTCGTCCGCGGTGAAACCGGCCACCGCGATGGAGATGCGGTAGGCGTCCTCGGCCGTCTTCTCGATGTTGTAGGGCGGATAGCTGGGCTGGCTCATGTCGCTGGCCATGACCCGATCCATCATGTCGGCGACGCGGTCGAAACCGACGGTGGCCCGGTAAAGCGGTGCAAGATCGAACGTACGCATATGGTCATCCTCCTTCAGAGCGATAACGGTTGGTAGCCTTCCCCGGAGGGACAGGCGCTTCATGCCGGCAGCCCATGAGGCGCCCCCGGCATGGTTGGATCTGGGAAGACGTTCGCGCCGTTTCAAGCCCGTTCAGGGCCGGACGAACCGTGCCCCGCCCACCGCGGCCGGCGCCCCGCCCACCGTGACGCGGCGCGCGCCCGGCGAGGGGCCCGCCACCGGCGCGTCGCCGTGGCGCAGGCGGCGCCGCAGTTCGGGCACCACCTCGGCGAGCGGCGCACCGAAGGAGCGCGGCGGCCCGTCCTCGGGGCCGCCCATCGACGACACCAGCGCGAGGATGCGCGCGCGGGTGCCATAGCGCACGAACACCGGCGCGCCGGAAGAGCCGAAGGTCACGTCGCAGTCGAAGACCATGATTCCCGGAGCCTCGTCCAAGAGCCGGCAGCGGCGCTGGCGCGCGGGCGCCTCGGACCGCCCCTCGCCGTAGGAGACCACGCTCACCTCGTCGCCGGGCCGGGGATCGACATGCACCCGGAAGGGATCGGCGACGGCCGCGCCGATGGGCTCCGCAAGGCGCAGAAGTGCCACGTCGTGGCGCACCATGTCTCCACGGATGCTGCCGTCGCGCGAAGGTTCGTAGGCCTCGGGCATGGCCAGCCGCGCGCCCCGCCGCTCCGCCAGCGCGCGCCCGTTCATGTATCCGGCGCGAAATACGACCTGTTCGGGCGGCACCGGCGCGCCCGTGTCGCGGAAGAACAGGCAATGCGCGGCGGTCAGCACCAGATCGTCGGCGATCAGAACGCCCGTGCAGTATCCGTTTCCGGCCACGTCCACGCGGCCCACCGCCTCCCAGCCCATCAGGTCGGAGCGAAGCTGCATCTGCCGCGGCGCCTCCGCAGCGACGAGGCCCGGAAGGACGAAAAGCGCGATGAACGCCACGACACGCGCCCGGACCCTCATGGCCGGACGAACTTCGCCCCGGCCGGCGGGCGGGTCGCCCCGTCCGCGCCCATGCTCGGCACCAGCCTGAGATCCAGGTCCATGCGGGCGGAGGCCATCTCGGCCTGCAGGAGGGCCAGCGGCTCTGCCAGCGCGGTGCCCAGTGCCACCTTCGCGCCGCCATACTCGGCCTTGGCCGACACGACGGACACGATGCGCGGCTCGCCCGCGTCGAAGCTGAACACCGGCGCGCCAGAGGCCCCGAAATCCACCTCGCAGTCCATCACGAGCACGCCGTACTGCCGGGCGCGCACGCCGCAGACCTCTTGCAGAGAGGGTGCCTCGGCCCGGTCGCGCGCGTAGGACACGACGCCGATCCGCGCGCCCGGCAGCGGATGCTCGCCCGTCCGGAACGGAATGACGCCGGTATTGCGGATCGGGTGGTGCAGTTCCAGCAGCGCCACGTCGTCGCGCACCCGCGAGGCCGAGGTTTCCGTCTGGAACCGGTAGTTCGGATGCGCCACCGCCCGGCGCACCTGCCGGTAGGCTTCCGCGCGGCCGTTCCGCCAGCCGGCCAGGAACTCGATATCGGTCACCTCAATCCGGGCGCCGGTCTCCCGGTCGTAGAGACAATGCGCCGCGGTCAGCACCAGATCCGGCGCGATCAGCGCGCCCGTGCAGAAGCCCCGTCCGCCGAGCTCCAGCCGGCCGACGGCTTCCCAGCCACGGTTCTGCTCGCTCGTCTCCAGCATGCGCAGCGCGCCGTCCGCGGCCGAGGCCACGGGCGCGACGAGCGCGACCAGAAGGGCGAAAAGGGCGACGGGACGCATGAGGCCTATCCTTGGCGGTCGCGACACACCCGGAATAGAGAAAAGTTGAGGCGAAACTACGGCACGAACCTATCCGGCACGGAAACGCAGCGTTTCCGCAACACGGGGCGGGCAGGGCCCGCCGGTCACCCAGTCGAGAAGTTCGACGGTGTGCACGACGGGAATCTCCGTCCCGCCGCCGATCTGCATCATGCAGCCGATATTGCCGGTGGCGATCACGTCCGGGGCGCGCGCCTCGAGCGTGCGCACCTTGCGCGCCTTGAGCTGCCCCGAGATCTCGGGCTGCATCAGGTTGTAGGTGCCCGCCGAGCCGCAGCAGAGATGGCTGTCGGCCGGCTCGACCACCTCGAAGCCCGCGCGCTTCAGCAATGTCTTGGGGGCGGCCTTCACCTGCTGGCCGTGCTGAAGCGAGCAGGCCGCGTGATAGGCCACGCGCAGCCCCTGCGCCGGTCCCTCGGGCAGCCCGAGTTCGGAGAGCACCTCGCTCACGTCGCGGGCGCGAAGGGCCACCCGTTGCGCCTCGTCGGCGAGCGCGTGGCCCTCGAACATGTGGCCGTAATCCTTCACCGTCGTGCCGCATCCGGAGGTGTTGACGACGATGGCGTCGAGGCCGTCGCCCTCCATCTCGCGCGTCCAGGCGCGGATGTTGGCCGCCGCGCTCGCGTGGCTTTCCGCGGTCTTGCCCATGTGATGGGTGAGCGCGCCGCAGCAGCCCGCGCCCTCGGCCACGACGACCTCGCAGCCCAGCCGCGTGAGCAGGCGAATCGCCGCGTCGTTGATGTCGGTATTGAGCGCGCGCTGCGCGCATCCGGTCATCAGCGCCACGCGCTTGCGGCGCGCGCCTTCCGCCGGAAAGACCTGCGGGTCGTCGTTGCGGCTCACGGGCGGGATGGTGGCGGGCGCCATGTCCAGCATCGCCCTGAGCCGCTTGTCCGGCACGAGGCCGCGGAACGGCCGCCCGATCTTCGCGGCGAGAAGCGCCACGCGGAACCGCGTCGGATGGGGCAGGATGCGCGCCAGCATCCAGCGCAGCGCCCGGTCGCGCCAGGGGCGGTCGTAGGTCGTCTCGATATATTCCCGCGCGTGGTCCACGAGATGCATGTAATGCACGCCCGAGGGGCAGGTGGTCATGCAGGCGAGGCACGAGAGGCAGCGGTCGATGTGCAGCACCGTGCTGTCGTCGGGCACCCGCTCGTTCTCCAGCATGTCCTTGATCAGGTAGATGCGGCCGCGGGGCGAATCGAGCTCGTCGCCCAGCACCTGGTAGGTCGGGCAGGTCGCCGTGCAGAATCCGCAATGAACGCAGCTGCGCAGGATGTCGTTGGACCGCTGCATCGCCGGATCGGCGAGCTGCTCTGTGCTGAAGGTGGTCTGCATGGCGCTCAGGCCTCGAGGTCGGGGTTGAGGATGCCGCGGGGATCGAAGCGCGCCTTGAGCCCGGCGGTCAGCGCCGCCACCGGTCCGGCCTCGGGCGGGAGCGCCGGAACGTCCGGCCGGGGCGCGCCACGCACCCGCGTCGCGTGGCCGTCGAAGGTGCCGAGCCGGGCGCGGGCGTCCGTGCCCTCGGGCAGAAGCCCCCAGAGGAGCCCGCCGCCCCAGTCGACAAGCACGCGCTCGGCCTCTAGCCGCGACACGAGCTTCGGCGCCGCGCTCGGCCGGCAATGGATGCGCCAGACGTCGCCCGTGGCGCCCTGGAGCGGGGCGGCATCGCGGATTTCACGCCACGCGTCCCGGACGGCGTCAGGGTCGGCCACCGTCTCCGCCGCACCGAATCCCGCAAGGTGCTCGGCAAGCCGGCCCAGCCGGTAGGCGACCTGCGTCTCGAACCCCTCGATCCGGAGCATGGTGCGCCGGGCCGCGGCATCATGCGCCGCGCCCGTCACCTCGTAGGCAGAGCCCAGCGCCGACGACATCGCCGCCACCGCGCGCTCCACGTTCAGCCCGTCGAGGACGATCATGCCCTGCGTCTCGGGCGCGGGCAGCACCTTGAGGCTTACCTCGCTGAGCACGCCGAGACGGCCGCGGCTGCCGGCCATCAGGCGCACAAGATCGTAGCCGGTGACGTTCTTCATCACCCGTCCGCCGTTCTTCACGACACGGCCCGCCCCGTCCACGAAGCGCACGCCGAGCATGAAATCGCGCGCCGCGCCCACGGCCACCCGGCGCGGACCGCTGACGTTTCCCGCCACCACGCCGCCGATGGTGGGCGCGCCCTCGGTGCCCAGAAGCCCGCGGTGGTCCATCGGCTCGAAGGCGAGGCGCTGGCCCTCCCGCCCGAGAACCGCCTCGATCTCGCCGAGCGGCGTGCCGGCCCCCGCCACGAGGGTCAGCGCCCCCGGCTCGTAAAGCGAAATGCCCGCGAGCCCGGCGGTGGAAAGCACCTCCGCGCCCGCCGCCGCGCCGCTCCGCGTGGCGCCGCCGCGAACGGCCAGAGGCGCGCTCGCCTGCGCAAGCGTTTCGGACAGCTCGGTTTCGGACCCCGGTGCGATCATCTTGCCCGCTTTCGTCAGACTCCGGCGCGCCCGCGCCGCTACTCCGCCGCGAGGCGCGCGGCGCGGCGCGCCTCGGACACCGCCAGCGGGAACACCTTGGCCGGGTTCAGCAGCCAGGCCGGGTCGAACACGTCCTTCACGGCCATCTGCGCCTCCAGGTCGGCCGGCGCGTACTGCTCGCCCATCAGGTCGCGCTTCTCGATCCCGACGCCGTGCTCTCCGGTGAGGCAGCCGCCCACCTCGACGCAGAGCCGCAGGATGTCGGCGCCGAACGCCTCGCAGGTCTCGAGGTCTCCGGGCTTGTTGGCGTCGAACAGGATGAGCGGGTGCATGTTGCCGTCGCCCGCGTGAAAGACGTTGGCGACCTCGAGGCCGTACTGCGTCGACATCTCGCCGATGCGGCCCAGGACGCGCGGAAGCTCGGAGACGGGGATCGTCCCGTCGAGGCACATGTAGTCGCCCATCTGCCCCATGGCGCCGAAGGCGGACTTGCGGCCCTTCCAGATGCGCGCGGCCTCGTCCTCGTCGGCCGCCTCGCGCAGCTCCACCGGGTCGTGCTTGCCGGCGATCTGCTTGATGAGGCCGAGCTGGGCGTCGATCTCGTGCTCGGCGCCCTCCACCTCGACGATGAGCAGCGCCTCGCAATCAGGGTAGCCGGCATGGGCGAACGCCTCCGTGGCGCGGATGCAGGGACGGTCCATGAATTCGATCGCCACGGGCAGGACGCCCGCCTTGATGATGTCCGAGACGCAGGCGCCCGCGACCTCGCTCGACGCGAAGCCCATGAGCACGGGGCGCGCGCCCTCGGGCTTCGGCAGGATGCGCAGCGTCGCCTCGGTCACCACGCCGAGCTGGCCTTCCGACCCGCAGACGAGCCCCAGAAGGTCGAGCCCGCCCGCGTCCATGTGCGCGCCGCCCAACTCCACCACCGTCCCGTCCATCTGCACGAGCGTCACGCCGAGGAGGTTGTTGGTCGTCACGCCGTATTTCAGGCAATGCGCGCCGCCGGAGTTCATCGCGATGTTGCCCGCGATGGCGCAGGCGAGCTGGCTCGACGGGTCGGGCGCGTAGAAGAAGCCGTCCGCCTCCACCGCGCCGGTGACGGAAAGATTGGTCCGGCCCGTCTGCACGCGGATGATGCGGTCCTCGAGGCTGGTTTCCAGAACCTCGGTCATGCGCGCGACGCCGAGGATCACGCTGTCGGCGGTGGGCAGCGCGCCGCCGGCAAGGCTCGTGCCCGAGCCGCGCGGCACGACCGGCACCCCCATGCGGTGGCAGAGGGCGAGCACCGCGCTCACCTCTTCGGTGGAGGCGGGCAGCACCACGGCGAGCGGCGCGCAGCGATAGGCCGTGAGCGCGTCGCATTCGTAGGCGCGGGTCTCGGCCGGATCATGAATGACCGCCTCGGGCGGCAGGATACGGGAAAGACCTTCGACCAGGTCGCGCTTGCGCGCGAGAATCGCGGGATCGGGTGCGGGCATGTCCATCGGCGGCTCCTCCTGACAAGAAGGGGTAGTCTTCGCACCGGCCCATGGCAAGGTGCGCGCCGTCGCAGGCGGAGCTGCGCCACTGCCGGCGCGCCCGGTGGCCCGGGCGGGGCGTTCCGGCTAGGCTGAGGGACAAGCAGCATTCATGCGGTAGAGGAAACTTCCATGAACCGTCATGTTTTCCTGATCGCGGCGACCGCCGCGCTGGCCGCCACGGCCGCTGCCGCGGACCCGGCCGTGATCGAGGGCGCGCGGGCCGAGCCCGACGGCGCCGGGTGGCGGATTTCCGTCACCTTGCGCCACGGGGATACCGGCTGGGACGATTACGCCGACGCGTGGCGCGTGCTCGGCCCCTCGGGCGAGGTGCTGGCCACGCGCGAGCTTCTGCATCCCCATGTCACCGAGCAGCCCTTCACCCGCTCTCTCGCAGGCATCACGCTGCCCGAGGGCATGACCGAGCTGCGCATCGAAGCGAGCACCTCCGTCACGGGCTGGGGCGGGGAGCTTTACCTGCTGGAACTGCCGACCGAATGAGGCCCCCGGCTCAGCGGCGCCCTTCGCGCAGCCACGCGCCCACGATCAGTGCCGAGGCCAGAAGCAGCACCGCCCAGGCGGGCAGAAGCGGCATCTGGCGCACATCGAGGGTCTGGTAGGCCTCGCGCGGGGTGATGCCCACCCAGCCGCGCCCGGCGGCGGGCCGGCCTTCGCGCACCGTGCGGATCGCGGGCACACCCTCCTCCAGCCGCATCATGCCGCCCCGCACGGCGTCGATGGCCGGCTCCAGCGCGGCGCCGCTGGCGATGGTCTGCACGAACTCGCGCGGGGCCGCCGGGCCAAGCCCGATCACCGCCGTCTGGTCGCCCTGCTCGAGTCGGTAGAGACCGATCTCGGGGCCCTCGTAAAGCGCCTCGAAGCGGCCGGGAGACACCTTTTCCAGGTCGATCGTCTCCTCCTCGCCCGACGGCGTCGTGATCGTCACCGCGCCGACCTCGTCGCCGAGCGTGCGGCGGGCGATCCTCATGCGCTGGCCCGTCGCCTCGGCGGTCAGCGCCTCCTCCTCGAGTTCAGGTTCCTCCATCATCCAGTGCGACAGCCGGCGCAGCAGTTCCAGCTGCGGGCCCCCGCCCTCGTAGCCGCGGCTCCAGAGCCAGGCCTGATCGGAGGCGAGCAGCGCGATGCGGCCCTCGCCCACCCGGTCGAGCACGAGAAGCGGGCGCTCCTCGGTGCCCTGCATCACGACGTCGCCCGAGGCGGGCGTGACCTCGATCTGGCGCAGCCACCGGCCCCAGCCTTCCGGCGCGGGCAGGCCCTGCGTCACGGGGTGGCGCTCTCCCAGCCCCGTCACCGCCGGGCGGAAGCCTTCTTCCACGACGCGGGCCGTCGGCGCCGCGGGGATCACCTCCGACAGCGGCGAGCGGTAGAGGCTGTCCGCGCTGGCGTAGTCTGGTCCGGCGGCCACCAGCACCGCACCGCCCTCGCGGACGTAATTGGCCACGTTGTCGAGGTAGATCGAGGGCAGGATGCCCCGGCGCTTGTAGCGATCGAAGATGATCAGGTCGAAATCGTCCACCTTCTCGAGGAAAAGCTCCCGCGTCGGGAAGGCGATGAGCGAGAGTTCGGAAACCGGCACGCCGTCCTGCTTTTCGGGCGGGCGGAGAATCGTGAAATGCACCAGATCGACCGAGGAGTCCGATTTGAGCAGGTTGCGCCAGGTCCGGGTGCCCGGGTGCGGCTGGCCAGAGACGAGAAGCACCCGCAGCCTGTCGCGCACCCCGTTGATCTGCACCAGCGCCGCGTTGTTGCGGTCCGTCAGTTCGCCCTCCGCCTCGGGCACGGAGAAGCGGATCACGTTGCGCCCGGCATGGGACAGGGTGATCGGCAGTTCCACGTCGCGGCCGATCGGCACCTCGAAGCGCTGCGGCGCCTCCCCGTCCACGGAGATGTCGAGGGGCGCGGTCCGCGCGCTCTCGGGCGCGGCGCCCTCGTCCTCGATCCGGAGCGTCAGGGTGATCTCCTCGTCGAGGATCGCGAAGGCGGGCGCGTTGGTGACGACGAGGCGCCTGTCCCAGTCGCTTTCCCGGCCGGTCATCAGCAGATGCATCGGCGCGGTCAGGTCGGGCAGGCGCTCGACGTCGTGAAGCCGCCCGTCCGACAAGAGGAACACCCCGGCCACCCGGTCGCGCGGCTCCTTGGCCAGCGCCTCGGACAGGGCGGTCATGAGAAGCGTGCCCTCGTCGCCCTCCGCGTCGGGCACCGTCACGCGCCGCAGCTCCGTGTCCGGACGGCTCTCGATCTCGGCGGCGAGCTCCTCGGCCGCGGCCTCGGTCGTCGCGGCACGTTCGGCGAGGCGCTGGCTCGCCGTCGCGTCCTCCACCATGATCACGATGTCGGAAAGCGCCGCGCGCTCCTCCTGCTGCCAGGTGGGCTGCGCGAGCGCGGCGAGCACGACGAGCCCGGCAAGCCCGCGGAGCGCCCAGCCGGACAGCCCGCGCCAGAGCGCGAGCGCGGAGGCCGCCGCCACCGCCACGCCCAGCGCGCCAAGCAGCCAGAGCGGCACGAGGGGGTCGAAGAGCACCATTCCCGTCATTGACCCAACCTGTCGAGAAGCGCCGGAACATGCACCTGGTCCGACTTGTAGTTGCCCGTGAGCACATGCATTACGAGGTTCACGCCGAAGCGGAAGGCGAGTTCGCGCTGGCGCTCTCCCGTGTAGCCGCGTCCCACCGGGTAGAGAGGCTGGCCGCGCTCGTCCACGGCCCACGCTGCCGCCCAGTCATTGCCGCCGATGACCACCGGCGTCACCCCGTCGTTGAGGTTGCGGAAGGGCATCCCCTCGATCCGTTCGGCGTCGGGCGGCGCGGCCTCGACCCAGACCTCGCGGGCGGCGTGGCGGCCGGGGAAATCCTGCAGAAGATAGAAGGTCCGGGTAAGGACATGGTCGTCCGGCACCGGCTCGAGCGGCGGGATGTCGAGCGGGCGCGCCAGCTCCTGGAGTTTGCGGCCGTTCGGACTCGACGCGCCGAAGCGCGCAACGTCCGCGTCGCGGGTGTCGAAGACGATCATTCCGCCCGAGCGCAGGAACGCGTTGAGCTTGGCATAGGCCGCGTCCGACGGCGTCGGCTGCGCCGGCGTGACAGGCCAGTAAAGCAGCGGGAAGAAGGCCAGCTCGTCGGTCTCGAGGTTCACGCCGAAGGGCTCGGCGGGTTCCACCGAGGTGCGGAAGAAGAGCGTTTCCGACAGGCCGCGCAGCCCCGCCTCCGCCATCTCGTCGATCGACGCGTCGCCGGTCAGCACATGGGCGAGCACCACCTCGCGGGTCGCGCCCTGGGCAAAGCCGTCCTCGGCGGATTGCTGGGCGGCCGCCGGGGGCGCGGGACCGGCGAGAGGGGCCGCGGCCAGAAGAAGCGCCGCCGCGGCACCCCGAAGCCGCCCGGAAAGGGCGAGCGAGGCAAGCACGTCGGCCACGAGCAGCAGGAGCGCGAAGGTCAGAAGCGCCCCGGTGAGCGGCGTCTCCGCCGGGCGGGACAGCCCCAGGACCGTGATCCGGTCGGGCCATGTGGCGGGCGCGAGCGTCACCGCTGGCGTCACCACGTTCCGGGCGAGCGTCCGGTCCTCGCCCTGGTAGAGGCCGGGCCGGAGATCGGGGCCGAGCGGCGCCTCCGCCAGGACGGCGCCGTCCACCCCGGGCAGCGCGCCCGCGTCGCGAAGCTGGCCGAAGCCGTCGAGCAGCTTCAGCGGTTGCCAGACCGTGCCCTCGAGGTCCGACGCCTCCGGCGCCGCGACGGCAGAGGAGACGGCAAGGCGTTCCAGCATCTGCACGAAAAGCCCCGAGAGCGGCAGGGTGGACCATTCCGCGTTCGCGGTGACATGGAAGAGGACGACCTGCCCCTCGCCGAGCGGCTTGCGGGTGACGAGCGGGGTGCCGTCGGTCAGCTGCGCCACGACGCGCTCGGACAGCACCGGGTCCGGCTGGGCCATCACCTGCGCCGACACGGTCACGTCGCCGGGCACCTCTAGGCCGCGGAAGGGGCTGTCGTCGTCGAAGGGCGCGAGGCTCTTGGGCTCGCCCCAGCTCATGGCGCCGCCCACCGTGCGCCCGCCCGCGCGCAGGCGGACCGGCATCAGCCTAGCCTCTTCCGCGCGGCTCACGTCGCTCGCGGCTAGGCGGGGTCCGGCGAAGCGCAGCAACAGCCCGCCGCCTTCGACCCACTCGGCAAGACCCGCCTCCTCGGCTGGCGACAGCGTGGCGACATCGGCGAGCACGATCACGTCGGGGTTGGCGGGCAGGATGTCGGTCAGCGCGCCATCGAGCAGGTCGGCCGTCGGTTCGAGGGCGTTTTCGAGGTAGTGCAGCGGCGACAGCAGTTCGAGCCCCTCGCGGTCGTCGCGCCCGGCGATCAGCGCGACCTCGCGCCGGCGCAGGCTGTCGTCTGGCAGGCTGACCGCCCCCGCGCTGCGCGCGCCCTCGACCTCGAACCGGGTCAGCCGCGCGCGAAGCTCCGCGGGCAGCGACAGCGCGGCCTCCGCCTCCGTCTCGCCGGCGGCGAAGCGCGCCCCCACGCGCGCCAGGATCCGCGGCGCCCCCGCCGGATCCAGCCCGTGGGCGGCGATGGTGATCTCGCGCGGCACGCCGGGCTCGGAGCGGCGGGCGACAAGGCGGATCGCGCCGTCCTCCACGGTGGGCGGCATGAGGCCCAGAACCGGCCCGGGCGATTGCAGCACGCGCACGGTCCCGCGCGCCTCGAGCGCGGAAAGCAGCTCCGCGCGGCTGTCGCGCGCAAGCCCGTCCGACACCCAGAGCGTGTCGAAGCGCGTGTCGCCCAGCCCCTCGAGGAAGGTCTCGACATCGTCCGCAGAGGGCTGCCAGGGCTGCGGCTCCAGCCCGACCAGCCGGCCGCGCCAGGCATCGGAGGACTGGAAGACCGGCGCCTCGGGCGCGGTCAGGCGCACCATCGCGACGGTGCGGCCCGCGCGGCCGGCCTCTGCAAGCTCGCGCTCGAGCGCGTCGAGCTTGGCGGCCCAGTCGCCCGCCCCCGCCCAGGACCCGTCCAGGAGGACCAGAAGCGGCCCGTCGCCGGACGCGCGCTCCTCCTCCGGGTTCAGCACCGGCCCGGCGAGCCCAAGGATCACCGCCGCCACGGCGAGCATCCGCAGCAGCAGAAGCCACCAGGGCGTGCGGTCGCTCACCTGTTCCTCGTCGCGCAGGCCGAGAAGCAGAACGACGCCCGGGAAATAGCGGCGCAGCGGCGCGGGCGGCACCGCGCGCAGGATCAGCCACAGCACCGGCAGCGCCGCAAGCGCCAGCAGAAGCCAGGGGTTCGCGAAGCCGATCGCGCCGAAAAGCGTCATGCCGTGCCCGCCTCCATCGCCTGCCAGAGCCAGAGCAACGCCGACTGCGCCGAGGCGTCGGTGTGGTGAACGTGAAAGCGCCAGCCGGTCGTGGCGCAAAGCTGGCCGAGCCGTTCCTTCCGCTCGGCCAGCCGCTCGAGATAGCGCCCGCGCAGGTCGTCGGCCTTCAGCGTCTCGTGGCGAAGTCCGCGGCCCATGCTTTCGAACACGGTGCGGCCGCGAAACGGAAACGCCTCTTCCGTGGGGTCGAGCACCTGGATCAGCACCCCGCGCACCCCGCGATCGGCCGCTTTCGCGAGCGCCTGCTCTGCCGGCTCAGGGTCGCCGAGGAAATCCGAGATGAACAGCGCGCGCGACATCGGCAGCATCGCCCGCGCCTCCGGCGTGCCGTACTCCTCGATCCCGTCGCGCGAGAACGCCTCCGCGAGGCGCAGGATCTGCACCTCGCCCCGGCGCGGCGGCAGCGATCCGCCGGTGAGCCCCACGCGCTCTCCGCCGCGGATCAGCAGGATCGCCGCCGCCAGCGCCAGAACGCGGGCGCGCTCGCCCTTGCTGGGCAGGTCCTTCGAGGACGCGAACTGCATGGACGCGGCCTGGTCCACCCAGAGCATCACCGACTGCGCGACGGTCCACTCCCGCTCGCGGACGTAGCGGTCGTCGCCGCGCGCCGAGCGCCGCCAGTCGACCATCCGCAGCGAGTCGCCGGGCTGGACGGGCCGGTATTGCCAGAAATCGTCGCCAAGCCCGGCCCGGCGGCGCCCGTGCTCGCCCAGAAGCACGGTGCCGGCCAGGTGCTCGGCCCGTGCGAGCAGCGGCGGGAACGGGGCGGCCTCTTCCTCGGCGAGGGAACGAAGGACGAGGGGTTCCGTCACGCGGCGGCCTCGGGCCGCGCCATGGCGTCGCAGGTCTCGTCGATCAGATCGGCGAGGCTGTCGCCACGGGCGCGCGCCGAGAAGCGCAGCGCCATACGATGGCTGAGAACCGGGCGCGCCATCTCCATCACGTCCTCGATCGAGGGCGCGAGGCGGCCCTGCAGAAGCGCCCGCGCCCGGACGGTCAGCATCAGCGCCTGCGCCGCGCGCGGGCCCGGACCCCACGCGACGCTTTCGCGCACCCGCGCGGGGGCGCTTTCGTCATCGGGACGGAAGGCGCGCACCAGATCCAGGATCGCCTCGACCACGCTGTCGCCCACGGGCATGCGGCGCAGAAGCGTCTGCGCCTCCATCAGCTCGGCAGCGGTGAAGACGGCGTGCGCCTCCTCCTCCTCCACGCCGGTGGTGGCGAGCAGGATGTCGCGCTCGGTCGCGCGGTCGGGATAGGCCACGTCGATCTGCACGAGGAACCGGTCGAGCTGCGCCTCGGGCAGCGGATAGGTGCCTTCCTGCTCGATCGGGTTCTGCGTGGCGAGCACGTGGAAGGGCCTGGCGAGCGGCCGGTCCTCTCCGGCGACGGTCACGCGCTTTTCCTGCATGGCCTGCAGGAGCGCCGACTGCGTCCGCGGCGAGGCGCGGTTGATCTCGTCCGCCATCAGAAGCTGGCAGAAGATCGGTCCGGGAATGAACTTGAAGGTGCGGCTGCCGTCCTCGCCCGTCTCGAGCACCTCCGAGCCGAGAATGTCGGCGGGCATGAGGTCGGGGGTGAACTGCACGCGGTTGCCGTCGAGCCCCATCACGGTCGAAAGCGTCTCGACGAGCCGCGTCTTGCCGAGACCCGGAAGGCCGATCAGCAGTGCGTGGCCGCCGCAAAGCAGCGCCGAAAGCGTCAGGTCCACCACCCGTTCCTGCCCGATGAAGCGGCGCGTGATGGAGGCGCGGGCTTCGGCGATCTTCGATTCGAGGGACTCAATCCCGGCGATGAGATCCGCATCCTCGGCCATGACAGGCGCTCCTTGCATCATATATCCCTTTGACGAAGTGTATCGCGCGACAGGAGGAAGGCAAAAACTATGAGCGCACACATTCCCGTGACCCCGTCCGCCGAAAGCCTCGCCGCCTCCGCGCGCGCCGCCCGGGGCAAGGGACGCCCGCCCGTGCATGACTGGAATCCTCCCTTCTGCGGCGATCTCGACATGCGGATCGCGCGCGACGGCACCTGGTTCTATCTGGGCACGCCCATCGGCCGATTCGAGCTCGTGAAGCTCTTTTCCTCGATCCTGCGGAAGGATGACGACAGGTATTTTCTCGTGACGCCGGTCGAGAAGGTCGGGATCACCGTGGACGACGCGCCTTTCGTCGCCGTCGATTTCGAGGCGGAAGGCAAGGGGCAGGACCAGGTGCTGACATTCCGCACCCATGTCGGCGACACCGTCGCGGCGGGCCCCGACCATCCGATCCGCGTGGAACGCGACCCCGAGACGGGAGAGCCCGCGCCCTACGTCCTCGTGCGCGACCGGCTCGAGGCGCTCATCGACCGCAAGAGCTTCTATCGCCTCGTCGATCACGGCGGGCGCGAAGAGGTGGGCGGCGGGCGCTGGTTCGGCCTCTGGTCCGGCGGTGCCTTCTTTCCGGTGATCCCCGCGGCGGAGCTGCCGGACGGTTGAGCGCGGCGGGAGCCGTCGGGCGGCGCGCCGGGCCGCATGTCAGTCGGGATGGCCGAGCCGTTGCGGCGCCTCGCACGCGGTCTCTTCGGTCTCGATCTCGAGGGTCGTGTGCGCGAGGTCGAAGCGCGCCTCGAGCATGTCCTTCAGTGCGAGGCGCACGGTCTGGGCGGGCATTTCTCCCGACAGCACCACATGCGCCTCGAGCGCGGCCTCGTGCTCCTGCATCCGCCAGAGGTGCAGGTGATGCACGTCGCCCACGCCCGGCGCGGCGCGCATGGCGGAAAGAACCTCGCGGGCGTCCGGGGTCTCCGGGCTTGCCAGCATCAGGATGCGCACCACGGGCCCCAGCCCCGCCGCGCTTTGCCACAGGATGTAGGCGGCGATCCCGAGCGTCACCGCCGCGTCCACCCAGGTCGCACCGTAGAGCAGGATGAGACTGCCCGCGACGATGACGCCGAGCGAGCCCAGCGCGTCCGCGAGATTGTGCAGGAAGGCCGCGCGGATGTTCACGCTGCTCTTCGCCATCGCCCAGGTGAGCGCGGCGGTCACGAGGTCCACGGCGAGGGCGACCCCCGCCACCGCCACCATGATCCAGCCGGTGACCGGCTCCGGTGCGACGAGGCGCATCACCCCCGCCGCCCCGAGCCAGACGGCGATGACGATCAGCGTCGTGTAGTTGACGAGCGCCGCGACGACCTCGGCGCGGCGGTAGCCGAAGGTCATCGCCGCGTCGGCGGGCCGCCGCCCGAGGCGCCGCGCGGCGAGCGCGATCCCGAGCGAGAGCGCGTCGGACAGGTTGTGGATCGCGTCGGCGACGAGCGCGAGGCTTCCGGATATGGCCCCGGCGACGATCTGTACCAGCGTCAGGAACAGGTTCACGCCGACGGCGAGCGCGACACGCAGGTCGCCCGCCCCGGCGTCGATCCCGTGATGGTGGTGGCCGTGATGGTCGCCCATGGCCGCGTCAGTCCAGCTGGCGCACCACGTAGACGGAGCAGGGCGCATGCGCCACGACGTGGCTTGCGGTCGTTCCGAGAAGATAATCGCGGATGCGCGGGTTGGCCGCCTCCATCACGATGAGATCCACCGCCTCGGACATGGCGAGCTTCACGATCTGCCGGTGCACCGCGCCCTTGCGCACGATCAGGCGCGGCGTCACCCCCGGATGGCGGTTGGCGGCGACGAATTTCCGCAACTCGCCCGTCCAGTAGGTCTCCGCGTCGTAGATGTTCAGGTTGCGCTCCATCTCGGGCGCGATGGTCGCGACGATGAGCTCCGCGCCACGCCGCCCGGCCATTTCGCTGGCTTCCTCGTAGGCGCTTTGCTCGTGCTTCACATGGCGAAGATTGACGGGGCAGAGGATCTTTCGGACGGGCTTGACCATGGCGGGGCTCCGGGGGCTGGCGACGCTTCAAGCGTGACTGTCTCACGTCGCGCGCGGGCGGTCCACCGAGACCGGCCGCGCGCGTTCAGTGCGCCTCGGCCCAGTTGGCCCCCTGCCCCGCGTCCACGACGAGCGGCACGTCGAGCCGCACGGCGGGTTCGGCCGCGGCCTCCATGACCGTGCGGGCAGCGGCGACGAGATCCGCCTCGGCGCCTGCCTCCACCTCGAAGAGAAGCTCGTCGTGGACCTGCAGGAGCATCCGCGCGGGCAGTCCTTCGATCGCCCCGGGCATCCGCACCATGGCGCGCCGGATGATGTCCGCCGCGGTGCCCTGGATCGGCGCGTTGATCGCGGCGCGCCGGGCGAAGCCCGCCCGCGGGCCGCGCGCGTCGATCTCGGGCGTGTGGATCACGCGGCCGAAGAGCGTCTCGACCCGCTTGTGCGCCTTGGCGAAGGCGACCGTCTCGTCCATGTAGTCGCGGATGCCGGGAAACCGCTCGAAGTAGCGGTCGATGAAGCCCTGCGCCTCGGACCGCGGGATCCGCAGGTTCCGCCCCAGCCCGAAACCCGAGATGCCGTAGATGACCCCGAAGTTGATCGCCTTCGCCTGCCGGCGGATCTCGGGGGTCATGTCCTCCAGCGGCACGTCGAACATCTCGGATGCCGTCATCGCGTGAATGTCGAGCCCGTCGCGGAACGCCTCCTTCAGCGCGCCGATGCCCGCGACATGGGCAAGGATCCGAAGTTCGATCTGGCTGTAGTCGAGGCTGACCAGCACCTTTCCCTCCTCGGCCACGAACGCCTCGCGGATGCGCCGGCCCTCCTCGGTGCGCACGGGGATGTTCTGCAGGTTCGGATCGGTGGAAGCGAGCCGCCCCGTCGCCGCGCCCGACTGGACATAGGAGGTGTGCACGCGCCCGGTCTCGGGATTGATGTGCTCCTGCAACGCGTCGGTGTAGGTGCTCTTCAGCTTCGAGACGGCGCGCCAGTCGAGCACCTTGCGGGGCAGCTCGTGCTCCATGGCGAGATCCTCGAGCACCTCGGCGCCGGTGGCGTAGGCGCCGGTCTTGCCGCGCTTGCCGCCCTCGAGCGACATCTTGTCGAAGAGGATCTCGCCCAGCTGCTTGGGGCTGCCCACGTTGAAAGGCTCGCCCGCGAGCTCGTGGATCTCTTCCTCGAGCGCCGGCATCTTCTGCGCGAAGGCGCCCGACATGCGCGAGCGCGTGTCGCGGTCCACCTTGATTCCCGCCATCTCCATCTCGGCCAGAACGGGCACGAGCGGGCGCTCCATCCGCTCGTAGACGCGGGTGACGCGGGCGGTGTGAAGCTGCGGCCGGAACAGCTGCCAGAGCCGCAGCGTGATGTCGGCGTCCTCCGCGGCATAGGCGGTGGCGCGATCGATGGGCACGCGGTCGAAGGTGATCTGGCTCTTGCCCGAGCCGATCAGCTCCTTGATCGGGATCGGCGTGTGGGAGAGGTAGCGCTCGGACAGCGTGTCCATCCCGTGCCCGTGCAGACCGGCATTCATCGCGTAGGACATCAGCAGCGTGTCGTCGACGGGCGCGACGGAGATGCCGTACCGGGCCAGGATCTTGGCGTCGTACTTCATGTTCTGCCCGATCTTGAGGATCGCATCGTCCTCCAGGACGGGCTTCAGCGCCGCGAGCGCGTCCGCCATCTCCACCTGGCCCTCGGCCAGCGCGTCCGAGCCGAAGAGATCGCCCGAGGCCTCGGCCTTGTGGGCGAGCGGCAGGTAGGCCGCCTCCCCGGGGGCGAGCGCGAGCGAGACGCCGACAAGGTCCGCGCGCATGTCGTCGAGGCCCGTGGTCTCGGTGTCGAGCGCCAAGTAGCCCTGCGCGCGGGCGCGGTCGAGCCACGCCGAGAGGGTGGCGAGATCGCGGATGCACGCGTAGCTTCCGGGCTCGAAGCCCGCGGTCTCGGGCGCGTCCTCGCCCTCCGACGGGTCGGCGCCCCCCGGGTTGGTGTCGGGGATCGCCGGCGGCTCGACGCCCAGCGCCTCGGCCACGCGCCGGGTGAGGGTCCGGAACTCCATCTCGGAGAGAAAGCCCAGAAGCGTCCCGGCGTCGGGGTCGCGCAGCTCCAGCTCGTGCGGGCCGACCGCGAGGTCCATGTCGCGGTCGAGTTCCACCAGCTTCTTCGAAAGCCGGATCTGGTCGGCGTGCTCGATCAGGGTCTGGCGGCGCTTGGGCTGCTTGATGTCCTCGGCCCGCTCCAGCAGCGTCTCGAGGTCGCCGAACTCGTTGACGAGAAGCGCGGCGGTCTTCACCCCGATACCGGGCGCGCCGGGCACGTTGTCGATGCTGTCGCCCGCGAGCGCCTGCACGTCCACGACCTTCTCGGGCGGCACGCCGAACTTCTCCTCCACGCCCTCGCGGTCGATGCGGCGGTTCTTCATGGCGTCGAACATCTCCACGCCCTCGCCCACCAGTTGCATCAGGTCCTTGTCGGAACTCACGATGGTGACGCGGGCGCCGGCGTCGCGCGCGCGGCAGGCCAGGGTGGCGATGATGTCGTCGGCCTCGAAGCCCTCCATCTCGATGCAGGGGATGTTGAAGGCCTCGGTCGCGCGGCGCGTGAGCGGGATCTGCGGGCGCAGGTCCTCGGGCATCTCCTCGCGGTTGGCCTTGTAGGCGTCGTAGAGGTCGTTGCGGAAGGTGTGGCTGCCCTTGTCGAAGATCACCGCGAGATGGGTCGCGGCATCCGGCCCCTCGTTGTTGGAGATGTAGCGCTGCAGCATGTTGCAAAAGCCCGCCACGGCGCCCACCGGCGTCCCGTCCGACCGGCGGGTGAGCGGCGGCAGCGCGTGGTAGGCCCGGAAGATGAAGGCCGACCCGTCGATCAGATGCAGATGATGGCCCTTGCCGAAACTCATGGGGAAGCCTCCCGCCCGTGCAGTCGCGCCCTGTCTTGCCACGCAGGGCGGGCGGGCGCCAGTGGCGCGGCCTTGCGGCCGGCCCGCGCCACCGGACGGAGCCGGCAACGCCGCGCCGGGCCGCTCAGCCCTCGCCAGGCGCCTCGGCGAAGTCGCGGTGAACGTATTTCGCGTCGCAGTAGCCGCATTCGACCCAGCCGGTGTCGCGCGGGATCTGCAGCCAGACGCGCGGATGCCCCAGCGCGCCCTCGCCGCCGTCGCAGGCGACGCGCCAGCGATCGACGATTTTCGTCTCGGGCGGCTCGAAGGTCATCGGCATGACGGCTCCTGACGGTTGTAGGCGCGCGGCGCCTCGACTAAGGGCAGATATGCGCGATGAGCGAGGCAGGGACAAGGGCGACATGGCCGGCAACGCGATCGAGATCGAAGGGCTGACGAAGACCTATGCGGGGGGGCGCGGCGCGGCGCCCAAGCACGCGCTGCGCGGCGTCGATCTCGCGGTGCCGGAAGGGTCCGTCTTCGGCCTTCTGGGCCCCAACGGGGCCGGCAAGTCGACGCTGATCAACATCCTGGCCGGGCTGGTGCTGAAAACGGCGGGCCGGGTCGCGATCTGGGGCTTCGACCAGGACGTGAACCCGCGCCAGTCGCGCGCCGCGATCGGGGTGATGCCGCAGGAACTGAACCTCGACCCGTTCTTCACGCCGCGGGCGCTGCTGGAGGTGCAGGCCGGGCTCTACGGCGTGCCGAAATCGCAGCGCCGCACCGCCGAGATCCTTCGTCTCGTCGGGCTCGAGGACAAGGCCGAGGCCTATGCCCGCACGCTGTCGGGGGGCATGCGCCGGCGGCTCCTGCTCGGCAAGGCGCTCGTCCACGATCCGCAGGTGCTCGTCCTCGACGAGCCCACCGCGGGCGTGGACATCGAGCTGCGCCAGATGCTCTGGGCCAATGTCCGGCGGCTGAACGAGCAGGGGATGACGATCATCCTGACCACCCACTACCTCGAGGAGGCCGAGCAGATGTGCGACGAGATCGCCATCATCCACGAGGGCCTCGTGGTCGCCCATGACAGCACCCCGGCCCTGCTGGCGCGCTTCGACGCCAAGACGCTCGTGGTCCAACCCGATGGCGAGGTGCCGCGCCTGCCGGAAGCGGAGGGCGTGACGGTAGAGCGCCGCGCCGACGGCGCGCTCGCGCTGAGCTACCAGACCCGGCGCACGCAGGCCGGGGCGGTGCTGGACGCGGTGCGCGCGGCGGGCATCTCGATCCGCGACGTGCGCTCGGAAGAGCCCGACCTGGAGGACGTGTTCCTGTCGCTCACGCGCACCCGCGCGGAGTGACGCGCCGCGCGGCTACTCCGCGCGCGCCAGCATCCGGCCGAGCGGACGGCCGGCGAGGATGTGCACGTGGAGATGCGGCACCTCCTGCACGCCGTCGCGGCCCGCGTTCGAGATGAGGCGGAAGCCCTGCTCCTCCACGCCCTCCATGCGGCAGACTTCGCCCACCGTGCGGACGTAATCGACGATCTCTGCCTCCGACGCTTCCTGCGCGAAGTGGTCGAAGGACACGTAGGGGCCTTTCGGGATCACCAGCACATGCACCGGCGCCTGGGGCTGGATGTCGCGAAAGGCGAGGCTGTGCTCGGTCTCCATCACGGTGTCGTTGGGGATCTCCCCGCGCAGGATCTTCGCGAACACGTTCTGGTCGTCGTAGGCGTAGGCCATCCCCGTCCCCTCAGTCGGCAAACAGATGCTGGGTGCGCGCGATCTCTAGCGCCTGTGCGTCGCCGATCGCAAGGAATTCCGCCAGCGGCCGGGCGTTGGCCTCGGGCGGGTCGTTCTCGCGCAGGCGGTAGTGATGCGCAAAGCCCGCCTCGCGGATGCGGTCGCTTTCGAAGGCGATCTCGTTGCGGATCGTCGGCAGCAGCCGTTCCAGCGTCTCCCGCGGCGTGCGCGGCCCGGCCAGTCCGACACGCATCGCATGTCCGACGAGATAGGCATCGGTAAAGGCGCACTCGATCTCCAGGATCCGCGTGACCGAGCGATCGCGGCCGAAATCCAGCAGGAGATCGAGATCGGCGGGATCCATGCACACCACGAGCCGGTCGGCGCCGTGATAGTCGAACAGCATCCGCATCAGCGCGCGGCGGTGGCGATGGCGCTTTTCCATGCTTTTCTGGATGCCGCCCAGATCGGGCAGTTCGGCGGTCTCCTCGTTGAAGAGATACTCGGCGCAGGGCAAGTTCGTCATCTGCCGAATGCGCCCGACGAGGCGCTTGGCGACATGCCATTTCTTGCACACCACGATCAGCAGCTCGCGCTCGTGGCCGAGCGTGCCCTCTGCCTCCCAGAAGCGCGGCGCGAAGCGCCGGCCGATGCGGCCGCGCCCGGTGAGGAACCTGTAAAGGCTCCGCCCCTCGTCCGAGATCTGGAACTCGGTGCCCTCGGAGGCGTAGAGATGGCCGAGCCGGCGCTTCAGATCGCGCGCCTCGGGGCTGATCTTGCGGGCGAAAAGCGCATCCTGGCTCAGCAGCAGGTCGTAGTGGTCGTTGTAGAAGGTGACCGGCACCCCGTAGTCGGAGAACATGAGAAAGGTCAGCGTGCGGCTTTCGATCTCGGTCTCGGGCACGAGGTGGCGCACCAGCGTCTGGAACATCGTCTCGTCCGGGATCCATGTGGTTCGGAAGAAGCGGACGACGTCGGGCCGCCCGGCCAGGAACCCCAGGATCGCCTCCACCGTGCGGCGGCGCAGGCACCACCACTGGCTGCCGATCATCATTTCCAGGTCGGCGGGCACGCGCCGCGCCAGCCCGAGGCGGCGCTGGATGTCGAGCGAGGCGTAGAACAGCCGCTTCTGCCGGCGCTCGTTGAACCAGTGCCGGTAGATCAGCCGTTCCTCCCTGATCCCCGTCCGGATCCAGTCGGAGGCGAAGAAATCGACGCTTTCGATGTAGTCGGTGTCGCGCGCGTCGAGGAAGGCATGGGCGTATTCCGCCGACTTGATCGCCATGCAGTCGCCGGACAGCATGTAGAAATGCGTGGCCTCGGGAAAGGCGCCGAGCGCGGCCTCGACCGCGTTGAGCGTCGCCTGAACCAGCGACCATTCCCCCCAGCCACATCTGACCCGCCGTTTCGCAAAGGTCACGGCGGGGTTGTCGCGCAGCGCGGCGCGAATGCGCGCGAAATGCCCGGGATCCGCGCGCGCGTCGAGGTGGATGGCGATGCAGTCGCCCGCGGCCGTCAGCCGCTGCGCCTGCTTGACGATCGCGTCGGGATCCTTGTGGCAAAGAAGTATGAACGCGATCCTGGCCAAACCTGCGCGCCGCCCCCCCCGTGTCCGCCCCCGGTTCCGACGTTGATACCGCCGAAGCCGCGCCGGAGAAACAGTGTTTCCCGGCGCTTCGGCGCGATAGGTTCTTTCCCTGTTTCGCCGCCTCGCGGTATACCGCCAGACAGGCAGGGCCCGAAGCGGCTGACGGAGGCAGGACCCATCGGCTTTCCAGGCACATGGATGACCGAAAGCGGCAGCGTGGTCTACCGCGTGGTGCCGAAATGCGCATGCTCCACGATCGGGCAGATCCTCTACTACTCCGATCACGGGCGTTACCATGACGGCGACATCCACGACGCGACCGAGGGTCTGCACAAGTGGGCGCAGCCGGAAAGCCAGCCGCGCATCGAGGAGACGGTGAGGGCGCGCGGCGCGGTCGCCTTCACCTGCGTGCGCAATCCCTACAGCCGGATCCTGTCCTCCTTCTTCGACAAGATCTGCGGCATCCAGCGCAACGGGCGGCGCTACCGGGGCAACCTCGTGCCCACGGTGATCCAGAAATACGGGATCGAGGTAGGCGGCGCGGACGGCCGGCAGGACTTCGACCAGATCAAGAGCTTCCGCCGCTTCCTGCTCTTCGCCCGCGACACGATCCGCTGGAAACGCCCGATGGAGCCCGACATCCACTGGTCCGCCGTCTCAGGCCATGTCTCCACCTTCATCCTGAACGGCGGAAGCTACGACCACATCTTCTGGACCGAAAGGTTCGACGAGGGGATGCAGGCGGTGCTCGACGCGATCGAGACGCCCCACCCCGTCGATCTGGCGAAGGTGCCCCGCTTCAATGAAAGCTCTGGCCACGGGCCCAAGCGCCTGCACCCGGTGGAGGACTACTTCGACGATCTGTCGATGCACCTCGTCTACGAGATCTACAAGCGGGATTTCGAGCTCTTCCGCTACGATTTCGAGAACCCGGCCAACCGGATGCCCACGGGAGAGATCGACCTCGAGGAGGTGCACGCCAAGCTCGGCGAGTGAGCGGCGCGGCGCGGGTTCCGGCGAAACGTGAAACTTTTGTGAAATCCGCGGGCGCGTGACCCAGATCAATCGCCCGTCGGACGGCGCCGGGCATCCTCCTGCTCATGCACGAACGGGAGGACGACATGTTCGACCAGAACGGGGCCGCGGAGCGGCCAGGCGGAAACGCGAGCGACAACGCCGCGCCGATCATCGAAATACGCGATCTGAACCTTTGGTACGGCGACGGCACGCACGCGCTGAAAGATATGAGTTTCGATCTCTACCCGCGCGAGGTCCTCGCCTTCATCGGGCCCTCGGGCTGCGGCAAGTCCACCATGCTGAAGGTTCTCAACCGGATGCACGACGACACCCGCGGCGTCCGGATCGAGGGCAGCGTCTTGATGGACGGGCACGACATCCACGCGCGCGACGTCGATCCGCCGCTTCACCGGCGCCGGTTCGGCTGGGTCGCGCAGAAGCCCAACCCCTTTCCCATGAGCATCTGGGACAACGTGGCCTACGGCGCGAAGATCCACGGCCTGACCGGCAGTCGCGCGGAACTCGCCGACCATGTGGAGGACTGCCTGCGCCGCGCGCATCTCTGGGACGAGGTGAAGGATCACCTGCGCGACCTGGAAGCCACCGACCTGTCGGGCGGCCAGCAGCAGCGCCTCTGCATCGCGCGCGCGCTCGCCACCATGCCCGACGTGCTCCTGATGGACGAGCCCACGGGCTCCATCGACCCGATCGCGACCCAGAAGGTCGAGGATCTTCTGTTGGAGATCAAGACGCGCCATGCGGTCGTGGTCGTCACCCACTCGATGATGCAGGCGCGCCGGGTGGCCGACCGCGTGGCCTACTTCCATCTGGGCGAACTGCGCGAGATCGCGCCGACCGAGATGATGTTCAGCGCCGCGCAGGACCCCGAGGCTCGCGCGTTCATCAAGGGCAAGTTCGGCTGAACCCTGGCGCCGGACGGCGTTAGAACCGACCGAACGTCTCCGCGAGGATCGCGCCGAGGCCCGCCGCGTCGTCCGGGCCGAAGGCGGCGGGGCGGTCGCTGTCGATGTCGAGAACGGCGATCAGCCGGCCCGCGCCGTCGTGGACCGGCAGCACGATCTCGGACCGGGTCGAGGAAGAGCACGCGATATGGCCCGGGAACGCCTCCACATCATCCACGATCTGCACCTCGCCGGTGCGGGCCGCGGCACCGCAGACGCCCCGGTCGAACGGGATCGTCAGGCAGCCGTGCCCGCCCTGGTAGGGGCCGATCTTCAGAAGCCCGGGCTCGGTGACGCGGTAGAACCCGGTCCAGTCGAAACGCGCATCGGCGTGGTGGATCTCGCAGGCGAGCGTCGCCATCAGCGCCACCGGGTCCGTCTCGCCCTCCGTCAGCGCCGCCACCGTGCGGGCGAGCTCCGCGTAATCAACCGTCATCGGCGGCCTCCCCTCGCTTGCCGTGTCGGCGATCAGATCCGCTCGATCGCGATCGCCGTGCCCTCGCCGCCGCCGATGCAGATGGCCGCCACGCCACGCTTCAGCCCGCGGGTCTCCAGCGCGTTGAGCAGCGTGACTATGATCCGCGCGCCCGATGCGCCGATGGGATGGCCGAGCGCGCAGGCGCCACCGTGCACGTTCACGATGTCCCGCGGCAGCCCCATCTCGCGCATGAAGGCCATGGGCACCACAGCGAAGGCCTCGTTCACCTCCCAGAGATCGACATCGCCGACCTGCCAGCCGATCCGGTCCAGCAGCTTGCGCGCCGCGGGCACCGGGGCGGTCGTGAACCATCCCGGCGCCTGCGCGTGCGAGGCGTGGCCGAGCACCCGCGCGCGCACCGTCATGCCGATGGCCTCGGCCGTGTCGCGCGCCGCGAGCACGAGCGCGGCCGCCCCGTCGGAGATCGAGGAGGCGTTCGCGGCCGTGACCGTGCCGCCCTCGCGGAAAGCGGGCCTGAGCTGCGGGATCTTGTCGGGTCGCGCCTGGCCGGGCTGCTCGTCCTGGGCGACCACACTCTCGCCCTTGCGGCCACGCACCGTGACCGGCGCGATCTCGCGCGCGAAGGCGCCGCTTTCCTGCGCCTTCAGCGCGCCTTCGAGGGAGCCCAGCGCATAGGCGTCCTGCGCCTCGCGGGTGAACTGGTAGTGTTCGGCGCAATCCTCGGCGAAGGTGCCCATGAGCCGACCCTTGTCGTAGGCGTCCTCGAGCCCGTCGAGAAACATGTGATCGACCGCCTGCTGATGGCCGATCCGCGCCCCGCCGCGCATCGCGGGCAAGAGGTAAGGCGCGCGCGACATGCTTTCCATGCCGCCGGCCACCACGACCCGCGCCTGGCCGAGCGCGATCTGGTCGAAGGCCACCATCGCCGCCTTCATCCCCGAGCCGCACATCTTGTTCAGCGTGGTGGCCGGCACCTCCTCGCCGAGACCGGCGGCGAAACCGGCCTGCCGCGCCGGCGCCTGCCCCTGCCCGGCGGGCAGCACGCAGCCCATCACCAGCTCGTCCACCTCCGGGCGGGCAGCTTCGCCCAGGGCCGCGGAGATGGCGGCGCCACCCAGTTCCGCGGCCGGCATCCCGGCGAACACGCCCTGCAACCCGCCCATCGCGGTGCGCGCCGCCCCGGCGATCACGACTTCGCTCATCCTCTTTCCCCCTGGCTCGGCATGGCTCCCGCGTCTCAATACCGGATGGTAAGGAATCGGGTCTAGCCTCTCCTCGCGAGAGGATGGCCGGCCGGGGATGACGATGGAACTTTCGGTGCAGGACAGGGACGGCGTGCGGCTCGTGTCGGTGGCCGAGCCGCGGATCGACGCCTTCGTGGCGATTCGCTTCAAGGACAGGATGCGCGAGATCACGGCGCCCGACCCCGGCGGCGGCACGCCGGGGCGCGTTCTGCTCGATCTCGGGCGGGTGGAGTTCATCGATTCGAGCGGGCTCGGCGCCATCGTCGCCGCGATGAAGCAGCTCGACGGCGCCGCCCGGCTCGAACTCGCGGCGCTGGCCCCGGCGGTGGACAAGGTGTTCCGCCTGACCCGCATGGACACGATCTTCACCATCCACGACAGCGTCGACACCGCCCTCGCCGGGGCGCGCGGCTGATGCTCCCAGCCGCCGGCGGGTCGCTGCGATGAGCGCGCCCCCCCGTGTGCAGGCGTCGGGTGGCCCCTCTCGGACCGGCGACCGCCGGGTCGTCGCCCGCTGCGCGGCCCGGCCGGCGGACGTCCGGACCGCGCTCGGGCGGGTGATGGCCGGGCTCGCCCCGCAACTCGGCGACGGCGCGGGTCGGACGGCCACCGAACTGGTGCTTGCCGAAGTGCTGAACAACGTGGTCGAACACGCCCATGCGTCGGACGCGCCCTGCGCCATCCGCGTGGAGGTCCGGGTGCGCGAGGGCAGACTCGACCTTTCCGTCTCGGATGACGGGCGCCCAATGCCCGGCGGGCGCCTTCCCGCGGGGCAGTTTCCGTCCCTCGCGGGGCCGAAGGCCACCCTGCCCGAGGGCGGCTTCGGCTGGCCGCTCATCCACAGCCTGGCGCGGGACGTGCGCTACAGGCGCCGATACGGACGCAACGAACTCCGGCTGGCGCTTTGCCTGAAAGCGCCCGGCGCCACGACTGCCCCGAAAACGCCGCAATGAGTCCCAAAGGCGGACAGAATGCCGGGCGACAACAGCATTGTAGCTGCTTAGGCTTCCCTCGGTGCCGCGTCGTCAACAGCCCCCACCCAGTGCGCGGTACCGAGGTCTTCCCCCTTCACCGTCCCGAGCCTTGCAATCCGGCACGGCAGCCGCGAAAACCCGGCGGCTTGCGTCATGCGGGGAGGGCATCATGCGCGATTTCCAGACACCCGGCCGCTCGGCCGTCTTCTCCACCGAGGGCATGTGCGCCACGTCGCCCCCGCTCGCCGCGCTGACGGCGGTGGACATCCTGCGCCAGGGCGGCACGGCCGCCGATGCGGCCGTCGCGGGGGCCGTCATGCTCGGCCTTTGCGAACCGCAGATGACCGGCATCGGGGGGGCCTGCTTCGCGCTTCTGTCCGATCCGTCCACCGGCGAGGTGACCGCGCTGAACGGCTCCGGCCGCGCGCCCGCGGCCGCGGATCCGGAGGCGCTGCGCGCCGAGGGGCTGACCACCATCCCGCCCTACGGCGCACAGGCCGTGACGGTGCCCGGCGCCATCGACGCGTTCTGCACTCTGGCGGAACGCCACGGGCGGCTCGGCATCGACGCGCTGCTCGCTCCCGCCATCGCGGCGGCGGAAAACGGCGTGCCGGTGGCGCCGCGGGTGGCCTTCGACTGGGCGGGCGACGCCGCGGTGCTGCAAGGCGCCGCGCGCGACATCTACGCCGTGAACGGCACCGCACCCGCCCCCGGCGCGATCTTCCGCGCGCCCGGACAGGCGGAGGTGCTGCGCCGCATCGCGCGCGACGGGCGCGATGCCTTCTACACGGGCGAGGTCGCCGAGGACATGCTGGCGGTGCTGAACGCCCATGGCGGCGTGCACACCGCCGAGGACTTCGCGGCGACCGCATCCATGACCGCGGCGCCGGTCTCGGGGCGCTACAAGGACGTGGAGCTTGTCGAGCATCCGCCCAACGGACAGGGCGCGACGGCGATCCTGATGGCGCACATGCTGGCGGAGTTCGACCTCGCATCGCTCGATCCGCTGGGGCCCGAGCGCACGCATCTGGAGACCGAGGCGGCCAAGCTCGCCCACCAGGAACGGGACCGCCTGATCGCAGATCCGGACCACGCCGCGGCGGCCGAGGCGATGCTCGCGCCGGAGACGGCGCGCAGGCTGGCGGCGCGCATAAGGGCCGATGCGGTGCTGCCGCCGCCGCCCGCGCCCGCCTGGGCCGAGCACAAGGAGACCGTCTACATCACCGTGGTGGACCGCGACCGCCGGGCCGTCTCGCTGATCTACTCGATCTTCCACGGGTTCGGCTCGGGCCTCGCCTCGGAGCGGTTCGGGATCCTGCTTCAGAACCGCGGCGCGGCCTTCACGCTGGAGGCGGGCCACCCGAACGAGCTGGGACCGCGCAAGCGCCCGCTGCACTCGATCATCCCTGCGATGCTGCGCGAGAACGGTCGCGTGACGATGCCGTTCGGCGTGATGGGCGGCGGCTATCAGCCGACGGGCCACGTGCGGGTGATGACCAACCTCATCGACTTCGGGATCAATCCGCAGGCCGCGCTCGACGCGCCGCGCGCCTTTTCCGAGGCGGGAGAGCTGCGGCTGGAACGCGGCTACCCCGACGCCACCCGCGCCGCGCTGGCCGAGCTGGGCCACAAGGTGGTCACGCCCGCGCGCCCGCTCGGCGGCGCTCAGGCGATCCGGATCCACGAGGACGGGGTTCTCGAAGGCGCCTCCGATCCCCGCAAGGATGGCTGCGCGCTGGGCTACTGATCGCGTCCCGGTGCGCGCAGGCGCGCCGGGCCTTCATCAGTTCAACTGGAAGTGCAGATCGTAGTGACCGTCCTGGAAAGGCCCGAAGAGTTCGGGAATGTCGGGATGGTCGACCGGCTCACCCGAGTAGTCGGCGACGAGGTTCTGCTCGGACACGTAGGCCACGTAGAAGCTGTCGTCGTTCTCGGCGAGCAGGTGGTAGAAGGGCTGCTGGCGTGCCGGGCGGCTGTCCTCGGGGATGGCCTGGTACCATTCCTCGGTGTTGTTGAATTCGGGGTCCACGTCGAACACCACGCCCCGAAAGGGGTGCTTTCGATGTCGGACCACTTGACCGATACAATATTTGGCGCGCGTTTTTAACATGGTATAGCCCCACTAACCTTTTAATCGTTTGTTGCACGGCTTGTCCATTCCCCGGAACCCGTTGCCCCGGAAACAGACTGTGACTCGCGCAGTCACAATGAAACGTGACCGGCGGCGCCGCGTGGATTGATGTTTCCCCCCAAGGGTGCGTTGCGTTACACTTGCCCCAATCGGCGCAGAACCGGACACGAGGCAGATGAGCAGAATTCTCGGCGCGCTTCTGACCGCGCTTCTCCTGGCGTCCTGCGGCGCCAAAACACAGTATGCCGCGCCGCGCAATCTGGATGACGCCTGCGCGATCGCGACCGAGCGACCCCACTACTACCGCGCCTTCCGCGCGACGGAACGGAAATGGGGCGTGCCCGTCTCCGTGCAGATGGCGGCCATGTACCAGGAAAGCAAGTTCATAGGCGATGCGCGCACGCCGTTCCGCTACACGCTGGGCGTGCTGCCCATGGGTCGGCAAAGCTCCGCCTACGGTTACAGCCAGGCGCTCGACGGCACCTGGGAGGAATACCAGCGCGAGACCGGGGCGCGCCGGGCGCGGCGCGACGACATCCGCGACGCCACCGACTTCATGGGCTGGTACATGACCAAGAGCCGGGAGCGGAACGGCATCCCGCTCAGCGACGCGCGCAACCAGTATCTCGCCTATCACGAGGGCCATACAGGTTTCGCGCGGGGCAGCTACAACGCGAAATCGTGGCTCGTCCGCGTGGCCGACGACGTGCAGACGCGTGCCGTGCTCTACGGGGCCCAGCTTTCGAACTGCCCCGCCGCGCGCTAGCGCTGCCGTGTATTGAGCTGGATGTTGAACAGCCGGTTCGGCAGCGACGGCCCGAGTTCCAGATCGCCCAGCACCACCGTGGTCGAGCCCCCGCCGCTGTCGTTCACCTTCCATTGGCGCAGCTCGACCGGCGGGCCGGTGAAGACGAGCTGGATGTTCCCGTAGTCGGGGTTTTCGGGATCCTGCGCGGTGACGGTCGTCGCACTGCCATCATGATCGTGCGCGGTCACCATGCGCTCCCGCGAGAGGTCCACCTGCCGCGCGAGGATGATCTTGAGAGGCGTGCGGTCCAGCGGGTAGGTTTCGGGGCCGGAATTGCCCTTGGGGTCGAACACGGCCACGGCGCCGCCCGAGGCCAGCACGAGCGTCTCTTCGGGGGGATCGTACTCGAACCGCACCCGGCCCGGCCGCCGGATATAGATGGTGCCCGTCTGGATCGTGCCGTCGTCGTTGATCTGCGTGAAGGCGCCTCGCGCCGTCTCGAAACTGTTGAGATAGCCGGAGAGCGCCGAAAGCGACAGCTTCTCGGCGGCGGCCGGAAGCGCGGAGGCGAGGGCGAGCCCCGCGGCGAGGAGGAGGGTCCGCATGTTCATGATTTGCATTTAACCATCGCGCGCAGGCCGCGCATCCGCAATCTCGCTCACTTTGCCGCGAGCGGCGCCGCGCCGCCTGTCGCCCGCGGCCGCTACTGCGGCTCGGGCAACAGGATCTCGCGCTTGCCGACGTGGTTGGCCGCCGTGACGACGCCCGCGTCCTCCATCTGCTCCACGAGCCGGGCGGCCTTGTTGTAGCCGATGCCGAGCTTGCGCTGGACCTAGGAGGTCGAGCACTTCCTGTCGCGCGCCACGATCGGCACGGCCTGATCGTAAAGCGAGTCGTCCCCGTCCGTGTGCCCGCCAAGTCCGAGAACCGCATCGATGTCGCCGGACTTTTCGTCGTCGGGCCCCTCGACCACCCCCGAGACGTAGTCGGGCGCGCCGTAGGATTTCAGATGGCGGACGATTTCCTCCACTTCCTCGTCGGAAACGAAGGGGCCGTGGCAACGCGTGATGCGGGCGCCGCCGGCCATGTAGAGCATGTCGCCCTGGCCCAGAAGCTGCTCGGCGCCCATCTCGCCCAGGATCGTGCGGCTGTCGATCTTGGAGGTCACCTGGAAGCTGATGCGCGTGGGAAAGTTCGCCTTGATGGTGCCGGTGATCACGTCCACCGACGGGCGCTGCGTGGCCATGATGAGATGGATCCCGCTCGCGCGCGCCATCTGCGCGAGCCGCTGGATACAGGCCTCGATCTCCTTGCCCGCGACCATCATCAGGTCGGCCATCTCGTCCACGATCACGACGATGTAAGGCATCTTCTCGGGGGCGAACTCCTCCGTCTCGAAGACGGGCTCTCCGGTCTCGTCGTCGAAGCCCGTCTGGACGGTGCGCGAGAACATCTCGCCCTTGGCCAGTGCATCGGCCACGCGGGAGTTGTAGCCGTCGATGTTGCGCACGCCCATCTTGGACATCTTGCGGTAGCGTTCCTCCATCTCGCCCACGACCCACTTGAGCGCCACGACCGCCTTCTTGGGATCGGTGACCACGGGCGAGAGCAGATGCGGAATGCCGTCATAGACGGAAAGTTCCAGCATCTTCGGGTCGATCATGATGAGACGGCAATCCTCGGGCGTGAGCTTGTAGAGAAGGCTCAGGATCATCGTGTTGATCGCCACCGACTTGCCCGAACCTGTGGTGCCCGCGATCAGCAGATGCGGCATCTTCGACAGGTTCGCCACCACCGACGCGCCGCCGATGTCCTTGCCCAGCGCGAGCGGCAGTTTCTGCGTGCCGTCCCCGAACTCGCGCGAGGCGAGGATCTCGCGCAGAAGCACCATCTCGCGCTTCTCGTTGGGAAGCTCGATGCCGATGACCGAGCGGCCCGGCACGGTGGAGACCCGCGCCGACAGCGCGGACATCGAGCGCGCGATGTCGTCGGCCAGGTTGATCACGCGGCTCGCCTTCAGCCCCGGCGCGGGCTCGAGCTCGTACATGGTGACGACCGGGCCCGGGCGGACGCTCACGATCTCGCCCTTCACGCCATAGTCGTCGAGCACGCTTTCGAGCATCCGCGCGTTCTGTTCGAGCGCGTCCTCGGACAGGTGGAGCCGCTCGATCGCGGCGGGGTTGGCCAGCAGCCCCAGCGGCGGCAGCTCGTAGGACGAGCCTTGCGCCTCGTCGAACTGCAACGAGGGCTGCGCCTCTTCCCGCGCGCGGCGCGAGGGGGCGGGCGCGCGGCGCACCGGCTGCTCCACCTTCGGCCGCGACGGCTGCGCGGCCGGGATCTGCATGGGCTCGGACCGGAATGCCGCCATCTCCTGTGCCTCGTCCCCGTCATCGGGCTCGTCCTCGAAGGCGGTGCGCGGCGTCTCATGCCGATCGGGCCGCGCCGTCAGGGGCGGCTCGGCGGGCGGGACGGGCATGCCCGAGGTCAGCGGCGGCTCTGCCCGGGCCGCCCGCGGGAGGCTCGTGTCCAGCACGAGCGGGTCCGGGCCACGCCCGCGCCCGCCCGTGAGCGACGCCTCGGGCGCGATCGTCATGGGCTTGCGCGTGCGGGCGCGGATCGCGTCCGCGATACGCGCGCGGATGCGGTCCTCTCCCGGCATGGGCTCGTCGTCGTCGCCGGGAAGCATGGTCTCGACCAGCTCGGGCTCCGGCATCGGTTCGGCCCGGCGCACCAGCGCCGGCACCCGCGAGAGCAACCCGCCCGCGGGCGCACGCGGCGGCGGGGCGGGATCCTCCGCGTCGTCGCACGCCACGAGATCGTCGGCCGCGCGACGCGCCGCCGTCTCGGCACGGCGCGCGCGCCACCCTTCCTGCGCGCCGCGCAGCTGCCGCCCCGTGGCGACCAGGCCGCGCGCCGCGCGTCCCAGCAGCGCCACGAGCGCCGCGTAGGTCATCACGAGCCCGAAGAGCAGGAAGCGCAAGGCGGCACGGACCTCGGCGCGGGTGAAGCCCAGCACGAAGGCGCCCATCGCCAGCAGCAGCAACGCCATCACGGCCGAGGCGACCTTCAGCCCCGCGCCCGCGGCAACGGGCGCGACCGTGAGGATCGCGGCGAGCACGGTGTCGCCGAAAAGGCCGCCCATGCCGAACGGGTGGGCCCAGCCCTCGCCCGGCACCAGCGTGGAGGCGTGGACCGAGGCGAAGGCGATCCAGATCGGCGCGAAGACGAGCCGCCCGATCGCACGGTCCTCGCCGCGATGAAGCGCGAAGCGAATCCCCCAGGTGCCCAGCACCACCGCGATGCCCAGGCTGCCCCACCCCACGATCATGAACAGCGGCGCGGCGAGGGTGGCGCCGACGCGGCCCAGCCAGTTCTGCACCGGCGCGTCGGTCGCGCTCATCCAGCTCGGGTCGTCGGGCGTGTAGGACAGGATCATCGCCGCCGCGGCGGCGCCGAGCAGAACCAGGGCGAGGCCCAGAAGTTCCTTGCCCCGGCGCTCGATCGCCATGGCCGTGTCGCTGTCGAAGAACGGATCGCGTCCGCGTGTCTGATACGCCATTCTACCCCTCGTCCTCACGTCCACAGAACCCGGCGCAGGCTTTTCAGACCGCGCCGCAGATCATCCTCGGGGGCGACCATCGCCACCCGGATGAAGCCCGCCCCCGGGTTGCCCGCGCCGGTGTCCCGCGCGAGATAGGCGCCCGGCAGGACGCGCAGCCCCGCCTCGCGCCAGAGTTTCACCGCGGCCGCCTCGCCGTCTTCCACCGGAAGCCACAGGAAGAAGCCCGCCGCGGGGCTTTCGTAGCCGGGGATGTCGCCGAGGATCTCGTCGGCCACCGCGTATTTCGCGCGGTAGCGGGCGCGATTCTCCTCGACATGCGTCTCGTCGGCCCAGACCGCCTCGGCGGCGCGTTGTAGCGGCAGCGGCAGGGGCGCGCCGCCATAGGCGCGCAGCTGTTTCATCCGCGCCACGGCCCGGGGCCCGCCGGCCAGCATCCCCGACCGCAGCCCCGGCAGGTTCGATCGCTTCGACAGCGAGTGGAAGGCGACCACACGCTCGGGGTCGACGCCCATCTCCGCCGCCATCTCGAGCCCGCCGGGCGGCGGCGCGTCGCGGTAGATCTCGGAATAGCATTCGTCCGACAGGATGCGGAAATCGTGCCGTTCGGCGAGCGCCAGCAGCGCGCGCCAGTCGTCGCGCCCGGCCACCGCGCCCTGGGGGTTCGCGGGCGAGCAGAGATAGGCCGCCGCCGCGCGGTCGAGCGTCTCGGCCGGCAGCGAGGCGATGTCGGGCAGATGGCCGGTCTCCCGCGTCGCGGGAACGAGCACGGGCTCGGCCCCCGCCCCCAGCGCCGCCGCCAGGTAGACCTGGTAGAAGGGGTTCGGGATCAGCACCGCCGCGCGCCGGCCCGCCTTCGTCTCGGGCACCAGCGCGAGCGCGGCGTCGAAAAGCCCCTCGCGCGTGCCGTTGAGCGGCATGACCTGCGTCTCCGGGTCCGCGCGCACGCCGAAGCGCCGCGCCAGCCAGTCGGCGTAGGCCGCGCGCAGTTCCGGCGTGCCGTCGTTCGGCGGGTAGCGGCCGAAACCGGCCGACTCGCGCGCGACGATCTCCGTCACGAAGGGCGGGAACGGGTGCTGCGGCTCCCCGATCGACATGTTCACGACCTCCCCGCCCGGCACATGGCCGTCGAGCAGCGCCCGCAGACGCGGGAACGCGTAGGGAGGGAGGGTCGAGAACCTCTCGGAAAACATGCTCTTGCTGCCTCGGGCTACGGGATCGTTGACGCCCCGTTTGCGGGTCACGATACGAAATCCCCCCTGCCCCGTCCAGCCAAAGCCCCGCACGACGGGGGCTTGTGGCCTCGCGGCCATAGCGGCGCGAAACGAGTGGCTCAGGCGGCCAGAACGACCTCCGCCGCGGAGCCGAGCCGCAGGAGCCTGCGCTCGGCCGTCGGCGGCGCCAGGAGTTGCAGCCCGCAGGACGGATGGCCGGTGGGCAGGGTGAGCGCGGCAAGCCCCATCAGGTTGCCGATGCGCGTGTTGCGCAGCGTCATCAGGTTTTCGGTGCGGTAATAGGCGTCCTCGGTCTCGAGCCGCGCCAGTTCGGGCGGCATGATCGGTACGGTCGGCGCCAGCACCGCGTCGAAGCCCGCCGTGGCGCGCGCCCAGACCCCGCGCAGACGCTCCAGCGTCCGCCAGGCGGCGACGTAGTCCGCGGCGCCGTGCTCGGCCCCGCCGCGGAACCGCGCGAGGATCTCGGGAAACATCGCCTCGGGACGCGCCTCTATGGTCTCGCGCCGGACGCCGTAGGCCTCGGACGTGTAGAGGATGCCGGAGAGCGCCATCGCCTCCTCGAGCTCCGGCACCGCAAGCTCGACGATCTCGGCGCCGGCGCCCTCCAGCCGGGCCAGCGCATCGGCGTGGGCCGCGGCCGGCCCCTCGCGCAGCTCGTCGAGCGCGACCGTGCTCAGCGCGGCGAAGCGGCGCCCCGACAGGTCAGCGCCGGCAAGGTCCGCGGGCGCCCCGCCCTCGAGCGCGGCAAGCATCAGCGCCGCGTCCTCCACCGTGCGCGTCAGCGGCCCCACCGTGTCGAAGCGCGGGGCGAGCGGCACGACGCCCGAAAGCGAAAGCCGCCCCGAGGTCGTCTTCAGTCCGACGAGGTCGTTCCACGCCGCGGGAACCCGCACCGAGCCGCCGGTGTCCGAGCCCACCGCGGCCGCCGCCAGGCCGAAGGCGACCGACGCCGCGGCCCCCGAAGAGGAGCCGCCCGGCGCCGCCCCGGGGTCGTTCACGCAGGGCGGCGTCCCGGTCACCGGGTTGTAGCCCAGCCCGGAGAAGGCGAATTCCGACATGTGGGTCTTGCCGAGGCAGACGAGGCCCAGCGCGGTCGCGTTTTCCAGCACCTCGGCGTCGCGGTCGGGCACGCGCCCGGCAAGAAGCGCGCTTCCCGCCTCCGTGGCCGTGCCGGCCGTGTCGAAGAGATCCTTCCAGCTTACGGGCACACCGTCGAGCGGCGAGCGTCGCAGACCCGCCGCCGCGCGCCCCGATGCGGCCTGCGCCTCGGCGCGGGCGCGACGGGTCGTGAGCCGCGCATAGATGCGCCCGCTGTCGGGATGCGCTTCGATCGCGTCCAGAAAGACCTCGGTCAGCGCCACGGGGTCGATTTCGCCTGCCCCGATGCCACGCCCGAGCGACGCCGCGCTCATCCCCCGCCCCTCGTCCATCGCCATCCCTCCGTTGCGCTCGGAGGCGAGGCTAGCGGCGGCACGGCGCATGGACAATCCCGGGCGCCCGGTCATATTTCCCCCCATGACACATGATGCGGATATCCTCGTTGCCGGCGGCGGCCTCACGGGCACGGCGCTGGCGCTCGCGCTGGCCCGCGGCGGGCACTCCGTCGCGCTGATCGACCCCGCCCCCGCTAAAGCGCGCGCCACGCCCGGTTTCGACGGCCGGTCCTACGCGCTCGCCCTCGCCTCGCGGCGGCTTCTGGCGGCCCTCGGCGTCTGGGACGCGGTGGCCGAGGACGCGCAACCCATCGAGCGAATCGCCGTGAGCGACGGGCGCGCGGGCGAGGGCGCCTCGCCCCTTCACCTGATCTTCGACCATGCCGAGATCGAGGAAGGCCCGATGGGCCACATGGTGGAGGATCGCCACCTGCGGCCCGCGTTGCTGGCCGCCGTGGCGGCCGATCCGCGCATCGCCCATGTCGAGGGGGACAGCGTCACGGCGCAGGCGTCCGGCCCGGCCGGGGTGACGGTCACGCTCGCGTCGGGACGCACGCTCTCGGGCGCCTTGCTCGTGGGCTGCGACGGAATGGCGAGCGGGACCGCGACCCGGGCGGGGATCCGGCGTACCGGCTGGCGCTACGGCCAGACCGCGCTCGTCTGCGCGATCGCCCATGAACGCGACCACGGCGGCTGCGCGCACCAGTTCTTCATGCCCCCCGGGCCGCTCGCGATCCTTCCGCTGAAGGGGCGGCGTTCTTCGATCGTCTGGACGGAGGAGGACGCCACGGCGCGCGAGATCCAGTCGATGGACGACGAGGGATATCTTTCGGTCCTTCGCCCCCGCTTCGGGGATTTCCTGGGAGAGATCGCGCTGGCCGGGGATCGCTATACCTATCCCCTGACACTCAGCCTTGCGCAGAGTTTCGTGGCGGCGCGTGTGGCGCTTGCCGGCGACGCGGCGCACCGGGTGCATCCCATCGCGGGCCAGGGCCTCAACGCCGGGCTGCGCGACGTGGGCGCACTGGCCCATGTGCTGGCCGAGGCGCGGCGGCGCGGAGAGGACATCGGCAGCACCCAGGTTCTGCTGCGCTACCAGCGCTGGCGGCGCTGGGACACCGCGACCCTCGCGCTGGCTACGGACGGCTTCAACCGGCTCTTCTCGAACGACAACCCGATCCTGCGGCTGGGCCGCGACCTCGGGCTGGGCGCGGTGAACGCGGTGCCGGGCCTGCGTCGGGCCTTCATCCGGGAGGCGGCCGGCCTGACCGGAGAGTTACCGGCCCTCATGCGCTGAGAGGGGAAGGAGGGCCCGCGCTTCCGGCAGCACTGCCCCGGCCCGCTCAGTCGAGTTTGCGGGCCTCGTCCACCAGCATCACCGGGATGCCGTCGCGGATCGGGAAAGCCAGCCCCGCGGCCTCCGATACCAGCTTCTGTCGCGAGGCGTCGTAGGACAGGCGGCCATGGCTCACCGGGCAGATCAGCGCCTCCAGCATGTGGCGATCGAAATCCCGGCTGCGCTCGGTGGCGGGCGTCGGTTCGGTCATTGCATCAGTTCTCCGCCACCCTCGCCGCCACGCAGCGTGTACTCGATCAGCGTCACGAGCGTCTCGCGCCGGGTGCTGAGACTCGGCGCCTCCAGCAGCGCCTGCTTGTCCTCTGGCTCGAAGTCGAGAAGCATCGAAAGCGAGTTCACGCGCAACTCGTCCTCGGCTTCCTTGAGCGAGTCCCAAGCGGTCGACAGGTTCCGCGCCGCGAAGTAGCGCCCCAGAAGGTCGAGAAAGCGACTGCGGTCGAAGTTCGGATCATGCTCCGTCTTGCCGAGATCGTTGTCGAACCCCGTCCAGCTGACGCGCGCGCGGCGGTAGGGGGTGAAGCCCTCCACCTCTTCCAGCACGCGGTAGCGGGACATTCCCGACAGCGTGATCATGTAGCGCCCGTCCTCGGTTTCGGAGAACTGGGTGAGGCGCCCGGCGCACCCGATCCTCTGCAGCGGCGCGGGATCCTGCTTTCCCGGGCCCGGGCATGGTTGCACCATGCCGATCAGCCGCTCCGGCGTCTTGAGGCAGTCCTCCACCATCGCGAGGTAGCGCGGCTCGAATATGTGCAGCGGCAGGCGCGCGCGCGGCACAAGCAGCGCGCCCGGCAATGGAAAGACCGGAATCGTATCCGGAAGATCGGCTGGCTTTGTCATGCGTATCGAGCTAGCCCGCCCCATGCCTCAGGCAAATATCATGGAGCTCAACCTGCGGCGGCCGTTCAGCACCACCGGATCGTTGGGCTTCAGGGCCTCGAAGATGGTGAAAAGCTGCGCCTTGGCGGCGCCGTCGTTCCACTCGCGATCGCGGCGGAAAAGCTCGAGCAGCTGGTCCACGGCGCCGGCCGCGTCGCCCTTGGCGTAGAGCGCCTGGGCCAGATCGAAGCGCGCCTGAAGATCGTCGGGATCGGCCTCGACCCTGGCCCGAAGCTCCGCGACAGGGCCCGCCCCCTCGGCCTGGCGCGCCAGTTCGAGCTGCGCGGCGGCCGACTCGAGTTCGTGCGCCTTGGAGATGCTGGCGGGCGCGCCGTTCAGGATCGCCTCCGCCTGGTCGAGCTCGCCCAGGGCGATGTGCGCCCGCACCAGCCCGCCATAGGCGGCCGCGTTCTCCTCTTCCTCGCCGAGGATCGCCGCGAAGGTCTGGGCGGCGTCGGCGGCCGCGCCATCCGCGAGCATCTGCTCCGCCGCTTCCAGCGCCTCGCCGAGGCCACCCGAGGCGTCGCCGCCCGCCGCCTCGACCACGCGGTCGATGAACTGCTTGATCTCGGAGGCGGGCAAGGCGCCCTGGAACCCGTCTATCGGCTGGCCCTTCCAGAAGGCGTAGACCGTGGGGATCGACTGGATGCGCAGCTGGCCCGCGATCATCTGGTTCTCGTCCACGTTCACCTTGGCCATGCGCACCGCGCCGCGCGCCGCCGTGACCGCCGCCTCCAGCGCGGGGCCGAGCGTCTTGCAGGGGCCGCACCACGGCGCCCAGAAATCGACGATGACGGGCACCTCCTGGGAGGCGTCCACCACCTCCGCCATAAAGGTCTGCTCGTCCACGTCCTTGATAAGGTCCGTTGCCGGCGCCGCCGCGGCGCCTCCGCCCAGTTCGATCATTCTGTCACCCTCGAATTCGCTTTCGCCTGAATATGGACCCGGCGGGCCCGTCTTCCAAGATGTCGCGCCCGCCCGTCAGAAATCGAAGGAGGCGAACACCGGGGCGTGATCCGACGGCTTCTCCCAGCCACGGACATGGCGCAGGACCCGGCTGGAATGCGCGGCGCCCGCGATGTCGGACGTCGCCCAGACGTGATCGAGCCGCCGGCCCCTGTCGGACGCCTCCCAGTCGCGTGCCCGGTAGGACCACCAGGAATAGAGCCGGCCCTCGGGGATGTCGCGGCGGGTGACATCGGTGAAGCGGCCCGCCTCCAGCACGCCGGCCAGATGCTCCACCTCCACGGGCGTGTGGCTGACGACCTTCAGAAGCTCCTTGTGGGACCAGACGTCGTCCTCGCGCGGGGCGATGTTGAGATCGCCGACGAGGATCGTCTTTCCCGGCTTATCGGCATTGAGCCAGTCGCGCATGTCGGTGAGGTAGTCGAGCTTCTGGCCGAATTTCACGTTCACCTCGCGGTCGGGCACGTCCCCGCCGGCGGGAACGTAGAAATTATGGATCACCACACCGTTCTCCAGCCGGCCGGCGACATGCCTGGCGTGGCCGAGCCCCGCCATGTCGAGATCGCCCGCATCCTCGATCGGCAGCTTCGACAGGATCGCCACGCCGTTGTAGCCCTTCTCGCCCCGCGCGACCATGTGCCGGTAGCCCAGATCGGCGAAGGCCTCGCGCGGGATCTTGTCGACCGGGCTCTTGCATTCCTGAAGGCACAGGATGTCTGGCGCCTCCTCCGCCATCAGCCGCGCCACGAGGCCCGCCCGCAGGCGGACGGAGTTGATGTTCCATGTGGCAAGCGTGACAGACATGCGCAGCTCCTTCTTCACGGCGCGCGGACCCTAATCAGCCGGGCGGGGGAGGTCCAGCGTGGCGACGGGCCGGGCCGCGCGTGGCGCCGCCCATCCGCAGACCCGTCCTCCGGTGGGTAGAAAAAAGGCCGGGCGCGAGGCCCGGCCGAGTCCAACAGGGAGGTGCATGTCATGACCCGGACATGCGCGGGAGTCCTTGCCCGACACCATAAAAGATGCACGCGTCGTGCCACATTGATCTGGCTCAAAAAAAGCCGGCCGTCACGCCACCAGCCGGTAACCGCCGCTTTCGGTCACCAGCAGGCGCGCGTTGGAGGGGTCCGGTTCGATCTTCTGGCGCAGGCGATAGATATGCGTCTCCAGCGTGTGCGTGGTCACGCCCGCGTTGTAGCCCCAGACCTCGTGCAGCAGCACGTCGCGCGGCACCACGGCTTCCGGCGAGCGGTAGAGGAACTTGAGGATGTTCGTCTCCTTCTCGGTGAGACGGATCTTGCGGTCGTCCTCTGTGATCAGCATCTTCATCGCCGGCTTGAAGGTGTAGGGCCCGAGCGAGAAGATCGCGTCCTCGGACTGCTCGTGCTGGCGAAGCTGGGCGCGGATCCGTGCCAGGAGCACCGGGAACTTGAAGGGTTTCGAGACGTAATCGTTCGCCCCCGCGTCGAGGCCCAGGATGGTGTCGGCGTCGCTGTCGTGCCCTGTGAGCATGATGATCGGGCTTTTCACGCCCTGCTTGCGCATCCGCTTGCAGAGCTCGCGGCCATCGGTGTCGGGAAGACCGACATCGAGTATGACCAGATCGAAGATCTGTGCCTTCACACGCTCCATGGATTGCGTGCCGCTGTCCGCCTCGAAGACCTCGAAGTCCTCGGTCATGACCAGCTGTTCCGAAAGCGCCTCGCGAAGATCGTCGTCGTCGTCGACAAGAAGAATGTTCTTGAGCTGGGGCATCGGGATACGTCCTCCTCCTCTGCGTGACCGAGATGCGCAAGCCGGCAGGGGGTGACAAGATTTGCTGCAAGCGTCTCACGCTGTCGTGTAACCGCATGAGGAATTGTTTCATGTCGCGGCAGACGTATCTAGAACGGGTGCCTCTGGACCGCGCGCCTCTGCGGGGGCACGTCACGAACCGAAGGATGCCATGAGCCTCGCGCCAGACCTTGTCGAACAGATCGCGCGCGCCCGCGCAGACCTGCGCATGGGCGTGGGCGTGGTGCTTACGGGCGCGGGGCGGGGGGCGCTGGTGCTGGCCGCCGAGACGCTGCGCCGTGAACGGCTGGAGGCCGTGACGGCGCTTGGCGCGGCCCCGAGCCTTGCGATCACGCGGCGCCGGGCCGAGACGCTCAAGGCGCGGGTCTATGACGAGGATCTCGCCCGCGTGCGCCTGCCCGCGGACGCCGATCTGGGCTGGATCCACGCCGTGGCGGATCCGGCCGACGATCTCGCCCGCCCGATGAAGGGCCCCCTCGTGTCCGAGCGGGGCGGCGACGCGGCGATGCACCGCACAGCGCTGCGGCTGGTGAAATCGGCCCATCTGCTTCCCGCCGCACTGGTGGCGGATCTCGCCGATCCGCAGGCGTTCGCCGCCGCGCACGGGCTGACGCTGCTGCCCGCCGGGCTCGCCGATCCGGTGCTCGCCGCGGTCAGCCCGCTTCACACGGTGGCGCAGGCGCGCCTGCCGGTGGAGGCCGCGGGTGCCGGGCGGCTCCACGTCTTCCGGCCCGAGGACGGCAGCGAGGAGCACTACGCCTTCGAGATCGGCAAGCCCCACCGCGATCGTCCCGTGCTCGCCCGGCTTCACTCGGCCTGTTTCACCGGCGACGTGCTGGGCAGCCTCAAATGCGATTGCGGCGCGCAGTTGCGCGGCGCGCTCGCCCAGATGGGCGCGGAGGGCGCGGGCGTGCTTCTCTACCTCAACCAGGAGGGGCGCGGCATCGGCCTGGCCAACAAGATGCGCGCCTATTCCCTGCAGGACCAGGGTTTCGACACGGTGGAGGCCAACCACCGGCTGGGCTTCGAGGACGACGAGCGCGACTTCCGCATCGGCTCGGACATCCTGCGGCGCATGGGGTTCACGGAGGTGCGGCTGATGACGAACACCCCCGCGAAGCTGCACATGATGGAGGCCTGCGGCCTTACCGTTGCCGAGCGCGTGCCGCTCAGCGTCGGCCGCCGGGCCGAGAACGAGGGCTACCTCGCCACGAAGGCCGCGAAATCGGGGCACCTGCTGTGACGGGCGACGCAGGGGACATGGTGCTCACACCGCGCGGGCTGCGCTTTCGCGGGCGGCTCTACCCCTGCGCGATCGGCCGGACCGGCGTCACGGGAGCCAAGCGCGAGGGGGACGGCGCCACCCCGCGCGGCACCCACCGGATCGTGGGGATGCTCTACCGCCCGGACCGGATGGCGCCGCCCGCCGACTGGGCGGTGCCGATCAGGCCGGGCGATCTGTGGTCCGACGACCCGCGCCAGGAGGATTACAACCTCATGGTCCGCGCGCCCTATCCCTGGAGCCACGAGGCGCTCCGCCGGCCCGATCCGCTTTACGATCTGGTGCTGGTCACCGACTGGAACTGGCCGCGGGCCGAACGCGGCCGCGGATCATGCATCTTCATCCACCAGTGGCGGCGACCGGGCTATCCCACGGCGGGCTGCGTCGCGCTGCGGCGCGATCACCTGCGCGAGGTCGCGGCGCGGATCGGCCACGACACGCGGCTGATCGTGCCCTGACGCTCACGCCCCTTCGTCGCGCGCCCCGAAGATCGCGCTGCCCACGCGCACATGGGTCGCGCCGAAGGAAATCGCCTTCTCGAAATCGTCGCTCATCCCCATGGAGAGGCCCGCGAGGCCGTTGCGCTCCGCGATCTTGGCCAGAAGCGCGAAGTGCAGGCTCGGCTCCTCCTCGACCGGCGGGATGCACATCAGCCCCTCGACCGGCAGGTCGAGCCCGCGGCATTCGGCGATGAAACCGTCCGCCTCGGCGGGCGGGATGCCGGCCTTCTGCGGCTCTTCGCCGGTGTTGACCTGCACGAAAAGCTTCGGGCAGTGGCCGATCTCCTGCGCGAGGCGCGCGAGTGTCCGCGCGAGCTTCGGCCGGTCCACCGAGTGGATCGCCTGCACAAGCTCCATCGCCTGGCGCGCCTTGTTGGTCTGCAAGGGCCCGACCAGGTGCACCTCCACCCCGTCGTAGCGCTCGCGGAAGGCGGGCCACTTCTCCGCGGCCTCCTGCACGCGGTTCTCGCCGAAGACGCGGTGCCCGGCCTCCAGCACCGCCTCCACACGCTCGAGCGGCTGCTTCTTCGACACGGCGACCAGCGTGACCGAGCCGTCGTCGCGGCCCGCGGCGAATTCCGCGGCGGCGATTCGCTCCCGGATGTCCTGCAATCCGCTCATGCCGTCCTTTCCCATTCCTCGAGGAAGGGCGCGAGCTCCGCCTCGTAGCGCCGCCACGCCTCGGCGGAGCTCCTGTAGATCGGCTGGCGCACCTGATGAAGCGACAGCGTCTTCACCGAGCCGGCCGCCTTGTGGAAATCGAGACAGCCCGGCTCCCAGTCGAGGCCGGCCGCGGCGACGAGGGCGCGCGCCTGCGGCTCGGGATCGGAGACCAGATCCTCGTAGCCGACCTCGTGGATCACGCCGGGCAGGCGCGCCTTCCACGCCTCGAGGATGCGCCCGTAAAGACGCATGTAGCGGGCGATGTCGCGCAGATCGTTGGAATAGCGGTGGGTGCCGCCCTGGAAGTGATTCTTGTAGATCGAGAGCGCCACGTCGCGCGGATCGCGCCGCACCGCCACGAAGCGCGCGCCAGGAAGCACGCGCGCGAGATAGCCGACAAGCTGGAAGGTCTGGATCGACTTGTCGGTCACGCGCGCGTCGAATCGCACCTCCGCGCGCACACGCGCCTCGTAGGCGGCCGCGAAATCGAGATGCGTGCGGGGATGGGCCTTCGACACGGGCGTGAAGGCGCGGCCGGCCTGGAAGCGGCGGTAGAATTCGTCGAGCGCGAGGCCCAGCTCGCCGCCGGCCTCCACGGTGGAATGGGCCGCCACGATCTGCTCGACCAGCGTGGTGCCCGAGCGCGGCAGCCCGATCACGAAGACGGGCCGGAAATCCTCTGCGGCGGCGGGCACCTTCGACAGATCGTCCATCGCGGCATGAAGCCGGTCGATCTCGACCGCGCGCTCGTCGAAGTCGAAGGGAAACGCCTTGCGCTGCAACGCGTTGGCCGTGTCGAGATAGCCGAACACCCGGTCGTGGCGCTTGGTGTCCTCCATCGCCTTGGCCAGCGCGAAGGCGAGCTGGCAGCGCGCGCCCTCTGTCAGGTCGTCGCGGGCATAGACCTGCTCCATCTCGGCGATCAGCGGGTCGCCGGGCGCGAGTTTCCGTGTCGCGCCGACCATGCGGTAAAGCTCCCCCTGCGCGGGGTTGTGGCGGATGGCGGTCATGAACTCGGCCTCCGCCGCGTCGAAATCGCCCATCTGCTGGAGAAGAAGCGCCTTGTCGGCGCGCGGCTTGGGCGCCTTGGGGCGGGCGGCGATCAGCCGGTCATAGGTCTTCAGCGCGGCCTCGGGGCGGCCGGCCGCCTCCTCGATCTGCGCCTGAAGGGCGAGCAGCGCGGGCTCGCCGGGTTTCAGCCGCGCGGCGGTCTTCAGGTGTTTCGCGGCGGTGTCGAGATCGCGCTCGGCCAGGGCGATGCGGGCCAGGTGGTAATGCGGCTCCGGCGCGCGGGGCGCGGCGCGGGTCAGGTCGGCGTAAAGGCGCCGCGCCTCGGCCAGCCGGCCCTTGGCGTGAAGCGCGCCGGCCTTCGCGAAAGCGGCCTTGATCTGCTGGGGCGTGGGCGGGGGCATGGCGGGCTCCGTGGGTCGCCGCCAAGTAACACCCCGAGCGCGCAAAAGAAAAGAGCGGGCCGCGAGGGCCCGCTCTTCGGTCGTCGGGGATCGTGACGCTTAGAAGCTCATCGAGAGGCCGAGCGACCAGGTCTCCACGTCGTCACCAACCGCGCTGGGCACGTTGGTGTTGCCGTAGCCGGCCTGGGCCTGAAGGCCGCCACCGAGGTCGTACTGGGCGGCGAGGCCGAAGCCGTCGATGTTATCAGCACTGTCAAAGTTGGTCTGGCCGTAGTTGGCCTCGACCGACAGGTTGTTGAAGTCGTAACCCGCACCGATGGTCCAGCGCTCAGCATCACCGGTGACCGTGGCCTGCTTCGCCTCGTCAATGCTAATGCTTTCGTAGTTTGCCGCCAACTTCAGACCGTTGTCAAAGCCGGCGCCGACGCTCAGGCCCCAGGCGGATTCAATGCCGAGAAAGGGCTGCGCCCCTGCAACAACCCGACCATTATTTTCGTCATGTGACATGAAGCCGGCGCCGAAGTCGAGGTCCACGCCCGTCAGTTCCAGGCCGTAGGAGACGCCGATGCCCCAGATCGGGTTGAGATCGTTCGCGCTGTCGTCCTGCTCGACCGAGATCGACGCGCCGAAAGCGCCCATGTCGTAGTCGAGGCGGGCGATCTGGTTGTCGTAGGCTCCATCGGCCCCGTTCGTGGTGTTGAAGCCGCCATGCGCGGTGTGATCGTCCGTCAGCGAGCCGCCCCAGGAGGCCTCGTCCACGCGCTGGTCGTAGGCGCCGTTGATCTCACCCATGGTGAAGGTGACGGGGCCCGAGGAGATGAACGCGAACTCGTTGTCGAAGCCCGGCGTGCCGTTGACACGGTCGTTGCCGTTGCTGTCGTCGATCTCGAACGACATGCCGAAGGAGATGCCGTTGTCGGTCTCGCCCACGGCGTCGATCTGGATGCCGATGTCGTTGTGCAGACGCGTCTTGTTCCGGTCGACAGGGTCAGTGATGGGACCCGAGCCGGTCGCGACATCGGGGAACCCGCTGCCGCCGGCGATACCGATTTCGGCGAAGCCCGAGATGGAGATGCCCAGGTCCTGGGCGGATGCCACGCCGGCCGAGGCGACCAGGGCGGTGGTGGCGAAGAGAACTTTCTTCATTTTTTCCCTCATGTGTTCAAGGATCGTCCCAATCCGGTGCCCCGGATGCGATGAGGGGTGAATGCACCCTGGGGGGGCGCGTTGGCAAGCGGTGGCGCCGGGCGCGGACCAACACGTCCCCAAGTGATGCGCGTTTGCCACAAGGCGTGTGCGTGACGCTGCGGCACCCGCGGGCCGCCCCGCCGCCCCCGCATCCGGCCCGCCGGAACGCTGCCGCCTTGTCGCGGCGCGGACGGGCGGTTAAGGAGACAAACGAGAGTTGTCAGGAGCGGCCCATGGCTATCTTCACCCCCCGGTTTCTGGTGCTCGCCGCGGCGGCGCTCGCCCTGACGGCCTGCGGGTCGCGGCAGGCGCCGGTGGAAACCCGCAGCCCGCAGGACATCATCGACGCGGAGCGGCAGCAGGGCGCGCGCCCCCGCTCCAGCATATGGGACGTGTTCCGGCGCAACAGCGACGAGCAGGTGACGCAGGTCAACCGCTACATCTGGCAGGCCTCCACCGACGTGCTAAACTTTCTTCCCGTGGACTCGGTCGATCCCTTCACCGGCGTGATCGTGACCGGATTCGGCACGCCGCCCGGCGGCGGTCGGGCCTATCGCGCGACGATCTACGTCTCGGACCCCGCGCTCGACGCGCGATCGCTGCGCGTGGCGCTTCAGACCCGCGACGGCCGGCCGGTCGCGACCGGCACGCCGCGCGCGGTGGAGGACGCGATTCTCGCCCGCGCACGCCAGCTTCGCCAACGCGACGCGGGCTTCTGAGGCCACTCAGGTCCCGGGCGCGCGGGGCGTGAGCCCGGCCAGCCCGTCCACCCAGGCGATCTGCCGCGGCAGGCACCGCGTGCGCAGGTCGTAGCCCTCGCGCACGGTCCGCCGCGCCGCCCGGCCCAGCCGCGCGCGCAGCGCCGCGTCGTCGAGCAGCGCGTCGATCCGGTCCACGAGCCCCGCGCCGTCGAAGAAATCCACCAGGAGCCCCGTCTCGCCGTCGCGGATGACCTCGCGCACCGGCGCGGTGTCGCTGGCCACGATCGCGGCCTCCGCGCTCATCGCCTCCAGAAGCGACCAGCTCAGCACGAAGGGATAGGTCAGGTAGACATGCGCGCGACTCACCCGCAGGAGCGACAGGAACTGCGCGTAGGGCACCCGGCCCAGGAAATGCACGCGCGCCCAGTCGGCGTCGGGGATCTGCCCGCGCACCTCGTCGATGAAGATGCGTTTCCAGCTTTGTCCTTCGGGGGCGCGCGCCCCGTAACTCACCCCGTCGCCGCCGAGAATCGCCACATGCGCCCGCGGGCGGCGGCGCAGGAGTTCCGGCAGCGCGCGCATGAAGCCGTGGTAGCCGCGATAGGGTTCGAGGTTGCGGTTGACGAAGGTCACGACCTCGTCCTCGCAGGTCAGCGCCCGGCCCTTGCCCAGGTCCAGCCGCGCGGCGGGGTCGGGGGTCACCGCCTCGGTGTCGATCCCGTCATGGATCACCGTGATTCGGTCGCGGAACGTGTCCGGGAAGGTGTCGGCCTGAAAGCGCGTGGGGCTGACGCCCGCCTCCGCGATCTCGAAATGCAGGCGATTGTTGAGGTTCTTCATGCGCAGCCGCAGCGGGCCGCGGGCGCCCTCGGGGCTGGGAAACTCCGGGTCGAAATCGACATGCGGGTAGTCCGAGCGGTGGTAGAGCTCGCAAAAGAGGCCGAGCCGCGCATCCGGCCACACGTCCTTGAGGAAAAGGCTCTCGCCCCAGCCCGGATGGGCGAGGATCACGTCGGGCGCGAAGCCCTGCTCGCGCAGCGCCACCGCGCCGGCATGGCAGCCCTCGGCGCGGATGAGCTTGGTCTCGAAATCGGTGAGCCACGGATGCAGTCCCGGCGCGTTGCCGCGCTCGAGGCGATAGGGCAGCACGCGCACCCCGTGGAAGGTCGTGGGCGCCTTCACCTTCAGCGTCAGTGCCACCACCTCGTGCCCCGCCGCGACGAGCGCCGGGGCGAGGTGCTTGTACTGCCCCGGAAAGTTCTGGTGGATCACGAGTATCCGCAACGACCGCTCCGCACGCCTGCCTCCGGCATCCCTCATAGCGGCGCGCGGCCGGCGCGCCAATGGCACGCGCGGCACTGGACGCCCGCCGCCCGCTCGCCTATCACCCGGCGCAATCCACACGCACAACGCCCGAGGACCGCGCCATGGCCCGCTACGCCCCCGCCGAGATCGAGCCGAAATGGCAGGCCGCCTGGGACGAGGCCGGCGCTTTCGCCGCCACGGCCGATCCCGCGCGGCCGAAATACTACGTGCTCGAGATGTTCCCCTATCCGTCGGGGCGCATCCATATCGGGCATGTGCGCAACTACACGATGGGCGACGTGGTGGCGCGCTACAAGCGCGCGCAGGGCTTCAACGTGCTGCATCCGATGGGATGGGACGCCTTCGGCATGCCCGCAGAGAACGCGGCGATGGCGTCGGGCGGCCACCCGAAGGACTGGACCTACGGCAACATCGCCGACATGCGCGGGCAGATGAAGCCCCTGGGCCTTTCCATCGACTGGAGCCGGGAATTCGCCACCTGCGACCCCGAGTATTACGGCCAGCAGCAGGCGCTTTTCCTCGACTTCCTGGAAAAGGGCCTCGTCTACCGCAAGGCGGCGGTGGTGAACTGGGATCCCGTCGACATGACCGTGCTCGCCAACGAGCAGGTGATCGACGGCAAGGGCTGGCGCTCGGGCGCGGCGGTCGAGCGGCGCGAGCTGGTGCAGTGGTTCTTCCGTATCTCGGACTATTCCGAGGAACTGCTGGAGGCGCTTGACACGCTCGACGACTGGCCCGCCAAGGTGAAGACCATGCAGGCCAACTGGATCGGCAAGAGCCGCGGCCTGCAGTTCTCCTTTTCGCTGGTGGACGGGATCGAGGGGCACGACCGGGTGGAGGGCTATACCACCCGGCCCGACACGCTTCTCGGCGCGAGCTTCGTCGCCGTCGCGCCCGATCATCCGCTGGCGCGATCGCTCGAACGCCACGACGCCGGCATCGCCGCCTTCAACGCCGAGTGCCGGCGGATGGGCACCTCGGAGGAGGAGCTCGAGACCGCCGAGAAGAAGGGCCACGACACCGGCTTGCGGGTGCGGCACCCCTTCGACACCAGCTGGGAGCTGCCGGTCTGGATCGCCAACTTCATCCTGATGGACTACGGCACCGGCGCGATCTTCGGCTGCCCGGCGCATGCCCAGCGCGACCTCGACTTCGCGCGGAAATACGACCTGCCGGTGATTTCCACCTTCGCGCCGTTGGAGGATGACGGCCAGCCGCTCGCAGAGGATGGCGGGCCCGCCTTCGTACCGCCGAAGTCCGAGCGCGTGATCTACATCCGCGGCTTCGCCGGCGAGACCGAGCAGACCGGCGAGGAGGCCGTGGAGGCCGCCATCCGCTTCTGCGAGGAGAACGGCGTGGGCCGGGGCGTGACGAAGTACCGTCTACGCGACTGGGGCCTCTCGCGCCAGCGCTACTGGGGCTGCCCGATCCCGGTGGTGCACTGCGAGAGCTGCGGCGTGGTCCCGGAGAAGAAGGAAAACCTGCCGGTCCTGCTGCCCGACGACGTGAGCGTCGACCAGCCCGGCAATCCGCTGGAGCGGCACCCGAACTGGGCGCGCACCGACTGCCCCGCCTGCGGCAAGCCCGCCCGGCGCGAGACCGACACGATGGACACCTTCGTGGACAGCTCCTGGTATTACGCGCGCTTCACCGCGCCGCGGGCCGAGACGCCCACGGACCCCGAGGAAACCGCCTACTGGATGAATGTCGACCAGTACATCGGCGGCATCGAGCACGCGATCCTGCACCTGCTCTACTCGCGCTTCTTCGCCCGCGCGATGCACATCTGCGGCCACCTGCCCGAGAAATCGAAGGAGCCCTTCGAGGCGCTCTTCACCCAAGGGATGGTCACCCACGCGAGCTACCAGACCCGCGACGCCGAGGGGCGGCCCGTCTATCACTTCCCCGAGGAGGTCGAGACGCGCGACGGGTCTACCGTGCTGAGGGAGACAAGCGCGCCGGTCGAGGTGATCGCTTCGGCCAAGATGTCGAAATCCAAGAAGAATGTGGTCGACCCAGTTGCGATCGTCGAGGCTTTCGGCGCCGACACCGTGCGCTGGTTCGTGCTCTCCGACAGCCCGCCGGAGCGCGACGTCGAGTGGACGGCCGCGGGCGCGGAGGCCGCGCACAAGCACCTCGCCCGCGTCCACCGGATCGTCGCCGAGATCGCCGCCCTGCCGGACGAGGCCGGCCGGCCGGAAGAGGACGAGGCGCTTCTGCGCGAGATGCACAAGACCATCCACGACGTCACGCAGGGGACGGAAAGCTTCGGCTTCAACGCCGCGATCGCGCGGCTCTACGCCTTCACCGCGACGCTCTCGAAATCGGCGGCGGGGGGCGGCGCGAAACGGCAGGCCGCCGCGGCGCTCGCGCAGCTCACGTCGCCGATGACCCCGCACCTCTCGGAAGAGCTCGGGGCGCTTCTGGGCCGCGAGGGCCTCGTCATCGACGCGCCCTGGCCCGATGCCGACGAAACCATGCTGGTGGAGGACACCGTCACCCTGCCGGTGCAGGTCAACGGCAAGCGCCGGGCCGAGATCACCGTGCCGCGCGACCTCGGCAAGGAAGACGTCGAAAAGGCGGCCCTCGCCACCGATGCGGTGGCGCGCGCGCTCGAGGGCGCCGCGCCGCGCAAGGTCATCGTCGTGCCGGGGCGGATCGTGAATGTCGTGGTCTGATCGCCGCAGCTTCGTTCTGGCGGCCTGCGCGGCGGCGCTGGCGGGCTGCGGCTTCACGCCGGTCTACGCCCCGGGCGGGGACGCAGCGCGGCTTCAGGGGCAGATCGCCTTCTCCGCCCCCGGAACACGGGCGGGATTCGACCTGCGCGCGCGGCTCGAAGAGCGCCTCGGGGCCGCGACGGCGGGCCGCTACGCGCTCGATGTCGTGCCCTCCGTCAGATCCGAGGGACTCGGCTCCACGCGCGACGGGCGCACCTCGCGTTTCCAGCTCGTGGGCAGCGCGGCCTTCACGCTCTCCGACGCGGAGGGGGGCACGGTGCTGGCCGAGGGCGAGGTCGACGGCTTCACCGGCTACTCCACCACCGGAAGCATCGTGGCCACCGAGGCCGCACGACGGGACGCGGAAACGCGGCTGATGGGGCTGCTCGCCGACCGGATCGTGGACCGGCTGCTTCTGGCGGCGCCGGATCTTTCCTGAGCCCGCGATGAAGCTTTCGCCCCGCGACGCGCCCCGCTACTTCGCCCGGCCCGACCCGAACGCCGCGGGGCTTCTGATCCACGGGACGGACACCATGCGCATCGCGCTTCGCCGGCAGGAGGTGATCGCGGCGCTCGTCGGACCCCAGGGCGAGACCGAGATGCGGCTGACGCGCATCGCCGCGGGCGATCTGCGCCGCGACCCGGCGCGTCTGCTCGACGCGGTGAAGGCGCAGGGCTTCTTTCCCGGCCCGCGCGTCGCCTTCGTGGAAGAGGCGGGCGACGGCCTCGCCGACACGATCGCCACCGCCCTCGGCGAGTGGCGGCCGGGCGACGCGCAGATCGTCGTCACCGCCGGCTCGCTCAACGCGCGGTCGAAGCTCCGCAAGCTGTTCGAAGGTCACGGGTCGGCCTACGCAGCCGGCGTCTACGACGAGCCCATGGGCCGCGCCGAGATCGAGGCGGAACTGGCCCGCGCCGGGCTTTCGGACATCCCGCGCGACGCCGGCGAGGCGCTCGCCGCGCTCGCCAGGCAGATCGAGCCGGGCGACTTTCGCCAGACGCTGGAAAAGCTCGTGCTCTACAAGATGTCCGACGACACGCCGCTCGGCCCCGCCGATGTCGCGGCCCTGGCACCCGCCTCCACCGAGGCGGACATGGACGACGCCGTGCATGCCGCGGCCGAGGGGCGCGACGGCGAGATCGGCCCGATCATGCAGCGCCTCGCGGCGCAGGGCGCGACGCCCATTGGCCTGGTGATCGCGGCGGCGCGCCATTTCCGGGCGCTCTATGCCATCGCCTCCGCCCCGGGCGGACCGTCCGAAGGGGCGGCGCGGCTGCGGCCGCCGGTCTTCGGCCCGCGCCGCGACCGCATGGTCCGGCAGGCCCAGCGATGGGGCGCGCCGCGGCTCGACGAGGGGCTCGGCATGATCGTGGACACCGACCTCGCGCTGCGCTCGGCGGGGCAGACCGCCCCCGCCATGGCGCTGGTGGAACGTCTCCTGATTCGTCTCGCCCGGCTGGGGGCGCGCTAGGGCGTGGCGCGCGCCGCCGCCGCCGCGCGCCCGGCCCAGCGGCCCGTGGAAAGGCAGGCGGTCAGCAGGTAGCCGCCCGTGGGCGCCTCCCAGTCGAGCATCTCGCCCGCGCACCAGACCCCGGGCACATCGCGCAGCTGAAGCCCCGAATCGAGCCCCTCCCAGCGCACGCCGCCCGCGGTCGAGATCGCCTCGTCGAGGGCCGCGAGCCCGGCATGGGCCACGGGCAGCGCCTTGACGAGCGGCGCAAGCGCCCCGGGCGCGGCCGGCAGCGGCCGCGCGAACTCCATCAGTAGCGCCTGGCGCACGGGATCCAGCCGCAGCGCGCGGCGGAGATGGTTGGAGAGACTCGCCTTGCCCCGCGGGCGGGCGAGCCGCCGGGCCACCTCGGCCTCGGTGAGGTCGGGCGCGAGATCCAGGAAGAGCGGCGCGCCCGCGCGAAGTTCCGGTGTCAGCGGATAGAGCCCGCCGCCCTCGAGCCCGCGCGCGGAGATCACCGCCTCGCCGCGCACCCGCCGGCCGCCCGCAAGAAGTGCGAGCGGCTTCGCGGGCCGTCCGAAATGCCGCGCCATGTGCGCCGACCACGCCACCCGAAGCGCGGCGTTCGATGGCGCGAAGGGCGCGATCGGCACGCCCCGCGCGGCGAGCCACGGGGCCCAGGCCCCGTCCGAGCCGAGCCGCGCCCAGCTCGCCCCGCCCAGCGCCAGAACCGTGCGACCGGCCTCGATCAGGCGCGGCCCGCCGGGCGTCTCGAACCGCAGCGCCGCATCCTCCCAGCCCCTCCAGCGCCAGCGCACGCGGCGCGCGACACCGAGCCCTTCGAGCCGGGCGAGCCAGGCGCGCAGGAGCGGCGAGGCCTTCATCGCCTCCGGAAAGACGCGCCCGGAGGAGCCGGTGAAGAGCGGCTGGCCGAGCCCCTCGGCCCAGCGCATGACCTCCTCGGGGCCGAAGGCCTCCAGCATCGGGCGCAGCGGGTCCGCCGCGGCGCCGTAGGCGGCGAGGACGCGCGGGAAGGGTTCGGCCTTGGTGAGATTGAGGCCGGACTTGCCGGCCATCAGGAACTTCCGGGCGACCGAGGGCTTCGCCTCGACGACCAGCACGGCGCGGCCCGCGCGGGCGAGTTCCTCGGCCGCCATCAGCCCCGCCGGCCCCGCACCCACCACCAGCGCCTCGATCCGCTCCATCGCGTCCTTGCCCTTTCCGCGGCGCGGACCATGCTCGGAGGCCATGACCGACGCCGCGCCCGATCCCGTCTGCCCGCTCTGCGGCCGCCCGATCCCGCCCGGCGCGCGGCAAAGCCTGCACCACCTCGTGCCGAAGCTGAAGGGTGGCAAGGGAGGGCCCACGGTGCTTCTGCACCAGATCTGCCACAACGAGATCCACGCCACGCTGACCGAGGCCGAACTGGCGCGGGACTACGCGACGATCGACGCGCTGCGCGCGCATCCCCGTCTGGCGCGATTCATCGGCTGGGTGTCGAAGCGCCCGCCGGACTTCCACTCGCGTTCGCCGGGCGCGCGCCGTCTGCGACGGCGGCGCTAGCGGCAGAGCTCCTTGATGGCGCGGGCATGCTCGGGCGCGGCGGCGCGCGTGTCCGCGGCGAGGGCGTGCGCCGCGTCCATGAGGTCATCGGCGGGCAGGACACGATCGACGAGCCCGAAGGCCAGCGCCTCGTCCGCCCCGATCTTCGCGCCGCCCATGAGCAGCAGCTTCGCCCGCGCCGACCCCACCAGCGCGGCGAGCCGCCCGGGATCGGAGGGCTGGGGCAGGAAGCCGAGCTTCATCACCGGGTAGAAGAATTTCGCCTCGGGCACTGCGAGTCGCAGGTCGCAGGCGAGCGCCATGCCGAAGGCGCCGCCCGCAAGCGTGCCGTTGAGCGCGGCGATCGACAGGCCCGGAAAGCCCGCAATGGCGGCCGAAAGCCGCTCCCATACCGGGGAGGTGGCAAGCCCCGCGCGCGCCTCCTCGAGGTCCGCCCCCGCCGAAAAGACGCCGCCTGCGCCGGTCAGGACGAGCGCCCGCGCGCCTTCCGCGCTCGCGCTCTCGGCGAATTCGGCGAGATCCTGGAGCATTTCCAGGGTCAGCGAATTGGCCTTTTCCGGCCGGTCGATCACGGCGGTCCAGAGCCCGCCCTCGCGCGTCACCCGGATCATGAAAGACCCACCTTCGCGCGGATGTCGGGATCGCGGAGGCTGATCTCCTCGCCGATCCAGGGGTCGGCCTCGGCCCTGCACATCCACACCAGCGCGCGGGCGGGCCATTCGGGGGGGATGTGCTCGGACCAGTCGAGCGCGCTCACGGGATTGATCCCGCTCGCCTTGATCTCGCGCTGCATCTCGGTCGCCACCGTGCCGGGGCTGAGGCCCATGGCGCGGATGCCGTGGGCGCGGCCCTCGGTGTCGGCGCAGCGGGTCAGCATCGCGGCGCCCGCCTTCGAGGCGCAATAATGGCTCCAGCCTTCCAGCGGGCTGTGCGCCGCGCCCGAGCTGACCGTCAGGATCGTGCCACCGCCCGCCTCGATCATCACCGGCATCGCGGCGCGCATCCCATGGAAGACGCCGTTGAGGGTGATGGCGACGGCCTGCGCCCAGGCGTCCGGGCCGGCATCGGCCAGGGGCGAGATGGGCTCGATCACCCCGGCGTTGTTCACCAGCACGTCGAGCCGCCCGAAGGCCTGCAGGCAGGCGCCCACCGCGGCCTCCACCTCGAGGTAGCGCGCGACGTTGCAGGGCACCGCGATGGCATCGGGGCCGATCTCTCCGGCCAGTTCGGCGATGTCCCGCTCGCTCCGCGCGAGAAGCGCCACCTTCGCGCCCTCGGCAGCGAAGGCGCGCGCCGCGGCCGCGCCGATGCCCCGGCTCGCCCCGGTGACCATGACCACCTTTCCGTCCAGTCCGCCCATGCCTCGCCTCCCTGCCGCGATGTCGCGCTTCCGTCGTACCGGGGTGATACGGCTGCCCCCGGCAGACGTCCACCCCGAGGCTTCGGGCTTGACCTGCCGCCCGCGCGGGAGGACGCTCGGGCCGAACGATACGCATGAAAGGCCGAACCATGAGCTGGAACACCTTGCGCGGCGGCCTCGCCGCCGTCATCGCCCTTGCCGCCGGCGGCGCGAGCGCCGACGTCACCGCCCGGCAGGTCTGGGACGACATGCGCGGCTACCTGGAGGGTATGGGATACAGCGTCACGGCGAGCGATTCGGCGGCCGGCGACACGCTGACGGTGCGCGACATCTCGCTTGCCCGCACCCTGCCGGACGACGAAGGCTCGGTGGATGTGACGGTGCCCGAGATCCGCTTCACCGAGAACGGTGACGGCACGGTCAGCATCCGCTACCCCGAGACCCTGCCCGTCGCGATCTCGGCCCGGCCCGAGGACGAGCCGCCCGCCGACTTCCGCCTCGACCTGACCCAGTCGGGCCTCGAGATCGTCGTCTCGGGCGATCCGGAGGACAGCCTGCGCTACGACTACGGCGCCGCGCAGCTGGGCATCGCGCTCGCCGATCTTGTGGTGGACGGACAGCCCGTTCCGCCCGGGGACGCCCGCGCGGCGCTGACGGTCACCGGGCTTGACGGAACGGCCACGGTGGGCAGCGGGCCGCTGCGTGCCATCGAGCAGAGCGCCTCGATGGAGCGGCTCGACTACGACGTCGATTTCGTCGACCCCGAGGGCGACGACGGGCGCGTGACGCTCAAGGGCAGCATGACCGCGCTGGAGTCGCGGACCTCCGCGCGCATCCCCGAACGCGCGGACCTCGACGACATGGCCGCGGCGCTCGACGAGGGGTATGCCCTGGAAAGCAGCCTCTCCTACTCGGGCGGACAGGCCGACTTCTCCGCCGAGGAGGACGGGCAGACCCTCACCGGCTCCACCCGGGCGACGCAAGGCGGCGTCGCGTTGGCCATCGACGCCGAACGGCTGTCCTACGATCTGACGGGCGAGGGCACCGATGTGACGCTCGAGGGCGACGAACTGCCCTTCCCGGTGTCCTTCCAGATGGCCCGGACCGTCATGTCCTTCGTCGTGCCGCTCACCCCGTCCGACGAGCCACGCGCCTTCTCGCTCGGTCTCACGCTCGGCGATTTCACGATGTCCGACAATCTCTGGAACATCTTCGACCCGGGCGCGATGCTGCCCCGCGATCCGGCCACGCTCTCGCTCGACGTGGACGGGCTCGCCCGCGTCCTGGTGAACGTCTTCGACCCCGACGTCATGGAAAGCGCGGACGAGCCCGCGCAGCTGGAGGCGCTGACGCTGAACAGCCTGGAACTGCGCGCGGCAGGCGCCGAACTGACGGGCGAGGGCGCCTTCACCTTCGACAACAGCGACACGGCCACCTTCAACGGCATGCCGCACCCCACCGGGTCGATCGACCTGCGCCTCGCGGGCGCCAACGCGCTGCTCGACACGCTGGTGAGCATGGGCCTGCTGCCGGAGGAACAGGCGATGGGCGCGCGGATGATGATGAGCATGTTCGCGGTGCCGGCGGGCGACGACGTCCTGCGCTCGAACATCGCCATCAACGGCGAGGGGCAGATCCTCGCCAACGGCCAGCGTATCCAGTAGCGCCGGCGCACGGGGCCGTGCCGCGCCGGCCGGGGGTCCGGTCGGCGCGGACGGTTTCGCGACCCCGGCGGGCACGCCCCGCTTGCGAAGCGGCGGGGCGAGGTCTACCTCACGGGCTCACAGCCGAGGAGACCGCCCATGCCCACTCCGAGCCCCGACACGCTCTCCGCCCAGCTTCTCGACGCCGCGCGCAGGGCGGGCGCCGAAAGCGCGGACGCGATGGTGCTGGCCGACCGCTCGGTGACCGTCGAGGTGCGCGGCGGCGCGCTGGAACAGGCGGAGCGGGCGGAAGGGATCGACCTCGGCCTAAGGGTCATGCTGGGCCGCCGCCAGGCCTGCGTGTCCGCCTCCGATCCCCGCGCGGAAACCATCGCCGAGATGGCGGAACGCGCCGTGGCGATGGCGCGCGAGGCGCCGGAGGATCCCCATGCCGGCCTCGCCGATGCGGCGCAGCTTGCCGAGGATCGCTCGGCTGCGGCTCTCGACCTGGCCGATCCCGCCCCCGAACCCGCGCCCGACGCGCTGCAGCAGGACGCGGCCCGCGCCGAGGCCGCCGCCCTGGCGGTCGAGGGCGTCAGCCAGGTGCAGGCCGCCTCGGCCTCCTGGGGCGCGCGCGAGATGCATCTCGCGGCCAGCAACGGATTTTCCGGCGGCTACCGGCGCACCAGCCGGTCGCTGTCCTGCGTGGCGATCGCCGGCGCGGGGCTCGGCATGGAACGCGACTACGACGGCGACGGCCGGGTCTACCAGTCGGACCTGCGCGACGCAGACGAGATCGGCCGCACCGCCGGCGAACGCGCGGTGGAGCGGCTGGGCGCGCGCCGCCCGCGCACCGGCGCCTACCCGGTGGTCTTCGACGAGCGGATCGCCGCCTCGCTGGTCGGGCACCTTCTGTCGGCGGTCAACGGCACCGCGGTGGCGCGCGGCGCGTCGTGGCTGCGCGACGCGCTGGGCGAGCAGGTCCTGCCCGAGGCCCTGTCGCTGATCGAGGATCCGCATCGCCCCCGCGTGCCCGGCTCGCGGCCCTTCGACGCCGAGGGGCTGCCGACCCGCCGCCGCGCCATCGTCGAGAACGGAAGGCTGACGGGCTGGACGCTCGACCTGGCCACCGCGCGAAAGCTCGGCATGGCCTCGACCGGGAACGCCGCGCGCGGCGTGTCCTCGCCGCCCTCGCCGACCAACTGGAACGTGGCCCTCACCCAGGGCACGCGAAGCCGCGCGGAGCTTCTTGCCGAGATGGGGACGGGGCTCCTGGTGACCTCGATGATCGGCTCCACGATCAACCCGAACACCGGCGACTACTCGCGCGGGGCGTCCGGTTTCTGGGTGGAAAACGGCGAGATCGCCTGGCCGGTCAACGAATGCACGGTGGCGGGCAACCTGCGCGAGATGCTTCTGACCCTCGTGCCCGCCAACGACGCGCGGCCGTGGCTGTCGCGCGTCGTGCCCTCGCTTCTGGTCGAGGGGCTGACGCTTGCAGGAGAGTGACCTCGCCCTGCTCGTCCGCACCGCCCGAACGGCCGGCGAGGTCGCGCTGCGCTTCCACGGCCCGACCGCGAAACGCTGGGACAAGCCGGAAAACGCGGGCCCGGTGACCGAGGCCGACATCGCAGTGAACGCCGCGCTCGCCGAGATCCTTCGTCCGGCGCGGCCCGACTATGGCTGGCTGAGCGAGGAGGACGAGGACGCCCCCGAGCGCCTCGCGGCCGAGAGATGCTTCGTCCTCGACCCCATCGACGGGACCACCGGCTTCATCGAGGGATCCTCGAGCTGGTCGCTCTCGCTCGCGGTGGCGGCGGGGGGCGCGATCAGCGCAGCCGTGGTCTATCTTCCTGCCCATGACCTGCTCTACAGCGCCGAGGCGGGCGGCGGCGCCTGGCTGAACGGCGCACGGCTCTCGGCCTCCGCCCGGCAGGAGATCGACGGCGCGAACGTGCTGGCGACCCGGTACGCGCTCGATGACCGGAACTGGCCGGGGGGGCGCCCGGACTTCGAGCGCCATCACCGGCCCTCGCTCGCCTACCGCCTCGCGCTGGTGGCGGAGGGGCGGTTCGACGCCATGCTGACGCTGCGCGAAAGCTGGGACTGGGACATCGCCGCCGGGCTGCTGCTTTGCGTCGAAGCCGGGGCGGTCGTGACCGACCGGCACGGCGGCACCCCGCGCTTCAACACCGATCCGCCGCGCACCGCCGGCGTGGTGGCCGCCCCGCCGCAGCTTCACGCGCCGCTGATCGAGGCGCTTCGGGGCGGCGGGGGCTGACCGGCCCGCGCGGCGCGCTGAAGGGCCGAAAGCGCCTCCATCGCCTCGTCCGCATGGATCTCCGGCACGAAAAGATGATCGTGGTGGAAGGCCGCGACAACGTTGCAGGCGATGCCGCGCGCGGCGAGCGCCTCTGACACGGCAGCAGTGAGGCCCACGCCGTCGAGCGCGGAGTGCACGGTAAGCGTGATCCGCCGCATCGCGGGACCGTCGGGAAAGCCCATGTCCCGCGCCTCGGCCACCTCAAGCACGAGCGAAAGCCCCTCATCCTCCCGAAAGGTCGCGAGCGCCCGCGCCGCGGCCTCGGCGGCGCGGGCGGGATCCGCGCAGGTGCAGAAGCGATAGGTCGCGGGATCGAGCGCGGGCTCCATCGCCGCGATCATCGCGCGCGTGTCGCGCACGGGCTGACCCGGGGCGCTCATGCCCGACCCGCCTTGACCGGGCGCCCCCATCGCGTAGGGTCGCGCCGGTCCGGCCCACAGCGAAAGGGAACAGCCATGGCGCAGCGACTGCATCTGGTCTTCGGCGGCGAGCTGGTCGATCCCACCAGCACGAAGTTCAAGAACGTCGACGACATCCACATGGTCGGCATCTTTCCCGATTACCAGAGCGCCTACAACGCCTGGAAGGCCGAGGCGCAGCGCACGGTGGACAACGCCCACACCCGTTACTTCATCGCCCACCTGCACCGCCTGCGCGACGAGGCCGCGGAGGCCTCGCCCACCGAGGAACTCGACAGCTGAGACCCGCCCCCGGCCTCGCCGCCTACCTGGCGCTGACCCGCAAGCCGCTGCGCGGGGCGGCCGCGGAGACCGAAGCGCGACCCGGGGAGGAAATTGTCTGGCTGCACCTGGGACGCCATGCGCGGCCGCGCGGGCTGGTCCAGCTCGGGCAGCGGATCGCGGCGCAGCGGCCAGGTCTCGCGCTGCTCTTCACCAGTGCGGACGACGCCCGGCCGGACACGCTGCCCGGCGAGGCCATCTGGCGACGCGTGCCGGACGAGAACAGCGCCGCGGCCGAGGCCTTCCTCGCCCACTGGCGTCCCGATTGCGGCATCTGGGGCGGGGGCGCCGTCCGGCCCGCGCTTCTGGCCTGCGCGGCACGGGCGGGCGTGCCCCTTCTGATGGTGGACGCCGAAGAGACGGGCCTTTCCCGGCGGCCGGTCCGGTTCCTGCCGCGCGTGGTGCCGGCGACCCTCGCCTTTTTCACCGCCTGCTTCGCGCGCACCGGTGCCGCCGGGCGGCGGCTGGAGCGTCTCGGCGTTCCCGAAAGCGAGATCACGGTGACGGGCCCGCTGCAGGAGGCCGGCGCGGCGCTGCCCTGCGACCTTCGCATGCTCGAGCGCCTCGGCGAGGCGCTGGCGGGGCGGCCGGTCTGGCTCGCCGCCCATGTCCAGCCCACCGAAATGCGAACCGTGCTGCGCGCCCATCGTGCCGCGGCACGCCTGTCGCACAGGCTTCTGCTCGTGCTGGCGCCGGCGGAGCGGACCGTCACCCCCGAGGTCGCAGCCGCGATGGCGACGGCGGCGGGGCTTTCCGTGGCACGGATGCGGGACGGGCCGCCCCAGGACCGGACTCAGGTGCTCGTGTCGGAGGGCCCGGGCGATCTCGGCTTGCTCTACCGCCTCGCCCCGGTCACCTTCATGGGAAGCTCCATCGAAACGGAGCGCGGCGGCGAGGATCCCTTCGCGCCGGCCGCGCTTGGCTCTGCGGTGATTCACGGGCCGAACGTGCGCCGCCACATCGACGCCTACGCGCGGCTCGACGCGGCGGCGGCGGCGCTTCGGATCGCGGATGCCGACGGCCTCGCCGCGGCGCTGGCGCAGCTTCTGGCGCCGGACCGCGCCGCGGCGATGGCCGAGGCCGCCTGGAGCGTCGCCTCCGAAGGGGCAGAGGCCACGGACCGTATCGTGGACCTTGTGCTCGACACGCTCGACCTGGGAAGGCTCACCTGATGCGCGCCCCTGCCTTCTGGTTCACCCCGCCCGACCGCCCGGACTGGCGCGCGCGCCTGCTCGCGCCTCTCGGGGCGCTGACGGCGCGGGCCACGGCGCGGCGCGTGGCCCGGGGGCCCGGCGCGCGGCCCGGCGCGCCGGTGATCTGCGTGGGCAACCTCAATGCCGGCGGCACGGGCAAGACGCCCACCGTCATGGCGCTCGTGCAGCGCCTCGCGGCGCAGGGCGTTGCGGCGCATGTCGTCTCGCGCGGTCACGGCGGGCGGCTGGAAGGCCCCGTGCGGGTGGACCCGCGCCGCCACGACGCCGCGGATGTGGGCGACGAGCCGCTGCTGCTGTCGGCCTTCGGCCCGGTCTGGGTGGCGCGGGACCGCGCCGCCGGCGCGCGCGCCGCCGCGGCGGCGGGGGCCGAGGCGATCCTTCTGGACGACGGGTTCCAGAACCCGGCGCTGGCCAAGGACCTCTCGATCGTGGTGGTGGACGCCGCGCTCGGCTTCGGCAACGGGCGCTGCCTTCCCGCCGGACCGCTGCGCGAACCGGTGGAGGCGGGGCTGGCGCGCGCCGACATGCTGCTGTCCATCGGGGCGCCGCCCGCCCAGCGCGCCTTCGACGCGACATGGGGCGGGGCGATCCGCGTGCCGCATCTTCGCGGCCATCTCGCCACGCTCCAGACCGGCATGGACTGGACCGGCGCGCGGCTTCTCGCCTTCGCGGGGATCGGCCATCCCGAGAAGTTCTTCGCGACGCTTCAGGGTCTCGGCGCGGAGCTCACCCGCGCCGAGGCGCTCCAGGATCACCAGCCGCTGACGCCCGCACTGCTGGCCCGGCTGGAGCGGGAGGCGGCGGCCCGCGGCGCGCAACTCGTCACCACCGAGAAGGACGCGGTGCGCCTTCCGGCCGCCTTCCGGCCGAAGGTCCTGACCCTGCCGGTGCGCCTCGAACTGGTGGACTGGTCGCCGCTCGACGCCGCGCTCGCGGGCGTTTTGAAGACCGCGGAAGGCTAGGCCGTGCCGTCGTCCTCGCCGAGCTTCGGGGACGGGCGGCGCAGCGTGAGATCCGAATCCGAGAAGGCGAAGGGCGAGCGCACGCCCGGCACCCCGTCGAGGGTCACCTGCATGCCCCGGTGCCGCACCTGCGGGTCGGCGAAGACCTCGGCCATGTCGTTGATCGGTCCCGCCGGCACGCCCTCGGCCTCGCAGGCGGACAGAAGCGCGGCCTTGGACCAGCCCCGCGTCTGCGCCTCGAGCCGCGCGGAAAGCAGGTCGCGGCGTTGCACCCGGTCGGCGTTGGTCGCGAACTCCGCCGCCTCGCCGAGGTCGTCAGCGCCCAGAAGCCCGCAGAGCCGGCGATACTGCGCGTCGTTGCCGGTGGCGATGATGATGTGGCCGTCCGCGCAGGCGAAAACCTGGTAGGGCGCGAGATTCGGGTGGAAATTGCCCGTGCGCGCGGGCGGCGTTCCGGTAGCCAGATAGTTCATCGCCTGGTTCGCCGTGACCGCCACGGCGACGTCGAGGAGCGCCATGTCGACGTGCTGGCCCCGCCCCGTGCGCGCGCGCTGATGCAGGGCGGCGAGGATCGCGGTCGCGGCATAGACGCCCGTGAAGATGTCAGTGACCGCAACGCCCGCGCGCTGCGGCGGGCCGTCCGGATCGCCGGTGATCGACATGAACCCCGACATGCCCTGGATGATGTAGTCGTAGCCCGCCCGGTGGGCGTAGGGGCCGTCCTGCCCGAACCCGGTGACCGAACAATAGACCAGCCCGGGATGATCGGGCGCGAGGCTCGCGTAATCCAGCCCGTACTTGGCGAGCCCGCCCACCTTGAAGTTCTCGCTCACCACGTCCGCCCCGGCCACCAGCTCCAGAACCCTGGCACGGCCCGCCTCGGTGCGGAAATCGGCGGTCACGCTCGCCTTGCCGCGATTGCAGGAATGGTAATAGGCGGCTTCGCGCGCGCCGTCACGCTCCACGAAGGGCGGCCCCCAGCGGCGCGTATCGTCCCCCTCGGGGCTTTCGACCTTCACCACCTCCGCTCCGAGGTCGGCGAGGACCTGGCCGGCCCAGGGACCGGCCAGGATGCGCGCCAGCTCGACGACACGGACCCCTTCGAGCGGGGCGGGCATTGCCCGGCGAGCTTTTCGTCCAGGATGCGGGCGAAATCGGAATAGCCCATGTTGGAGTATTTCTCGCCGTCTATGACGAAGCTCGGCGTGGCGTCGATGTCATGCTCGGTGGCGTTTTCCTGGTACCATGCGACGAGGGTCCGAAGCTTGTCCGCGTCGGTCAGGCAGGCCTCGATCCGGTCGTTGTCCATCCCCGCCATGCGCCCGATCTTGCGCAGTTCGTTGGCGATGGCGAGGTCGGAGCCCGCGCGCGACCATTCGCTCTGACCGTCGTAGATCAGGTCGACGATGCCGAAGTAGCGATCCGGCCCGGCGCAGCGCGCGATCAGCGAGGCCCACATGCCGTACTTGTCGAAATAGACCTCCCGGTGGATGAAACGGACCTTGCCGGTATCCACGTAGTTCTCCTTGATCTGCTCGAACGGCCCGGTGTGGAAGCTCGCGCAGTGCGGGCAGGTGAAGGAGGCGTATTCGATCACCGTCACCGGCGCGTCGGGATCGCCGAGCGCCATCTCGGTGACCGAGGAGGTGTCCACCTCCGCGCCCTGCGCCTCGGCCGCCATCGGCAGCCCTTCCGGAGCGCTTGGCGCGCGGGTGAGCCAGAAGGCGCCCCCCACAACGAGAACGAGCGCGAGCGCGGCGGGAACGATGTATCGTGTCATGGAATGTCTCTCCGTCAGGTGCTGCGGCCGGCGCGCTCGCGGGCGAGCACGTTCCGGGCCAGTGTCTCGAGCGCCTCGCGCAGGCCCTCGTCGGCCACGGGCGCGGCGAGGCTTTGGGCCTCGCGCTCGGTCCGGGGGTCGGGTGCGGGCGCGCGCCGCGCAGGCGCGGTGTAACCCGCCTGCGCTTCCGCGAAACCCTCGGGCGCGGTCTGGGTGATGCGCAGCCGGGCGATGGCGTTGTAGCCGTAGGCGGCGTTCACGCGGGCGCGCAGGCGTTCCTTCTGCATCTCCAGAACCGGAGCGTGGGCGCCCGTCGTCAGCAGCGTCAGCGTCGCGCCGAAGCCGCCCTGCGCGTAGCTGACCTTCACCGGGCGCGCCACGGCGGCCATGTCGGCGCCGGCGATCTCTTCCCACCTTGTGAGCAGACGGGACACGGCGAAGCCGCGCGCCTCGCCGGCGCGGCGGATGCGGGATTGCAGAAGGGTCGCGGCGCGGGCGAAACCGCGCGTGGTCGCGGGTCTGTCGATCACGGGTTGAATCCTTACCTCACCCCCTATTCTAAGGGACCAAGCGCCGCGCGCCAGCCCCTTCCGCCGCGAGGTCAGCCAACTCCATGTCACGCTTGCGTGAATCGCCTTCCGCCGATGAGCTTCTCGCCTGGTATGACCGCCATGCGCGGGCGCTTCCGTGGCGCGTGGGGCCGGCAGAGCGCGCGGAAGGGAGCCGGCCCGATCCCTACCGCGTCTGGCTGAGCGAGGTGATGCTTCAGCAGACCACCGTGGCCGCGGTACGCGGGTACTTTCACCGCTTCACCGAACGCTGGCCCACGGTAGAGGCGCTCGCCGCCGCCGAGGACGGCGCGGTGATGGGCGAGTGGGCCGGGCTCGGCTACTACGCGCGCGCCCGCAACCTGCTGAAATGCGCCCGCGTGGTGGCATCCGATCATGGCGGACGGTTCCCCGACAGCGCGGACGCGCTGCGGGCGCTGCCGGGCATCGGCCCCTATACCGCCGCGGCGATCGCCGCGATCGCGTTCGACCGGCCCGAGACGGTGGTGGACGGCAACGTGGAGCGGGTGATGGCGCGGCTGCACGATATCCGCACGCCCCTGCCCGCCGCGAAGCCCGAACTGACCGAGGCCGCGGCCCGCCTGACGCCCGATGCGCGGCCGGGCTGCTACGCCCAGGCGGTGATGGACCTCGGCGCCACGATCTGCACGCCGCGCAATCCCGCCTGCGGCATCTGCCCGTGGCGCGCGCCCTGCGCCGCGCGGGCCGAGGGCACGGCGGCCGGGCTGCCGCGCAAGACCCCGAAGAAACCGAAGCCGGTGCGCCACGGCATCGCCTACCTGGCCCGGCGGGTGGACGGGGCCTGGCTCTTGGAGCGGCGGCCCGACAGCGGCCTTCTGGGCGGGATGCTGGGCTGGCCCGGCACCGACTGGGCCGAGGGCGCACCCGATCCCGCGCCGCCGATCCGCGCGGAATGGCGCGACGCGGGCGCCGAGGCGCGGCACACCTTCACCCACTTTCACCTGCGCCTTGCGATTCGCACCGCGCTCGTCCCGATGGACCGTGCGCCCGAACGCGGGACGTTCCTGGACCCCGAGGTGTTCCGCCCGTCGGAACTGCCCACGGTCATGCGCAAGGCCTTCGACATCGCGCGAAAGTTGTAGCGCACCGCGATTTCGCCACAGTCTCTCCGCATGCCTGCCACGGCCGCGCGCGACACCGCCCCAAAGTCACCAGGACGGATCAGGGCGATGTCGAATCACTCGGATTTCCAGGCGCGTCTTGCGCGGATCGAAGCGCGCCACGGGGCCGGCGCGCCGCTTGCCTCGACCGACGGTGGGGCGATCGGCGAGGACGAGGCGCAGGCCCGCCCGACGATGCGGTTCGGCGTGATCGTCGTCGGGCTCGTCACGGGATTCGGTCTCGGGCTCGCGGGGATGCTTATTCTGATCTGAGCGCGGCCGCGGACGCCGCGCGGCGAGTGCCGGGGCGCCCGGTGACGCAAGGTCGCCTCGCGGCCGGTGCGCCGGCCCGTCGCCACGCGGCCGTCCCGGTGCTAGTCTCGACGCCAGACATCACCAAGCGGTCGCACGCGCCATGCAGCAGCTTCACACGATCCCCGCCACGCAGCTGAGCCGCTGGCAGTCGGCCATGCCGTTCTGGCTGTCGCTGGCGCTGCCGCCGCTCGCGGCGTACGGTGCATGGGCCGGGGGCTGGAACGTGCTGCTGCTGCCGCTCGTGACCTGGTATCTCTTCGCCGCGGCCGACGCCGCGCTCGGGCGCGACAGCGGCAATGCCGACCCGGACACGCCCGACGAGGCGCTGCGCTGGTACAGCCTCGTCACCCGGGTCTGGGCGCCGGTGCAGTTCGTCACGCTTTTCGGTCTTCTCTGGTACGTCCCTCGGGCGGATCATCTGGGCACGCCCGAAACGGTGGCGCTGTTCTTCGGCGTGGGCGTCATCACCGGCACCATCGGGATCAATTACAGCCATGAGCTGATGCACCAGCGGAACCGGTGGGAACGCTGGCTGGGCGACGTCCTTCTCGCCATGGTGCTCTACTCCCACTTCCGCTCGGAACACCTGCTGGTGCACCATCGCTATGTCGGAACCCCCCGCGATCCGGTGACGGCGCGCTACAACGAGGGGTTCCACCGCTTCTTTCCAAGGATGCTGCGCCAGTCCCTCGCCTCGGCCTTGCGGGCCGAGGCGCGAATGCTGGCGCGCAAGGGCCGGCCCTGGTGGGCGCGCGAAAACCCGTTCTGGCGCTACTGGGCGCTGCAAGGTTCGATGCTGGCGCTGGCCCTCGCCCTCTCGGGCTGGGCGGGCCTCGCGCTCTTTCTGTGGCAAGCCGTGATCGCGGTCTGGCATCTCGAACTCGTCAATTACGTCGAGCATTACGGGCTGACGCGGAAGCATCTGGGCGACGGACGATACGAGCATGTGCAGCCACATCACAGCTGGAACGCATCGCACCGGGCGTCGAACTGGCTACTGATCAACCTGCAACGCCACTCGGATCATCATTACAAGCCGGATCGCCGGTTCCCGCTCTTGCAGACCTACACCGACCGGGAGGCGCCGCAGCTGCCCTACGGCTATCCGGTGATGACGATGGCGGCGATGGTTCCTCCGCTCTGGCGGCGGATCATGAACCCGCGCGTGCGCGCCTGGCGGCGCCAGCACTACCCCGAGATCGCGGACTGGCACCCCTACAACGAGGCGCGCAACCCGCTGCCGCGCTAGCGTTCTGCACCTGACACAAGATGCCCATGCGAAGGCAGGCGCCAGGTGAGGAGGCAAGTATTGCGGCTGGGAATGTCAGATGACGGCAGTCAGCCCCGGAGCGGAGCAACGGCACTCTCCTCGAATATGCGATTGCTGCCTTTCACCGAAATAGTCGCGAACTGGTAAACCGTGGATGGAGCGGCCGATCACGATTGTGCGATATTTGATTCGAAAAAGCGCCCTTCGAAAAGAACTAAATCGTTGTGCGGCCTTCTATCACCACACAGAACGGGCGCTGCTCCGCCTCGCTCAAATCAGTTTTTTTTGGCGCGCCACCAGAGTCAGCTTGGGGAATTGATGCAGCCAAGTTCTCATCCAAAATTCTTATAAAGCCCTCGAGCGCGTCATGAACTCGGGAAACATGGAGGCAGCCGTCAAATGCATAAAGAGTAAGGTGGTCAAACGCCCTTGTAATTCCATTAATATCATCTGCCGCCGCAATTTTAAAAGGCTTGAGAATTGGATCAACTGAAAATAGTTGGATGTTGAATATGAACTCCTCCGCCTCGACGCGCGGACTGAATGTCCATCTCACGAGACCATTAATCGGGAGAAAGTCTTTTCGTTTTGAATAGTTTCCGATTCTTTGTGCGAGATGATCCTTTGCGTTACGTAACTCAGCCGCAGACCGTGCAAAAATAGGCAGGTTAGAATCTTCGTAGACGGGGCTGAGCATATTTGGCTCAGAATTACAGACTTTCTCGATGAAGTAGAGCGTTGAAACAGTCGCCCAGAGGGAATCCAGCATCTCGCTACGTTCCGATACCGACAGCTCTTCGTCTCCTTTTCCGGAATGCTTCTGCATAAATTTTTTTTGAAAAGACATTTGCGAAAAGGCGCTTTCAAGAAGATGGGAAAGAGCCGAAAAAGCGATTGTTTGCTTGTGGTCGAGTGCATATGGAAAGAATCTAAGAAATGAAATGGTGCCCATAGCTCCGCGTCCTTTTCGCCCTTATGCTGAGAGGAACCCAAGACGGCTTCAGAGGCAATGGGGCTCGACGTCGCCGTCTGGCAACGGCCTTACGTTATTACCCGATGCCGAGGTCCAATATGAGTTCTCATTTTGCCTCCGCCGCACTTTTCGCGAAAGGCCGCTGTCGGGAAACAGCCTCGACTTTGCAAGCCCCGCTCCCTGCTTGACGTCGTCGCTCGCACCTTCGCCGAGCGGCGGAGGTTCACCAGAGGCGCTCCGGGGAACTCACGTCAGGCGCAGAACGCTAGGTGAGGGGCGCGCCCGGCATCAGCGCACCAGCACCGGCGCCGCGCCGACGTGGCTGTCGGCCTCCAGCGCGTTCAGCAGGAAATCCGCCACGTCCGCGCGGCTGATGATCCCGTTCCGCCAGTCCGCCTTCTCGGTCAGCACCTTGTAGCGCCCGGTATGCGGCCCGTTGGTCAGGATGCCCGGGCGCACGATCGTCCAGTCGAGATCGCTTGCCTTGATGAGATCCTCCTGGCGCGTCTTGTCGTCGTAGGCGCGCCCCATCACGGCGCGGAACGGCAATCTTTCCGCAAGGCTCAGCCGTTCGGAGCTTTCGCCCGCGCCGAAGCCCGTGACGGCCAGCAGGCGCCGCACCCCCGCGGCCGACATCAGCGGCAGGAGCGCTTGGGTGGCCGTCGAGAAGAGCGCCACCGGCTTCGTGATGAAATCGAGGTTCTTCGGCACGCCGAGCGCGAGGATCACGGCGTCCACCCCCTCCAGCGCGGGCCGGAGGTCGGCTGGATCCGTGGCGTCGCCCGGCACCGGTTCCAGCCGCTCGCTGTCGAGCGCGATCTTGTCGGCGCTGCGGGCCATGGCGCGCACCGTGAAACCGCGTTCCAGCGCCTGGCGCGTCACTTCAAGGCCGATGCCGCGGCTCGCGCCGATCACGAGTATGCGTTTCATTGCGGGCTCCCCTTGCCGTTCCGCCCGAACAGATAGCACGAACGGCGCATAAAAAAGGGCCCCGCCGGAAGGGCGGGGCCAGGTCGGCGCGCTGTCAGGCGACAGGCACCGGCGGTGTTCGGAGACTCAGTTGGGCCGTGCGGCCATCTCGGCGCGCAGCTGCTGGCGCAGCACGTCGATCGGCACCGTCTTGCCGTCGCGCCGGAAACACCAGTAGGTCCACCCGTTGCACGAGGGCGCCCCCTCCAGCGCCGCGCCCACCTGGTGGATCGATCCCTTCACCTGGTCGGCCACCAGCGTGCCGTCCGCGCGGACCTTGGCGCTCTTGCCGCTGAGAGAGGTCAGCACCTCGCCCGGCCGCAGCATCCCGCGCTCGACGAGCTGGCCGAAGGGCACCCGCGGCTCCGCGCGCCGCGACGGGCTCACCTCCAGCGCGGAGCGATCGTAGGGCCGCACGGCGCGCAGCCGCTTCGCGGCGAGCTCGCGGTAGCCCGCGTCCCGCTCGATGCCGATGAAGTCGCGCCCGAGCATCCGGGCGACCGCGCCGGTGGTGCCGGTGCCGAAGAACGGATCGAGCACCAGATCCCCGGGATTTGTGCAGCCGACGAGAACACGATGCAGCAGCGCCTCGGGCTTCTGGGTCGGATGCGCCTTGCCGCCGGCCTCGTCCTTGAGGCGCTCATGTCCGGTGCAAAGCGGGATCACCCAGTCCGAGCGCATCTGGATGCCCTCGTTCAACGCCTTGAGCGCCTCGTAGTTGAAGGTGTATTTCGCGCCTTCCTCACGGCTTGCCCAGATCAGCGTCTCGTGAGCGTTGGTGAAGCGCTTGCCCCGGAAGTTCGGCATCGGGTTCGACTTGCGCCAGACAACGTCGTTGAGGATCCAGAAGCCCGCGTCCTGCAAGGCCGCGCCCAGGCGGAAGATGTTGTGGTAGGAGCCGATCACCCAGATCGCGCCCCCGGGCCTCAGGACGCGCCGCGCCTCGGCGAGCCAGGCACGCGAGAAGGCGTCGTAGGCCGCGAAGCTGTCGAAGCGGTCCCAGTCGTCGTCCACCGCGTCCACCCGGCTGTTGTCCGGGCGGTGCAGGTCCCCGCGAAGCTGCAGGTTGTAGGGCGGATCGGCGAAGACGAGGTCCACCGACGCCTCCGGAAGCGTCTTCATGGCCTCGATGCAGTCGCCGGCAAGGATCTCGTTGCGCGGCACGGCCGCCGCGGTCTCGCGCGTTGTCATCGTGTTTTCTCTGCCTCTGTTCCCGGCGCGGTTCGGTCCGCGCTCGTCTGGTGAGACCGAAGATGAGTCAAAGGCGATTCGCGGTCAATTTCTTTTTCGAATCAGGTACTTATCGTTTTCGCTTGATACAATATCTTGTGCACCGGCGCGAAGGACCGCCTATGGTGTGGGGAGGGTCCGAGATCTTGAAGCGCCGCGATGTGGCTTTTCGACCCGTATCCCATGTTCGTCTCCCAGCCATAACCCGGGAACTGTTGCGCAAGCTCCAGCATCAGCGCGTCGCGCGCCACCTTGGCCATGATGCCCGCCGCCGCGATCGAACAGCACACCCCGTCGCCGCCGATGATCGCGTCCGCGCCGCAGGGCAACGCGGCGGGCAGGCGGTTGCCGTCCACGAGAAGGTGCTGGGGCGGGCGGGACAGGCCGGCCACGGCGCGCGACATGGCCAGATGCGCGGCGTGCAGGATGTTGAGTTCGTCGATCTCCTCGACGCTGGCATGGGCGACGCAGACCTCGCCCGCGGCGGTGATCTCGGCGGCAAGTTCGACGCGGCGCGCCGGCGGCAGCCGCTTGGAATCGTCCAGCCCTTCGGGGACCCGCGCCGGATCGAAGATGACGGCCGCCGCCGTCACCGGCCCGGCGAGCGGGCCCCGCCCGGCCTCGTCCAGCCCGGCCACGCGAAGCAGCCCACGGCCATGCAGCGCGCGCTCGAGGGTGAAGTCGGGACGGTCCATGCATCACGGGAGGCCGCCCGACACGGGCCGAAGGCAAGTCGAAAATGGGGTCGCGCCCTGCCAGCCGCGCGCCCCCGGTCGCCGGCACCGCCCGGCGGCGCCGGCCTGCTCACCCCCGTTCGAGGCGCCAGCCTTCGGCGCGCATGCAGCGTGCGGCGTAGCCCAGCGTACGGCCGTGGAAGGTGCGATAGCGCTGAAGACAGGCCCCCGGCAGCCGGTCCGGCCGCGGCACCGCGCGCACGGCGCAGTCGCGGTCGATGTAGCGGCGCACGCCGTTGCGGCCCTCGGTCGTGCGCAGGCAGCGCGGCGGAACGGTCTTGGCAAGCTGCGGGCGCGCGGGCGCCGCGCGGCGCCGCTCGTCCTTGCGATTGTCCTGGATCGCCTTTCCGATGATGGCGATCGCCGCCACGCCCAGAAGAACGCGGGCGAGGTCGTCCTGGTCGGCCGCCCGGGCGGGCTGGGCGGCCAGGGCGGTGATCGTCAGGCTGGCCGCCAGAACGGCGGCGATGAAACGTCGGGACATGAGAGGACTCCTTTTCTGCGTCCGGCGCCCCGGCCGCGTCCGGCGGCGCGGGGCCTGTGCGGTCCCTCTTCGGCCCGGTCCGGCGCGGCAGGCAATAACCGGCCGCCGCTATCCGATAGCGCCCCCGCCCAGGCGCCGCGTTATTGAAAAGCCGCGGGCTTGGGCGCAGTGTCTGGCGCATGAAAAGACATGCCATCCTCCCCGCGCTTCTCGTGGTCGCGACGGCGCTCGCGGCGACGCCCGCCGCGGCGCAGTGCTTCGCCGATTACAAGGCGAAGCAGGACGCGCCCCTGCGCCTGCATTACGGAACCGCCGAGATCGCGGGGCAATGCACGCCCGCCGCCGCGGCCGAGGCGCTCGCGCCGCGCCTCGCGGCGGCGGGCTGGACGCTGCTCAACGTGGTCTCGGTCTTCGGCCCCGAGGGCCTCGCGGAAAGGAAAGAAAGTGCCGGCGCCTTCCACCTCCGGTTCTGAGGCGCGCCGCCCCGGCGCGCGCCTCGTCGGCGCAGGCATCGCCGCGATCCTCGCGCTGCTCGCGGGGGCGGCGGCGCTGCTGCTCGTCACGCTGCCCGACGGCGACGCCTTCAACGCGCGCGTCGAACGCATCTTCGTGGAGAACGACGACCTCACCAGCCAGGCCGAGATCAAGCTTCTCGAGATCCTCGCGCAATCCGGCACGGCGTTCTCGGACACGCTGGCAGGCTATCGCGTGGTGATCGTGGTGCTGCTGGTCTTCGCCGCCGCGATGCTGGTGGCCGCGCTCGTTTTCCTGGTGATGCTCGTGGCGCTCAACCGCCGCATGGCGCAGATCGAGCGCGCTGGCATCCAGGTGAACTCGCTCCTCATCAGCCGCGAGGAGAATACCGTCTATCTCAACAATCTCGGGCTCACCCTCACCCCCGCCGCGATGGAGACGCTGAGCGCGCTGGCCGAGGCGCGCATGGACGACGAGGTGCTGACCGGGGCCGAGATCGAGGCGGTGATCTCCGGGCGCCACGCCTCGGACTGCGACGAGGCCGCGGGCGCGACGCGCATCAAGCGGCTGCGCGACGGGCTGGGCAACCAGCTGGTGAGCGCGCTTCTGGTGCGCAACATCGCCCGGCGCGGCTACATGCTGGCCGTGGACAAGGACGCGATCCGGGTGATCTGAGCGCCGCCCGCCTCAGCTCTCGGTCAGTTTCAGCTCGATCCGGCGGTTCTGCGCCCGCGCCTCCGGCGTGTCGGCCGGGTTGATCGGCTGGTATTCCCCGAAACCGTTGGCCGAAAGCCGCTCGGGCGGCATGTCGTGGGTCTCGATCAGGTCGCGCACGACCGAAAGCGCCCGCGCCTGGCTGAGTTCCCAGTTGTCCTCGAACTCCGCGTCCGCGCGCACGGGCACCGTGTCGGTGTGCCCGTCCACGCGCAGGATCCAGTCGATCCCCGGCGGGATGTCGTCCATCACGTTCTTCAGGATATCCGCCACCTGGGCGACCTCGGCGCGCCCCTCCTCCGACAGTTCCGCCGCGCCCGGCGCGAAAAGCACCTCGGAGGCGAAGACGAACCGGTCGCCCTCGATCCGCACGCCCTCCTGCGCGCCCAGAAGCTCCCGCAGGCGGCCGAAGAACTCCGAGCGGTAGAGCTCAAGGTCTTCCTTCTCCGCCTCGAGGCGGGCGGCGCGCTCCTCCTCCAGCTGGCGGCGGCGGCGCTCCTCGGCGGCGGCACGGGCCAGCGCGGCGTTGAGTTCTGCGCCCAGGTTCTCGATTTGCACCTCCTGCGCGGCGTCCGCGGCGCGGGACGCCGCGAGAAGCTCCTGCAGCCGCTCGATCTGGCGGTTGAGTTCGCGGACCTGGCTGTTGAGCAGCGCCGTCCGTTCCTGCGCCTCGGTCGCCGCGCTCTGCTGGCGCGCGAGTTCGCGGTTCGCGGTGGCCAGAAGCGCATCGCGCCGGTCGCGCGCCTCGGCCAGCCGATCGGCCTCTTCCTCGGCGGCGAGCCGCGCGGCAGCGGCGGCGCGCAACTCCTCCGCGAGATCGGCGCGCCGCGCCTCCGCGTCCTCGCGCGCGGCGATGGCCGCGGCGAGCCGCTGGCCCAGATCCTCGCGCGCCGTTTCCGCCGCGAGCGAGGCGGCGAGCGCCTCGGCGAGCCGGCGCTCGAGGTCGCTCCGGCGGTCCTCGGCGCGGGCCGCCTGGGCGTCGCGGGCGTCTTCGGCCTCGGCAAGCGCCTGCTCGAGTTCGCCCACACGTGTCTCGAGCGTCTCGGCGCGGGCCTCCGCCCCGCCGGCGTCCCGCCGCGCGGCCTCCAGCGCCTCGATACGGGCGCGCGCGGTTTCGAGTTCCCTGCGAAGCGTCGCGGCCTCGCCCTCCCGGGCGGCGATCCGTTCGAGCGCGCTGGCCAGCCGGGCCTCGAGATCCGCCGCCTCGGCGCGGAGCGTTTCGGCGGCCGCCTCGGCCTCCTCCCCGGCCTCGGCGCGCAGCAGCGCGGCGGCCAGCGCCGCCTCCGCCTCGCTGAGCTCCGATTGCGCGGCCGCCGCGTCGGAGCGGGCCTCTGCCAGCGCGCTCTCGCGGCTCTCCAGCCGGGCGAGCGCCAGCGCGAGACGCTCTTCGAGGTCCGCGACCTCGCCCGCCCGCGCGCGGGCCCGGGTTTCCGCCGCCTCGGCCTCCTCCCGCGCGGCGGCGAGATCGGCCTCGAGCCCCTCCTGGGCAAGGAGCGCGGCGGCGAGCTTCGTGTCGAGATCCTCCTGCGCGGCCTCGGCGGCGGCGAGAAGCGCGAGCGTCTCCTCCGCGCGGCGGCGCTCCTCCTCGAGCCGCAGGGTCATGGCGGTGAGTTCGGCCTCCGAGTTCTCCAGCCGCTCTCGGAGCCGTTCGGCCGCCGCGGCCTCCGCGAGCCGCGCGGCCTCCTCCTCGCTGAGGGCCTCCTGCAGGTCGCTCACCCGGCTTTCCAGCGCGGCCTGCATCTCCGCGCCCTCGGCCGTCTCGGCGCGCAGATCGGCCACCAGCGCCTCCAGCGCCTCGCGGCGGGCTGCGGCGAGGCGGGCGGCCTCGGCGGCGGCGTCGATCTCGTCGCGGGCGGTGGCCAGCGCGGTTTCCAGCGCGTCGCGCTCGGAACTCAGCGCCGCGCGCTCCTCCTCGAGCCCGGCGATCGCCGCGCGATCCGCCTCGCGCTCGGCCAGGAGGCTCGCCACCTGCTCCTCGAAGCTCGCGATTTCCGCGCGCGCATCGCCCAGCGCCTCGGCCTGCGCATCGCGCTCGGCCCTGAGGCTGTCGATGAGCGCGGCCTGCCGTTCCGATTCCCGCTCGCTCGCCGCCAGCGTGGCCGAGATCTCGCCCAGATCGTCCTCGAGCTCGGCATTGCGGCGCTGCGCGAGCCCGAGCGCCCGGGCAAGCTGCGTGACCTCCGCCGACAGCGTGTCGAGCTCGCTCTCCTGCCCCGAGATTTCCTCGGTCAGCACGAACTGCACCACCATGAAGATCGTGAGCACGAAGATGAGCACGAGCAGCAGGCCGGTCATCGCATCGACGAAGCCGGGCCAGATCGAGGCCTGGAACCTGTTGCCGGGGCGCCGCGAGAGCGCCATGGCTCAGCCCTCCCCGCCCTTGGCCTCGCGCGGGGCGTCCGCGCTGCGCGGGCGCAGCGCCGCGGCGCGGTTGCCCGCGGCGATCTGGCCGACGGCGCGGGTCAGCGCCGCGAGGTCGGTGCGAAGCTCGGCCATGCTTTCCTGGCGGCCGGCCGACATCTCCTCCAGCAGTCGCAGAAGCTGCACGTCGATCGAGCGCAGGCGCATCCGGCTTTCCGCGTCGATGCCCGTCTCGGCCCGGTCCTGGTTCTCCAGCACCTCGGCAAGCCGCTCGTGGCCCTCGGCCACCCGCACCAGCGCCGAGGTGGACGGCGTCATCGCCTCGATCCGCTCGGTCATGCGCTCGACCGAGTCGGCGAGCTGGGCCAGCTTCTCGTCCACCAGCGCGCGGCTTTCGTCGGACTGGGCGAACACCTGACGAAGCTGTTCCATCTGATCGGCCATCTGGTCGATCACGGCGACGACCGCGGCGGTCTCGCCCTGGTCCTCGCTTTCGCTGGCAAAGCCCAGCCGCGTGATCGAGGAAAGCCATTCCTCCAACTCCCGGTAGAAGCGGTTCTGCCCGTGGCTTGCAAAGAGTTCGAGCAGGCCGACGACGAGCGAGCCGGTCAGGCCCAGGAGCGAGGACGCGAAGGCGATCCCCATGCCGCCCAGCTGCGCCTCGAGGCCGGTCATCAGGCGGTTGAAGACCTGCACGCCTTCCTCGCCCTCCTGCGGCGCGAGGCCCCGGATCGTGTCCACCCCCGCCGGGACGGTGGTCGCGAGGCCGTAGAAGGTGCCGAGCAGGCCGAGAAAGATGAGCGTGTTGACGATGTAGCGGGTGATCTCGCGCGCCTCCTCGATCCGCGTGGCGACGGAGGCGAGGATCGAGCGCGTGGAGGTGGCGGAGATCTGCATCCGCTTCGCCCGCGACCGCAGCAGCGTGCCGAGCGGCGCCAGAAGCTGCGGCGCGCGGGTGTCCGCCGCGCCCGGCCGCCCCTCGGCGAAGGCCTCGATCCAGCGCACGGAGGCGATGAGCTGGAAGACCTGCCAGAAACAGGCGAAGACGCCGATCACGAACACGATGAAGATGAAGCCGTTGAGCCACGGATTGGCCTGGAACACCGGCAGCACGCGCGGCAGCGCCACGAAGGCGCCGAACGCCGTCAGCCCGAGCGCGACCAGCATCAGGACGATCTGGCGGACGGGTTGGGAGAAGTGCGGCGCCGCCTCTAGGTCGGGCTGGTGCATCAGGGACAGGCTCCTGAAGCTTGGCTGTCGGCGCGCACCCTACGGGCTAAAGCGAGGCAAGCCAAGGCACTAAGCCCCATCGGCGCCCTTGATCGCGCGCACCCGCTCCGACAGCCATTCCAGATCGGCATCGCGGATGCCGAGATCGGCCAGATGGGAGGCGGTGTTGTGCAGATACTCGTCATTGGGCCCGCGCCCGCCATGGGCCGCGGCGATGATGTGCGCCTGCTCTTCCATCTCGAGATGCACATATTGTTCATGCCCGGGATCGATCACGTAGGTCACCGCCTCGACGCGGCGCCCGTCGTCGAGATCGAGGGACAGCCGCGTCTCCAGGTAGGCGGACGACACCAGTTCGCGCCCCCGCAGGTAGTCGAGCGTCGCCACCTCGGTGCCGGGCTCGGGCGCGAGCGCCACGCCGTTGCACGCCGCACCCGCCATCGCGTCGAGCGCCAGCACCAGCCCCGGCGTCTCGGGCGTGCCGCGGTGATGGATCGAACGCATGCAGAAGCTCCGGTGCCAGCCCTGCAACGTGGCGAGCCGGCGCTCCGCCACCGCGAAGCCGGGATTCCACAGCAGCGACCCGTAACCGAAAACCCACATCGTCATGCGTCTGGCCCTTCCATCGACGCAGGGTTAAACACGGGGCCGAAGACTCCGCCAGAGGGGGCGCGACGTGAAACGGATTCTGATCGTGGTGCTGATCGTCGCGCTGGCCGTTCCGGGCTGGTGGTTCGTGGCCGCCGCATCGCTGGAACGGTCCCAGGAAAGCTGGCTGGCCGAGCGCCGGGAGGACGGCTGGCAGGCCGACGCCGAGGTCGAGGTCAGCGGGTTCCCGTCGGGCTACAAGATCACCTACCGCGACATCGTGCTCGCCGATCCCGAGACGGGGCTTTCCTGGCAGGCGCCCCTTTTCACGATCGAGCGCCCGCTCGACACCGGCCGCCGCCTCACCGCGGGCTGGCCCGAGACGCAGCGCTTCGTCACCCCCGAGGGGGGCGTGGCTATGGAAAGCGACGGGATGCGCGCCGAGCTGGCGCTGGGTCCCGCGCCGGAAGAGGTTCTGGACCGCCTCGCACTCGCGGCCGAGACGCTCCGCGTGGCCCCCCGCGGCACGGGCGCCTGGGCGGTGGCGCGGCTCGACGCCTCGGCGGAACGCAGCAAGGCCCCGGCCGAAGCCTACGCCGTGGACATCCGCGCAGCCGGCATCGCCCCGCCGCGTCCGATCCGGGGCCTGCCGGACACGCTGGAGGCCGTCTCGATGACGGCGGATCTGACCTTCGACCGTCCGTGGAGCATGGCGGCGATCGAGGAGGCGCGCCCGCAGCCGCGGCGCATCGACATCGCCCGCGCCGAGGCGCGCTGGGGGGAGCTCGAGCTTCTTGCCGCCGGTCGTCTCGCCGTGGACGCCGACGGCGTGCCCTCGGGCCGGCTGGAAGTGAAGGCGCGCAACTGGCGCGAGATCCTGGCCATGGGCCGGCAGAGCGGCGCGCTGCCCGACGGTCTTTCGCGGCGGATCGAGGACGGGCTCGGGCTGCTGGCGCAGATCTCGGGCAACCGCGAGACGCTCGACGTGCCGCTCAATTTCGAGAACGGGCGCGTCGCGCTGGGGCCGATCCCGCTTGGCCCCGCGCCGCGCCTCGTGTTGCGCTGACGCCGCGCCGGTCCGCGGGCTGGACAAGCACGCGGCGGCCGGCGCAAGGTTTTCACCGAACACCCGGCAGAGCCCGGGGCCGCTCAGCCAGGGAGAGCTTCCATGATCCGCACACGCCCAGCGCTCGCCGCCGCGCTCGCGCTCGCCGCGGCGCCCGCCTTCGCCCAGCGCGCCGACATCACCGTGGCGATGCAGCTCGAGCCGCCGCATCTCGATCCGACCTCGGCGGCGGCCGGCGCGATCGACAACGTGACCTACGCCAACATCTTCGAGGGCCTCACCCGGTTCCGGGAGGATGGCTCGGTGGTGCCGGGCCTCGCGGAGAGCTGGGAGATCTCGGATGACGGGCTCACCTACACCTTCACGCTGCGCGAGGGGGTAAGCTTCCACGACGGCACGGCGATGGACGCCGAGGACGTGAAGTTCACGCTGGAGCGCCTTCTCGCGGACGAGTCCACCAACGCGCAGAAGGCCCTCTACGAGGCGATCGAGACCGTCGAGGTTCTCGACGCGCTCACCGTGCGGCTGACGCTCTCGCGGCCCGAGGGCAGCCTGCTGTTCAACCTCGCCTGGGGCGACGCGGTGATCGTGGCCCCCGAAAGCGTGGCCGACATAAAAACGAACCCGGTGGGCACCGGCCCCTTCCGCTTCGTGGACTGGGTGCAGGGCGACCGGGTGGAGATCGCCCGCCACGACGGCTACTGGGGCGAGGCGCCCGCGCTCGAGCGCGCGACCTTCAAGTTCATCTCCGACCCGACCGCGGCCTTCGCGGCGATGATGGCCGGCGACATCGACGCCTTCCAGGCCTTCCCAGCGCCCGAGAACCTGCCGCAGTTCGAGGCGGACCCCCGCTTCGAGGTGCTGATCGGCTCCACCGAGGGGGAGACGATCCTGTCCACCAACAACGGCCAGCCGCCCTTCGACGACCTGCGCGTGCGCCAGGCGCTCGCCCACGCCATCGACCGGCAGGAGATCATCGACGGGGCGATGTTCGGCTACGGCACGCCGATCGGCACGCATTTCGCCCCCCATCACCCGGCCTACCTGGATCTCACCGACAACTCGGCCCATGACCCCGGGCGCGCGCGCGCGCTTCTGGCCGAGGCGGGCTACCCGGACGGCTTCACCACCACGCTCCAGCTGCCGCCGCCCTCCTACGCGCGCCGCGGCGGCGAGATCGTGGCGGCGCAGCTGCGCGAGGTGGGCATCGAGACCGAGATCACCAATCTGGAATGGGCCCAGTGGCTCGAGGAGGTGTTCCGCGGCAAGGATTACGGCCTCACCATCGTGAGCCACACCGAGCCCATGGACATCGGCATCTACGCCCGGCCCGACTACTATTTCCAGTACGACAACCCCGACTTCCAGGCGCTCATGGAAGAGCTCAACGCGACGACCGAGCCCGCGCTGCGGGCCGCGCTTCTGAAGGACGCGCAACGGATCATCGCCGAGGATTTCGTGAACGGCTACCTCTTCCAGCTCGCCTCCACCTCGGTCGTGAAGGCGGGCATCGAGGGGTTCTGGGCGAACGCACCCACCCAGGCGATCGACCTCACCGGCGTCAGCTGGGCCGAGTGACGGCGCCGCCGCCCGCCGCCACGTCTTCCCGGCGGCGGCGGGCGCGCAGGTAGAACTCCACGAGCACGAGGTAGGGCAGGAAGAAGGCCCAGAGCTGCACCCGGTCGAAAAGCCCGGTGAACTGCTCGTTGGAGGCGATCCCGCCGGTCGCCATGTACCAGAGCCCGTAATGCACGCGGTAGATCCACGACCCGATCGCCAGCACGAAGAGGCGGAGCGCCCAGTCCCGGTGCAGCTCGAAGCGCCGGGCGCGGGCGTGGCGCGCGGTCTGCACCGCGGCCAGCAGCATGAGCCCGCCATAGGTGGCGAAGGCCGCGTCCATCATCGGGCCGCCCACCGTGCCCCGCGCGGCGATGTAGAAAAGCCCCGCGAGCGCCGCCGCGGCGGCGGCCACGGCCAGCACGCGCCCCGACCAGCGGTGCAGCGCGGGCCAGCGCCGGCGTATCGGTCCGACAAGCTGGAGCGGCGCCAGCACCGTGATCGCGGCGCCCGTCACCATGTGAAGCGCGATCGCCGCCGACGCGGCGCCGCCCGCGGGCGGAAAGAGATGCGAGGGCTCGTCGAGCATGCCCGCCATCCCACGCCCGGCGAGATCGACCGAGTGCAGCACGAAGGGCAGCGCGAAAAGCGCGAGCAGCCCCAGAAGCCCGATATGCACGGGTTCGATCCGTCTGCGGTGCGCGCTCATCGCCGGCCTCCACCCTTGCCCTGCCTGTCAAAGGATATCGCGCCTGCCGCGCGCTTCCAGCCCGCGCGCCGCGGATCCGCTCTGGACCGGCCCCGCCGGCGACCCTAACGTCCGGCCATGCTGCGCTACACGCTCCGCAGGCTCGTCTCGCTCCTCGTCTCGCTCGTCGTGGCGAGTCTCGTGATCTTCGTGGTGGTGGAGGTCGCGCCGGGCGATCCCGCGAGCTTCATGCTGGGGATCAATGCAGCCCCCGAGACGGTGGCCGCGCTGCGCGCCGAGCTCGGGCTCGACCAGCCGAAATGGCAGAGATACCTCGGCTGGGTGGGCGGCATGCTAACCGGGGATTTCGGTACCTCCTACACCTACCGCGCGCCCGTGGGCGAGATGATCGCCGACCGGCTCTGGGTGTCGCTGCCGCTCGCGCTCTACGCGCTCGCACTCTCGACCCTCATCGCCTTCCCCGCCGGCATCTACGCCGCCGCGCGGCGCGGCCGGCCGGGCGATCTGGCCGTGATGGGGCTCACCCAGCTCGGCGTGGCGGTGCCGAACTTCTGGTTCGCGATGATGCTGGTCCTCCTCTTCGCGATCACGCTGGGCTGGGTCGGCGCGGGCGGCTTCCCGGGATGGGAGGCCGGCGTCTGGGCCGGGATGAAGGCGCTGACGCTGCCCGCGATCAGCCTGGCGTTGCCGCAGGCGGCGATCCTCACCCGGGTGATGCGCTCCTCCCTGCTCGACATCCTGGGCGAGGACTTCATCCGCACCGCCCGCGCAAAGGGGCTCAGCCGCGGCCAGGCGCTCTGGCGGCACGGGCTGCGCAACGCGCTCATCCCCGTGCTCACGATCCTGGGGCTGCAATTCGCCTTCCTGCTCGCCGGCGGGATCATCATCGAACAGGTCTTCTACCTGCCCGGGCTCGGGCGGCTCATCTTCCAGGCGATCTCCGCGCGCGACCTCATCGTGGTGGAATCGGTGGTGCTGCTGCTCGTCTTCGCCGTGATCCTGGTGAACTTGCTCGTGGACCTCGCCTATGCCGCGGTGGACCCGCGTTTGCGGAGCCGCGCGTGACCGGGGCGGACCGCAAGCTTTTCCTGGGCGGAGCGCTCACGCTGCTCTTCGTGGCCGCGGCGCTTCTCTCCTTCGTCTGGACGCCCGAGGACGTGACGCGGATGAACATCGCCGGGCGGCTCCGGCCGCCCTCGGCCGCGAACTGGCTCGGCACCGATCATTTCGGCCGCGACATGCTCTCGATGATCATGGTGGGCGCGCGCACCTCGCTCGCGGTGGCGCTTCTCGCCGTGGGGATCGGCATGGGGCTCGGCGTGCCGCTCGGCCTCGCCGCGGCGGCGCGCCGGGGCGGCTGGCTCGACGAGATCATCATGCGCGCCAACGACCTCGTCTTCGCCTTCCCGAGCCTCGTGATCGCGATCCTCATCACCGCGGTCTTCGGCCCCTCGGCGGTCAACGCCATCGTCGCCATCGGCATCTTCAACATCCCCGTCTTCGCGCGCCTCACCCGCGGCGCGGCGCTCTCGCTCTGGCAGCGCGAGTTCGTCATGGCCGCCCGCGTGGCCGGCAAGTCGACCGCCCGGATCAGCGCCGAGCACATCCTGCCCAACGTCACGAACCTCCTCATCGTCCAGGGCACGATCCAGTTCTCGCTCGGCATCCTCGCCGAGGCGGGGCTCTCCTATGTCGGGCTCGGCGCGCAGCCGCCCACGCCCTCCTGGGGGCGGATGCTCGCCGACGCGCAGACGATGGTGAGCCTCGCGCCCCATGTCGCGCTGATCCCCGGCCTCGCAATCGTGTTCACCGTGCTCGGCCTCAACCTCATGGGCGACGGGCTGCGCGACCGGCTCGACCCGCGGCTCCGGGTGGCGCGCGCATGACGCTGCTGCAGATCGAAGGGCTGAATCTGTCCGTGGGCGGCGCGCCGATCCTGCGCGAAGTCTCGCTCTCCATCGCGGCGGGCGAGATCCTCGCCGTCACCGGCGAAAGCGGATCGGGCAAGTCGCTCACCGCGCTCTCGGTGATGGGTCTCTTGCCGGGCAACGCCAGCGTCGCGGGGGCGATCCGCCTGGAGGGGCGCGACCTTCTCGGCCTTTCCGAGCGCGAGATGTGCGCCGTGCGCGGCCGCGACGTGGGCATGGTGTTCCAGGAACCGATGACGGCGCTCAACCCGGTGCAGAGCATCGGGGACCAGGTGGCCGAAACGATCCTCGTTCACGAGCGCGCACCCCGGGCCGAGGCCATGGCGCGCGCCCGCGCCATGCTCGACCGGGTGGGCCTGCCGGCCGGGCGCTTCCCGCTCTCGCGCTACCCGCACGAGCTTTCGGGCGGGCAGCGCCAGCGCGTCGGCATCGCGCTCGCCATCGCGCTCCGGCCGCGGCTGCTGATCGCGGACGAGCCCACCACCGCGCTCGACGTCACCACCCAGGCGCAGATCCTCGCGCTTCTGAAGGAACTCGCCCGGGATTTCGGCATGGGGCTCATGATGATCACCCACGACCTCGCCGTGGTGAGCGACATGGCCGACCGCATCGCCGTGATGCGCGACGGCGAGGTGGTGGAGACGGGTGAGACGCGCCGGCTCTTCGCCGCCATGCGCCACCCCTACACCCGCGCGCTCTTCGAGGCCTCGGGCCACAGGGTGACCCTCCCGCCGCGCCACGTCACGGGCGGGACGCTTCTGGAGGTGCGGGGGGTCAGCCGCGACTACCCGCTCCCGCGCGAGGGCCTGTTCGCGCCGCGCCGGCACCACCGCGCGGTGAACCGCGTGAGCCTGTCCATCGGCCGGGGAGAGCGCGTGGGCCTCGTGGGCGAGTCGGGCTGCGGCAAGTCCACCCTCACCCGCGCGATCCTCGGCCTCGAGGAGGTGCAGGAAGGCGAGATCCGGATGGAGGGCGCCCCGGTCTTCACCGGCCACCGCCCCAACCCGGAGGTCCGCCGGAAGATGCAGGTGGTCTTCCAGGACCCCTATGGCAGCTTCAACCCCCGTCATCGCGTGGCGCGGCTCGTCACCGAACCCTTCCACCTGCTCGACGCCCCGCCCCGCGGCGCGGCGCGGAACCGCGCGGTGGCCGAGGCGCTCGAGGCGGTGGGCCTCTCGGCCCGGGACGCGACCAAGTTCATCCACGAGTTCTCGGGCGGCCAGCGCCAGCGCATCGCCATAGCGCGCGCCCTCATCATCCGCCCCGAGCTCATCGTCTTCGACGAGGCGGTCTCGGCGCTCGACGTCTCGGTGCGCGCCCAGATCCTGGACCTCATCGCGCGGCTCTCGGGCGAGTTGAGCCTCTCCTATCTCTTCATCAGCCACGACCTGACTGTTGTGCGCCGCATCACCGAGCGGGTCCTCGTCATGCGCGCGGGCGAGATCGTCGAGGAGGGCGAGACCGAGAAGGTCTTCTCCCAGCCCCGCCACCCCTATACGCAGGAGCTGATCGCCGCCGCACCGCGCCTGCCCGCGCCGCCATCCGCCACGGAGACGCCCGATGCCGCTTCCTGAGCTGCCCTTCGATCCCGCCCGCTGCCTCGTGGGGGGCGCCTGGATCGCGCCCGAGAGCGGCGCGCGGCTGCTGCTGGAAAACCCCTCCGACGGCGGCGCGCTTGCCGAGATCGCCGGCGGCGGCCCGGCCGAGGTGGACGCCGCCGTCGCCGCCGCGCGCGCCGCGCTTGCCGGCGACTGGGGCGCGGCGGATGCGGCGGCGCGGGGGCGCGCGCTCTCGCGCCTCGGGCGGCTCGTCGAGGAGCATGTAGAGACGCTCGCCCGGCTGGAGGCGCTCGACGTGGGCAAGCCGCTCTCCCAGGCGCGCGCCGACGCCGCCGCGCTCGCGCGCTACATGGAGTTCTACGGCGGCGCGGCCGACAAGCTCATGGGGGCGACGATCCCCTTCCGAGAGGGCTACACCGTCTACACGCTCCGCGAGCCGCATGGCGTCACCGGCCATATCGTGCCCTGGAACTACCCGATGCAGATCATCGGGCGCTCCGTGGGCGCGGCGCTCGCCGCCGGCAACGCCTGCGTTCTGAAACCCGCCGAGGAAGCCTGTATCACCGCGCTCTTCTTCGCCCATCTGGCCGAGCGCGCAGGCCTGCCCGCGGGCGCACTGAACGTGGTGCCCGGCACCGGAGAGGCCGCCGGCGCCGCGCTCGCGGGCCATCCGGGCATCGATCACCTTAGCTTCACCGGCTCGGTGGCGACCGGGCGGAAGGTGCAGGCGGCCGCGGCGGAGAACGTCGTGCCGGTGACGCTGGAGCTTGGCGGGAAATCTCCCCAGATCGTCTTCGCCGACGCGGATGTGGAAGCCGCGCTGCCCTTCCTCGTCGGCGCGGGGATCCAGAACGCGGGGCAGACCTGCTCTGCGGCCTCCCGGATCCTCGTGGAGCGCCCCCGCTATGCCGAGATCGCCGCGCGGATGGCCGAACGCTACGCCGCGCTCGAGGCCGGCCCCGCGCTCGAGGACCGCGCCCTAGGCCCGCTCATCTCGGCCCGGCAGAAGGCGGTCGTGGAGGGCTACCTTGCCGAGGGCGCGGATCTGGCGCGCGCGGGCGAGGGGCGCATCGCCCCGAACGCGCCCGCGGGCGGGCATTACGTGGCGCCCGTCCTCTTCGGCGACGTGCCGCCCGACCACCCCCTCGCGCAGGAGGAGATCTTCGGCCCCGTCCAGTGCCTCATCCCCTTCGACGGCGAGGAGGAGGCCGCCGCCATCGCCAACGGCACGGGCTACGGCCTCGTCGCCGGGGTCTGGACCGCGGACGGCGGCCGGCAGATGCGCCTCGCGCGGCGGCTGCGCGCGGGCCAGGTCTTCCTGAACGACTACGGCGCGGGCGGCGGGGTGGAACTGCCCTTCGGCGGCACGGGGCTCTCGGGCCACGGCCGCGAGAAGGGGTTCGAGGCGCTCTTCGGCTTCACCGCGCTCAAGACGGTGGCCGCCCGGCACGGCTAGACCGCCGAGACGCGTCCCTCACGCCCAGGACAGCGCGTCCTCCAGCCGGTCGTCGCCCCGGAAAAGCGCGTCGCCCACGGTAAAGCTCGGCACGCCGAAAAGCCCCGCCCGCTCGCTCGGACAGGCCCCCGATCCGAGTGACTTTGAGACGGGAGGCATCGCTCCCCGGGAAGACCCGGAAATCGACCTGGCGCATCGCCCCTCCTTGCGCGTCGCCCGGTTTCCTGCACTCTGTGTTGCAAGGGAGGGACGACCTTGAGACTGGCAGGCAAGACCGCCATCGTCACCGGGGCCGCCTCGGGCTTCGGCGCGGGGATCGCGCGGCGCTTCGCGGCCGAGGGCGCGCGCGTGCTCGTGGCCGATCTCGACGGCGCGGGCGCAAAGGCGATGGCGGCGGAGATCGGGGACGCGGCGCTGCCCTGCCGGGTGGACGTCTCGGACGGCAAGAGCGTGGCCGCGATGGCGGAGACCGCGCAGGTCGCCTTCGGGGGCCTCGACATCCTCGTGAACAATGCGGGCGTCACCCATCTGCCCGCGCCCATGGAAGAGGTGAGCGAGGCCGATTTCGACCGCGTCTTCGCCGTGAACTGCAAGTCGGTCTACCTGACCGCGCGCGCGCTCGTCCCGGCGATGAAGGCGCAAGGCGCGGGCGCGATCCTCAACATCGCCTCCACCGCGGGCGTCTCGCCGCGCCCCCGTCTCAACTGGTACAACGCCTCCAAAGGCTGGATGATCACCGCCACGAAGGCCATGGCGATCGAGCTTGCGCCCCACGGCGTCCGCGTGAACGCGCTCAACCCCGTGGCCGGCGAGACGCCGCTTCTCAGGTCCTTCATGGGCGAGGACACGCCGGAGATGCGCGCGCGCTTCCTCGCCACCATCCCGATGGGGCGCTTCTCCACGCCCGGGGACATGGGGGCGGCCGCCGCTTTCCTGTGCTCGGACGAGGCGTCTATGATCACCGGCGTGGCGATGGAGGTGGACGGCGGGCGCTGCATCTGAGCCACGGCCCTTGCGCCCGCGTCTTCTTGGCGGAAATACTCCCGCCGGAGGCCCGCGCGCGCCCGCGGCGCGCGCCACTGAAGGCGCGCGGGCGCAGCCCGCACATTTCGGAGATACGATGGAACCCGGCGCGCGCAACCTGATCACCGACGTCCCCGGTCTCCGGGTGGGCAACGCGCAGGATACCGCGCTGCGGTCAGGCGTGACGGTGCTGACCGCCGACGCGCCGCTCACCGCCTCGGTCGCGGTGATGGGGGGCGCGCCCGGCACGCGCGAGACGGATCTCCTCGCGCCCGACCGCACGGTGCAGGCGGTGGACGCGCTGGTGCTCGCGGGCGGCTCTGCCTTCGGGCTCGCCGCGGCGGACGGAGTCGTGGACGGGCTCCGCGCCGCGGGGCGCGGCTTCGCCGTGGGGCCCGTGCGCGTGCCCATCGTGCCTGCCGCCATCCTTTTCGACCTGCTGAACGGGGGCGACACGGCGTGGGAGGAGACCCCCTACCCGGCGCTCGGGCGCGCCGCCCTCGAGGCCGCCTCGGCCGCCTTCGCGCTCGGCACCGCGGGGGCGGGGACCGGCGCGCTCACGGGCATGCTGAAGGGCGGGCTCGGCTCCGCCTCGCTCATGCTCACAAATGGCGTGACCGTGGGCGCACTGGTGGCCGCCAATCCCATCGGCAGCGCCACGACGCCGGGCGAGCGGCATTTCTGGGCCGCGCCCTTCGAGATCGGCGAGGAGTTCGGCGGGCTCGGCCCCGACCCGCGGGCCGGGCTCGGGCGCAGCCTCGAAAGCCGAAAGCACACCGCCTTCGCGGCGCAGGCCGGGGCCAACACCACCATCGCGGTCGTCGCCACCGACGCTGCGCTCACCAAGCCAGAGGCGCATCGCGTGGCTCTGGCCGCCCATGACGGCATCGCCCGCGCCGTGGTGCCCGCGCACACGCCCAACGATGGCGATCTCGTCTTCGCCGTCGCCACGGGCGCGCGCACGCTCAGCGGCCACGGGCCGGGGCTCGCCGAGATCGGCCACGCCGCCGCGCTCTGCCTCGCCCGGGCGATCGCCCGGGCGGTTTACGAGGCGCGGCCCGAGCCGGGCGACCTTCTGCCCGCCTGGCGCGCCGGGAACGCGGCGGGCTGACCCCCGTCAGCGCGCCGCGTCAGCGCCGGGGCCGCCAGTGCGTCGGCACGATGACGAGGGCGCCCACGGAACTCAGGATCGCATCCACGCCCGGCGGGCCGAAGCTCACGCCGAACATGATCCGCACGAAATAGAACAGGAACGCCCCGCCCACGCAGATGATCACGCTCGGCAGGATGCCGTTCCGGGTGAAGCCCGTCCGCTCGGACAGGTAGCCCACGAGCCCCGCGATGACGACGGTGCCGATCAGTGCCGGGAACATGGCCTAGCCTCCAAGTTGCGTGCCCGCGGGCACCTGCATGCCGCGCAGGAAGGCGTCGGCCTCCTGCGGGCCCCGGCCCTCGCGCTGAAGCCGGGTGATCCGCACGGCGCCGTCGCCGCAGGCCACGGCGAGGCGATCGCCGAGCGCGCGGCCCGGCGGGCCGGCGCCCGCCTCCACACGCGCGCCGAGCAGTTTCACCCGCTCGCCGGCGATCCGCGGCCAGGCGCCCGGGAAGGGCGAAAGGCCGCGGATGCGCCGCGCGACCTCCTCGGCCGGGCGCGTCCAGTCCACCACGGCCTCGGCCTTGTCGATCTTCGACGCGTAGGTAACCCCCGCCTCTGGCTGCGGCGCCGGGGTCAGGGTGTCGAGGCGGTCGAGCGCCTCCACGATCGCCTCCGCGCCGAGCCGGGCGAGACGGTCGTGCAGCGCGCCGGCGGTCTCCTCCGGCCCGATGGGCGTCGCGCGGCGCAGGAGCACCGGCCCGGTGTCGAGCCCCGCCTCCATCTGCATGATGCAGATGCCCGTCTCCGTGTCGCCCGCCATGATCGCGCGCTGAATGGGCGCGGCCCCCCGCCAGCGCGGCAGAAGCGAGGCATGGATGTTCAGGCATCCCCGCGCGGGGGCCTCCAGGATCGGGCGGGGCAGGATCAGGCCGTAGGCGGCGACGACCGCGACCTCCGGCGCGAGCGCGGCGAAGGCGGCCTGCGCCTCGGCGCTCCGCAGGCTTTCGGGATGGCGGACGGGCAGGCCGAGGCGCTCGGCCAGCGCCTGCACGGGCGAGGGGCGCGGCTTCTTTCCCCGTCCCGCGGGGCGCGGCGGCTGGGTATAGACGGCGGCGATCTCGTGGCCAGCGGCGGCGAGCGCCGAAAGCGCCTCGGCCGCGAAATCCGGCGTGCCCATGAAGACGAGCCGCACCGCCCTACCCCGCCTTTTTCGCGCGGCGGAGCAGCATGTCGCGCTTCACGCGGCTCAGCCGGTCGAAATACATGCGCCCGTCGAGATGGTCGATCTGGTGCTGGACCGAGACCGCCCAGAGCCCTTCGAGGTCGCGCCGGTCGATCTGCCCGTGCTCGTTCAGGAAGCGCACGGTGACCGTCGCGGGACGCGTCACCCGCGCCGAGACGCCGGGCAGGCAGGGGCTCGCCGCCTCGTGCTCGGCCAGCTCCGCGGAGGCCTCGAGCATCTCGGGGTTGGCGAGGCGGAGGGCGCGGCCGCGCTCGCGGCTCGCATCCACCACGGCGAGGCGCAGATCGACCCCAAGTTGCGGCGCCGCGAGGCCCACACCCGGCATGGGGTCCATCACCCGGATCATCTCGTCCCAGAGGCCGCGGATCTCGTCGGTCACCGCCTCCACCGCCGCGGCCGGGCGGCGGAGCCGCGGGTCGGGCCAGCGCAGGATCGTCCGCGCGCTCACGCGCGGGCCTGCTCGCGCTTCAGCTTGACCATCCTGCGGGTGATCATCTGCCGCTTCATCGGACCGAGATAGTCGATGAAGAGCTTCCCGTTCAGATGGTCGATCTCGTGCTGGAGGCATGTGGCCCAGAGCCCGCCGAAGCCTTCCTCGCGCAGCGCGCCGTCCACGTCCATCCAGCGCACCTGCACCTCGGCCGGGCGGGTCACGTCGGCGAACTGCTCGGGGATCGACAGGCATCCCTCCTCGTAGGTGTTGAGCTCGTCCGAGGCGGCCAAGATCTCGGGGTTGAACATCGCCAGCGGGCGCGGCTCCTCCCCCTCGCGCTTGGCGCAGTCGAGCACGACAAGCCGTTCGAGCACGCCGACCTGCGGCGCGGCAAGGCCGATGCCGGGCGCGCCGTACATGGTCTCGAGCATGTCCTCGGCCAGCTGCCGGCGCGCGTCGGTGATGTCGTCGACCGCCGCGCTGACCTTCTTGAGGCGCGGGTCGGGGTGGATCAGGATGGGCCGTTTCATGGCCGTTGAGATAAGCGAGCGCGTGACCGTGCGCAACGCCCCCTTGCGCCCCGCGCGCTTTCGTCTAGCGTCGCGCGCCGAACCGGAGGGAGCAGATGGATTTCGACTTCGACGAGGTGATCGAGCGCCGTGGGACCCATTCGCAGAAATGGGACAAGATGGAGCGCCTCTACGGCGTGCCGGCGGAAGACGGGCTGGCGATGTGGGTGGCGGACATGGATTTCCGCCCGCCCCCGGGCGTCACCCGGGCGCTGGCGCGGATGGTAGATCACGGGATCTACGGCTATTTCGGCGACGACTCGGACTATCTCGACGCGATCCGGTGGTGGATGCGGGAACGCCATGGCTGGGATGTCGCGCCCGAGTGGATCTTCACCACCCACGGGCTGGTGAACGGCACGGGCCTTTGCGTCGACGCCTACACGCAACCGGGCGACGCCGTGGTGCTCTTCACCCCCGTCTACCACGCCTTCGCGCGGGTGATCCGCGCCGCCGGGCGCCGCGTCGCGGAATGCGAGATGCCGGTCGAGGACGGGCGCTACGTCCTCGATTTCGACGCCTGGGACGCGCAGATGACGGGCGACGAGCGCATGCTCGTGTTCTGTTCGCCGCACAATCCGGGCGGGCGGGTCTGGAGCGCGGAGGAACTGCGCGGCGTGGCCGAGTTCGCGCGGCGCCACGACCTGATCGTGGTGTCGGACGAGATCCATCACGATCTCGTCTATCCCGGCGCGCCGCGGCACCTGCCCATGACCGTGGCGGCGCCGGATATCCTCGACCGGCTCGTGATGATGACCGCCACCACCAAGACCTTCAACATCGCGGGCGCGCATCTCGGCAACGTCATCGTGCCCGACGAGGCGCTGCGGGCGCGCTTCGCGGCGCGGATGGCCGCGCTCGGGATCAGCCCGAACGCCTTCGGGCTGCACATGGCCACCGCGGCCTATTCGCCGGAGGGCGCAGCCTGGGTGAATGCGCTCATGGCCTATCTCGACGGCAATCGCCGCATCTTCGATGCCGGCATCGCGGAGATCCCGGGGCTCTCGTCCATGCCGCTCGAGGCCACCTATCTGTCATGGGTGGATTTCTCGGGCACCGGGATGCCGGGCGAGGAGATTACGGCCCGCGTCGAGAAGGACGCGCGGATCGCCGCGAATCATGGGCCGACCTTCGGCAAGGGCGGCGAAAGCTGGCTTCGCTTCAACATCGCGACCCCGCGCGCCCGCGTCGAAGAGGCGGTCTCGCGGCTTCGGTCGGCCTTCGCCGACCTTCAGTGACGCCTCAGCCCTCGCGCGCGTCGGCGATCAGCCCGGCGGGCGCGGCCTCGTCCCGAGCGAAGTCGAGCGCCACGCCGCCGGGGGCCGCGATCGGCCGCTTGAACTCGTAGCGGCGCTCGCCCCCCTCCTCGGCGGAGGTCACCACGAGGCACCGCCCGAGATGGCGCGCGCCGTCGTAAAGATCGACGAGGCCGCGCAGACGCGGCGCTTCGCCCGCGTCGAGAACGAACCCGCCCTCCCAGATCCGAAGCACGGCGTGGCTGGCCCCGCCCCCTTCCACCCTGAGGCGGGTGCGGCGGCGCGCGCGCATCGACCGCGCGGCATCGAGACCCGCTTGCAGTTCCGCCGAGACGTAGGTGGACATGATCCGCTCTCCGCTTTCCCTTACGACAAGAAGGTCCGCAAAAAAGATGAAAATCAAGTGAAACCGGGGGCGCGGCGGATGCCGAAGCTGCGCGAGGATGTCGCGTCCGCGCCCCGCGCCGAAGGCTCTGTGCGATGCCGCAGGGCGGGTGCGCACCCTCCGCGCTTTCATGCCGGCGCAGGATGGCTATCTCTGGCTGAACGAGGAAAGGAAAGCGGCATGGGCCTTCTTGTCGACGGCGAATGGCACGACCGGTGGTACGACACCAGCAAGACGGGGGGCGCCTTCGTGCGCTCCGATTCGAAATTCAGGAACTGGGTCACGCCCGATGGGGCGCCGGGCCCCTCCGGCGAAGGCGGCTTTCCCGCCGAGAGCGGGCGCTACCATCTCTATGTCAGCCTCGCCTGCCCCTGGGCGCACCGGACGCTGATCTTCCGCAAGCTGAAGGGGCTGGAAGACCACATCGGCGTCTCGGTGGTCCATCCCGACATGCTGTCGGACGGCTGGACCTTCGACACGGGCTTTCCCGGCGCGACCGGCGACCGGCTTTACGGCCTGCCCTACGCCCGTGACCTTTACGTGAAGGCGAAGCCGGATGTCAGCGGCCGCGTCACCGTGCCGATCCTGTGGGATCGGCAGCGCGAGACGATCGTTTCTAACGAATCGGCCGAGATCATCCGCATGTTCAATTCCGCCTTCGACGCGATTACCGGGAATGCCGACGATTACTGGCCGGAGGACCTGCGCGAGGCCATCGAGCCCGTGAACGCGCGCATCTACGACACCGTGAACAACGGGGTCTACAAATCCGGCTTCGCGACGACGCAGGACGCCTACGAGGCGGCGGTGCATCCCCTATTCGAAACGCTCGACTGGATCGAGGACCGCCTCGGCGGCAGCCGTTACCTGATGGGCGCGCGTGTCACCGAGGCCGACTGGCGGCTCTTCACCACGCTGATCCGCTTCGATTCGGTGTATCACGGGCACTTCAAGTGCAACCGGCGCCGGATCGTGGACTACCCCAATCTCTGGGGCTACACGCGTGAACTCTACCAGTGGCCGGGCGTGGCCGAGACGGTGAACCTCGAGCACATCATGCGCCACTACCACTACAGCCACGAGACCATCAATCCGCACCGCATCGTGCCCATCGGGCCCGTTCTCGACCTCGAGGCGCCGCACGGGCGCGGCTGACGGGCCGGGGTTCAGGGCGGCGGGGATGGCGGGGTGGAGCCGTAATGCTCCACCATCGCCGCAAGGTCCTCGGGCGGGGTCGCACTCTGGATATACGCGCAGGCGTTCGAGCAAAGTCCGAAGATGGAGCCGTCGGAGAAGAAGCGCGTGTTGGTAACGAAGATCACCTTGGCGTCCGGGACACGGTAGCTGGCGAAGTCGGCCACGGCGAAGGCGCTGCCCTGGTCGAGCACGAGGTCCAGCACGATCACCTGCCAGTCCGCCTGCTGAAGAAGGGCGATCGCGTCGTCCTCGGCCGCCGCGCGCCCGCCCTCCGCGCCCTGGCGGTGCAGGTGGCGTTGCCAGAGTTCGCCCAGATCGGGGTTACTCTCCACGATCAGAACGCGCATGCGAGCCCCCGTTACAACGCCGGGCCCGCGCCTCGCGCCGCCCGCAAACGCCCCTCCCCTCCTTACCTTAAGTCAAACGCGACGCGCCGGGTGGAATTTCGGACGCTTCCCGGCCCGACCGGCAAGATTCGGCCGGCAGGAGTGGCGCGGGCCAGCCTTGCTCCCCCGGCTGCGCCTGCTAGCCTGCCCCCGTGGAAACCAGTTTAGGGTATCATCATGCGCGGCGCGGCGATCCTTTGGGCCTTGCTGATCTTCCTTCACACCGCCGGGGCCGCGACGGCGCAATCCGCGCCCTGCGGCGGCCCGTTCCCGGACTTCGTGGACGGCCTGAAGCGCGAGGCTGAGCGCCGCGGCCTCGATCCCGCCACCGTGGAGCGGTTCTTCGCGAATGTCCGCCAGGATCCGGACGTGATCCGCGCCGACCGACGGCAGGGCGTCTTCCAGCTGCCCTTCGTGGAGTTCTCGCGCCGCCTCATCAGCCAGAACCGGATAGAGAACGGACGCCGCAACGCCCAGCGCCATGCCGCGGTCTTCGACAGGATCGAACGCGAGATCGGGGTGCCGCGCGGCATCCTGCTGTCCTTCTGGGCGTTCGAGACCGATTACGGCGCGGTGCAGGGCGATTACAACACGCGCGACGCGCTGGTGACGCTGTCGCACGACTGTCGCCGGCCGGGGCTTTTCCGGCCGCAGGTCTTCGCGGCGATCGAACTCTACGCGCAGGGCGACCTCGATCCCGACGGCACGACGGGCGCCTGGGCGGGCGAGATCGGCATGGTGCAGATGCTGCCGCGGGACATCCTGGAACATGGGACGGACGGCGACGGCGATGGCCGCGTCTCTCTCAAGACCTCGCCGCCCGACGCGCTCCTTTCCGGGGCGAAGATGCTCGAAAGCCTGGGCTGGCGCGCGAACGAGCCCTGGCTGCAGGAGATCACGGTGCCTCGGGGCTTCGACTGGGCGCTTTCGGGGCTGGAGGGCACGCGGCCGGTTTCGGAGTGGGCGGCGCTCGGCGTGCGCGGGCGCAACGCTCCGCTCGGCCCCGGCGCGCTTCAGGCGTCGGTGATCGCGCCGCAGGGCCGGCTCGGGCCGATATTCCTCGCCTATCCGAATTTCAATGTGCTTTTCGAGTGGAACCAGAGCTTCGTCTACGTGACGACCGCCGCCTATTTCGCCACCCGGCTCGAGGGCGCGCCGATCTATGACGCGGGCACGCCGGAACCCGGTCTTTCCGGCGATCGGATGAAGGCGCTTCAGCGCAAGCTCGCCGGGATGGGCCACGACGTGGGCGGGGTGGACGGCATCCTCGGGGCGAAGACGCGGATCGCCGTGCGCGAGGTGCAGGCGCGCCTCGGGCTTCCCGCCGATGGCTGGCCGACGCCCGCGCTGCTGGATCGTCTGTGAGGCGGATTGCAGTCAGCGCGGCGCCCACCTATTTCTGCGGCGTGCCCGTCGGGGCGCATCCCTTCCAGAGGCCGCATGGGCGAGCTTGAGCTTCCCCGGGATCCCGATCCGATCACAATCCGCGAGATCCTCGCGCGGCTCGAGGTGCTCTCGCAGCGTGAGCGCGTGTCGCTGGGCGACATCCTGGAATCCTTCGGCCAGGCGAGTTTTGTTCCGGCGCTGATGCTGCCGGCGCTTCTGGTCTTTTCGCCACTGTCGGGGATTCCGCTCTTCTCGTCGATCTGCGGACTGACGATCGCCGTCGTCTCGGCCCAGATGCTCGTGCGGCGCCGGTATGTCTGGCTGCCGCGAGGGCTGCGCAAGCGCGCGGTGGCCGGCGGCCGCCTGCGTGCCGCGCTTACGCGCATCGCGCGCATCGGGCAATGGATCGACCGGAACACCGGCACCCGGCTGCGGCTGCTGACGGTACAGCCCATGGCAAGCCTGTTCACGCTGATCTGTCTCTGCGCCGGGCTTGCCATGCCGTTCCTGGAGCTTGTGCCGTTTTCCTCCTCCGTCCTCGGCCTGTCGGTGGTCCTGATCTCGGCGGCGTTCCTGACGCGCGACGGGCTTTTCGCGCTCGCCGGGCTCGGCGTCTTCGCCATCGCGCCGATGATCCCGCTGGCGCTGTGGATCGGGCTCGTCTGAGCCTCAGATCCACTTCGCCATCGGCGGCAGGCTCATGAGCACCGCGTTGGCGTCGTGCCCCGTGGCCAGACCGAACTTGGTGCCCCGGTCATAGACGAGGTTGTATTCCGCGTAGAGCCCGCGATGGACAAGCTGCGCCTCCTTGTCCTCATCGCTCCACGGCATGACGCGGCGGCGCTCGACCAGCGGCACGAAGGCCGGCAGGAAGGCGCGACCGATGTCCTGCGTCAGCGCGAAATCGGCCTCCCAGTCGCCGGAGTTGCGGTCGTCCATGAAGATTCCGCCTACGCCGCGCGCACGGTTCCGGTGGGGGATGTAGAAATACTCGTCCGCCCAGGCCTTCAGCTCATCGTAAAGGTCCTCGCCGTGCGGCGCGAGATGCGCCTGCTGCGTGGCGTGGAAGTGCCGGGTATCCTCCGCGTACTCGATGCAGGGATTGAGGTCCGACCCGCCGCCGAACCACCAGGCGCCCGGCGTCCAGAACATCCGCGTGTTCATGTGCACCGCCGGAACATGCGGGTTCTGCATGTGGGCCACAAGGCTGATCCCGGACGCCCAGAAACGCGGATCGCTGTCCATGCCCGGCACGCCCCGGGCCGCCATCGCCTTCTGTGCGGCCGGCCCCAGGGTGCCGTAGACGGTGGAGACGTTGACACCGACCTTCTCGAAGACGCGACCGCCCCGCATGACGCTCATCAGGCCCCCGCCCGCGTCCGAGCCATCCTCCGAGGAGCGCCGCGTCTCGGTCACCTCGAAGCGCGCGGGCGCGGCGTCGGAGAGCGGCCCGGTGTCGTGGCTTGCCTCGAGCCCCTCGAACGCGGCGACGATCTCGTCGCGCAGGTCACGGAACCAGGCGCTCGCGCGGCCCTTCTCGCTTTCCATCATGGCGGTCATTCCCGGCCCTCTTCCCCGTGTCGCCGCAAAGACGTAGCAGCGCCCGCGCGGCTTGGCCAGAACCGGGATGCCGCCCTGATCGCCGCTCGCGCGCCCGGGCGTTGCGCGGACCGCCGTGCCGGCCTATCGTTCCGAAATGCGGTTCGTGCTGATCTTCCTCGTCGCGCTCGTGACGCTTTCGGCCTGCACGCAGCGAGACATCTGCATCTCGCAGGCGACGCGCGATCTTCGCGTGCTCGATGGGCTGATCGCCGAGACGCGCGCGACGCTCCGCCGCGGCTACGCGGTCGAGGAGCGTGTGATCGAAACCACGCGCACACGCGGATGCCGCCTGGCCGACGGCACGGTCGGCGTATGCACCGTCGAGGTGCCGACGACGGTGCGGACCCCGGTCGCCGTTGATCTCGACGCGGAGCGGCGCAAGCTCGACTCGATGCTGGCACGGCGCGAGGGGCTTGTCCGGGAAACCGAGGCGGCGGTGCGCGCCTGCCAGGCCGCCTACCCAGAGGGCTAGGCGGCTTCGGCGCTAGTGAAGGTGTCGCGCCGAAGGCGCGCCAGTTGGATCAAACCAGGCCGAAGGCGCGCCAGTTGGATCAAATCAGGCCGAAGGCGCATCAGCCCGGGCAACGCCCCCTTGACGGGATCCGATCGGGGCGGCCCGGCGGGGGCCTCGTCAATGCGCCGGGGCCGCCACCGGGTCGAGCAGCGTGCGCCCGCCGTCCACCGTCATGATCTGCCCGGTCACGAAGCCCGCCCCCTCGGAGGCCAGGAACTGCACGGCTTCGGCAAGCTCGCCCGGTGCGGCGATCCGGGACAGGGGCGTGTGGTCCTCGATGTCCTCGCGATATTCCGCGTTCTGCTGCAAGGCGCCCTTCAGGCTCGCCGACATGACAGAGCCGAAGGCGACCGCGTTCACCCGGATGCGGTATGGCGCGAGCGCCACGGCAAGCGACCGGGTCAGCTGGTCCAGCGCCGCGCTCGATACCGAGTAGGCCATGAGGTCGGGATGCGTGCGGCGTGCGGCGATCGAGGACAGGTTCACGATGCTGCCCACCTGCCCGCTCTCCTGGCCCTCCGCCTGCTTGATCATGCGCCGCGCCACGCACTGGCTGAGGCGAAGGCTTGTCATCAGGTTCTGGTTGAGGAGTTTCTCGACCGACGTGTCCTCGGGGTCCAGCGGGTCGGAGGCCATCATCTGCCGCGAGCCGTTCACCAGGATGTCCACCCGGTCGAAGCTGTCGAGCGTGGCCGACAGCAGGTTGGCGATGGCCAGGCGCTCTCGCAGATCACCCGCGAAGTATCGGACGTTGCCGTCCTCCGCCGTCCCGCCCAGCTCGTGGGCGAGACGCGCCTCGTCTATGTCGGCGAACATCACGTTCGCGCCGCGGTCGGCGAAATGCCGCCCGATCGCAAGACCGATGCCGTTGGCGGCGCCAGTGACGATGGCGGTCTTGCCTTCGATGGAAAAGGACATGGGGAAGGCTCCTGGGGGGATCAGCGGAGGCGGCGCGGACGCGCGGCCTCAAGGATCTTGAAACGCGCGTCGCCGCCGGTCTCGGCCGTCTGCGCGAAACACTCCGTCAGCGCGGTCTCATAGGGCAAGTGGCGATTGGCGACAAGCCAGAGCCGTCCGGAGGGCGCGAGGCAGGCCGCGGCGGCGGCGATGAAGGCACGCCCGAGCGAGGGGTCGGCGGCGCGACCGCCGTGGAAGGGCGGGGTCATCACGATGCCGCCAAGGGGCGCTTCGGGACGCCAGCGGGTGGCGTCGGCCCAGTGAAAGCGCGCTCGGGGATCGCGGATGTTCTCTCGCGCGCAGGTCAGTGCCAGATGGTCCGCTTCGACGAGGTCGATCGCCTCCACCCCGTCGCGGCTCAGCGCCGCGGCGGCGAGCCAGCCCCCCCCCGCCCCGAGATCGGCGAGATGCGCGGGCAGGCGCGCGGGCAGCGCCCGTGCGAGCAGCACCGAGCCCGGGTCCGGCCCATCGGCGGAAAAGACCCCCGGCGCGGTGACGAAGCCGCCTTCCACCTGCTCTCTCGGCGGTGCCCGCCAGTCCGAAAGCGCCCCCGTCGCGGAAAACCAGTAAAGCTTGCCGTGCGCCTTGTTGATCGGCCCGGCCACGGCCACCCGCGCCCTGAGCGCGCGAAGCAGCGCGTCGGCACCGTCGGTCTTCTGGCCGTCGACGACCACCAGGCCGCCGCGCGCCACCAGCGATTCGGCGCGTGCCACTGCGTCGCGCCCCTCCGAGCGCGCGCGCGGCAGGACCACGATCGCCGCGGCGTAACGCCCCTCGGCCTCCTCGGGCGGCTCTGGTGCCGTGTTCCAGCCCCCCCCGGCAAAGGCGTCGTGGTCGGGCCGGAAGCGCTGGATCACATCCACACGGTCCCGGTCCAGCGCCGAGAGATCCATGCCGGCACGCGGACCCAGCACGACGATCCGCCCCTCGGAGGGCAGCTCCAGTCCGCCGCCAAGGGCCAGGCTCAGGCGCGATCCGCCCATCCCGGGCGGCCTATTCCTTTTCCATGGTGCACTGCAGCGGGTGCTGATGCCGGCGGGCGAAGTCCATGACCTGCGCCACCTTCGTCTCGGCGATCTCGTGGCTGAAGACGCCCACCACGGCGACGCCCTTCTTGTGAACCGTGAGCATGATCTCGAAGGCCTGGGCGTGGCTCATGCCGAAGAAGCGTTCGAGCACGTGCACGACGAATTCCATCGGCGTGTAGTCGTCATTCAGCAGCAGGACCTTGTAGAGCGGCGGGCGTTTCGTCTTGGGCTTGGCCTCGACGACGACGTCCGAGCCCGTGCCACCCCCGTCGGGGCGGTCGGACTGCAGCGTCCATGTCCGGGCGGGCGTGTTCATCGTGTCGCTTCGCGTCATCGTTTCCGACCCGGTTATATAAGTGACCGGGGCGCACTGAAAAGGGGGCGTCCGGTCGGCAGCAGCATGGTTTCCGGCCGGAAGGGTCCCCGCCGTTGCAGGGCATGTCCGGCGCCGCGCCCGGTTCATGCCAGGCCCGGGGCCTCGTGCTTCGCGTCTGTCTGCATGACGGTGCCGGGAAAACGGCCGCGACATGCGGGGCGATTGGTCGCGGTCGCCGCTTCGACCCGCCATGCGATGGACCGGGGGAGAGGTATTGCGCCCTCGCAACGCGCAGGCCCCACATCTTGGGACGCCCTGCGTCCCTCCAGGCCGAAAAATCGTTCCTATGTCGCGCTTTATTCGCCGTTCTTCCTGTGGTAACTTTCCATCACAACAATTGCCAGCCGGAAACCGGCGGCGCGAGCAGACGAGGCGGGACAGCGATGGCGCGGGTACGCAGGCAACCGGCCCGGTGGGGCCTGTATTTCATTGCGTTCGTATGGTTGGTCGTGGTGGTGCCACTCAGCGCCGCCGCGGCGCCCTATGCGGCGATGGTGATGGACGCGCGCACCGGCGAAGTGCTGCACTCGCGCAACGCGGACACCCGCCTGCATCCTGCCTCTCTGACCAAGATGATGACGCTTTACGTCGTGTTCGAAGCGGTGGAAAACGGCGAGATCGGTCTCGACGATCTGGTGACGATCTCGCGCAAGGCCGCCGCAGAGCCGCCGTCGAAGCTCGGCCTGCGCGCCGGCCAGAAGATCAAGCTGCGCTACCTGATCCGCGCGGCCGCCGTGAAATCCGGCAACGACACGGCGACGGCGCTGGCCGAGGCGATCTCGGGCTCCGAGGCCGCCTTCGCACGGCGCATGAACCGCACGGCCAAGGCCATCGGGATGACGCGCACCACCTTCAAGAACGCCCATGGCCTCACCCAGGAGGGGCATCTTTCCACCGCGCGGGACATGACGATCCTGGGCCGGCAGCTCTTCTACGACTACCCCGAGTATTACAATCTCTTCTCCCGTCGTTCGACCCATGCGGGCGTCAAGACCGTGCCCAACACGAACCGCCGCCTGCTCGACGCCTACAGGGGCGCCGACGGGATCAAGACCGGCTACACGCGCGCCGCGGGCTTCAACCTCGTGGCCTCCGCCGAGCGGGGCGGTGAGCGCATCATCGCGACGGTCTTCGGCGGCCACTCCACAGCATGGCGCAACCAGCGCGTGGCCGAACTGCTCGACATGGGGTTCGCCCGGGCGCCGACGCGGGTCGCGGTCCACCGGCCCGCGCGCCCGCCCTATCTCGGCAATACCGGCCCCGGCGGCGCCAGCGGCACGGAAATCCGCGTCAGCGGGCTCGTCGCGCGCTCGGTGCGGCCGATGGCGCGGCCGCGGCCGGCCGAAACCGTCCCGGTGGCGGTCGCCAGCGCGCAGGTGATCGACAGCGCCGTGGCCGAAGTGCTGGATGCCTCGGTAAGCGACGTGCTCGCCACGGTGGTCGGCGACCCGGACGAGCAAGTCGCCGAGATCGTGGCCGAGACCGGCAGGGCAGAGCCCGCCCAACCCGTCGGCGCGGCGGCGGCCACGGCAGGCGTCGCGCCGAAGGCGAGCGTCCCGCCGGAGACGCGTCCCGAGACGTTGCAACTTGCCAGCGCCGCCGCGAACGAGCGCGCGGCGGAGACCGCGGAAGACCGCGTCGTCACGCGGCTTTCCACGTCGGGCGGGCGGCAATGGGGCGTCAACCTCGGCCGGTATCCGACGCGCACGAGCGCAGAGAAGGTTCTGCTCACCACCGCGCTCGCGGAGATGTCGGCACTCGACGGGGCGCTGCGGAAGGTCGTGCAGCGCAACGGCGGTTTCGAGGCCAACTTCCACGGGCTGACGCGCGACGGGGCGGACCGCGCCTGCCGGCGCCTCCAGGCGCGCGGCACCACCTGCTTCATGGTCGGCCCGCCCAGCTGACGCGCGGCGCGCGTGGCTCAGGGTTTGGGGTGGTCGTCGTATTCGTCCGACAGGATGCGCCGCGCGTCGCCCTCCGGATCGTCGTACTGGCGCGACCGCACCGTGTAGACGAAGAAGGCGAGGCCCACGGCCCCCAGGAACACCGAGATCGGGATGAGGTAGGCGAGGATGTTCATGAGCGTCCCCTCAGCCGCAATGCGTTCAGCGACACCGTAATCGACGAGGCGGACATCGCCAAGGCGGCGACCAGCGGCGTCGCCCAGCCGATCACCGCGATCGGCACCGCGATCACGTTGTAGATCGTCGCCAGGCTGAAGTTTTCATGGATCCGCTTCGTGGCGGACCGCGCCACCGCGATCGCGTCTGCCACCGGCTCCAGGTTGCCGCTAAGAAGCACGATGTCGGAGGCGACGCGCGCGGCGTCGCGCGCCGAGGCCGGCGAGATCGAGGCATGCGCCGCGGCAAGCGCGGCCGTGTCGTTGAGCCCGTCGCCGATCATGAGCACCCTGGCACCCTCGGCCGAAAGCGCCTCGACCCGCGCGGCCTTGTCCTCGGGCCGCATTCCCGCGGTCCACTCCGCGATCCCCAGCCGGTCGGCCAGGTCGCGCACCGGCGCGGCGGCATCGCCCGAGAAGAGCAGGATCCGCATCCCGTCCGCGCGCAGCGCGTCGACGGCGGCCTCCGCCCCCTCGCGCAGCCGGTCGGTGAAGGTGAACGCCACCGGATCGCGCCCCTCGATCGACAGCCAGGCTGCGGTCGTCTCGCCGGTCTCGGCCCCGACCCAGTCGGCCCGGCCCAGCCGGACCCGACGGCCCTGCCAGCGCGCCTCGGTGCCGTGGCCGGGCACCTCGGCCAGCGCGTCGATACCCGGGGCGGGCTTCACCCCCGCCGCCCGCGCCACTTCCGCCAGCGCGCGCGAGAGCGGATGCGCGGAGCCTTCGGCGAGGGCAAGCGCTATTTCGAGGTCCTGGCCTTCATGCGCGTCGAGATTCGTGAGCACCGGCGTGCCCGCGGTCAGCGTCCCCGTCTTGTCGAGAACAACGGTGTCCACCTGCGCCAGACGCTCGAGCGCGGTGGCGTTCTTGATCAGAAGCCCCTTGCGGAACAGGCGCCCGGAGGCCGCGGTGGTCACCGCCGGCACGGCGAGGCCCAGCGCGCAGGGGCATGTGATGATCAGCACTGCCGCCGCGATGTTGAGCGAGATGCGCAGATCGCCCGACCACAGCAACCAGCCCGCGAAGGAAAGCGCGGCAAGGATGTGAACGCCGGGCGCGTAAAGCTTGGCCGCCTTGTCGGCGAGCGAGGTGTAGCGCGACCGGCCCGATTCGGCGACGGCGACGAGTTCGGCCATGCGGTGAAGCGAGCTTTCCTCGCCCACGGCGGTGGCGCGCACGGTAAGCGGGCCGGTCAGGTTCAGCTCGCCCGCGCTGACCGCCATGCCGGGCTGGGCGCGGACGGGCAGCGTCTCTCCGGTGAGGAGCGAGCGGTCGAGTTCCGAGGCGCCCTCCACGATCTCGCCGTCCACCGGCATGCGCCCGCCGGGCCGCACCAGCACCAGGTCGCCCGCGGCAAGCTCGGCGATGGCGACCTGCTCGGTCCCGCCGTCACCGCGGACGCGCAGCGCGCGCGGCACCTCGAGCGCGGCAAGCTCCTCGGCAGCCGAGCGTGCCACGGCCCGCGTGCGGTGGTCGAGGAACCGGCCGGCCAGCAGGAAGAAGGTGAGCGCGATGGCCGCGTCGAAATAGGCATGTTCGCCCGAAAGCGAGGTCTCCCACAGGGACGTCACCACCGCGAGGAGGATGGCGAGCGAGATCGGCACGTCCATGTTGAGCCGTCCCGCCGACAACGCCGCCCAGGCGTTGCGGAAGAAGGGCTGGGCCGAGAAGGCGATGGCCGGAAGCGCGATCGCCGCCGAGACCCAGTGGAAGAGGTCGCGCGTCACGCCTTCCGCGCCGGACCAGACGGCGATGGACAGCAGCATCACGTTCATGGAGGCGAAGCCCGCCACCGCGAGGCGCATCATCAGGTCGCGGCCCGCGCGGTCGGTTTCCGTCGCCGAAAGGGTGCCGGCATCGAGCTCGTGCGCCTCGTAGCCGAGCCGGTCGAGCACCCCGGTGAGGTCCTCGGCGGTGACGTCCGGATCGGCCTCCACGGAGGCGCGTTTCAGCGTCAGGTTCACCCGGGCGGAATGCACCCCCGGATGTGCCGAAAGTCCCTTCTCGACGGTCGTGATGCAGCCCGCGCAGTGGATCGTCGGCAGCGACAGCGCGATCCGCGCGTTCTTCTGGGGTGCGCGCGCGGCGAGGTCTTCCGCCGCGGGCGCGGCGCTGCATGCGGGACAGGCCGAGGGGCGGGCCGCGGTGTTCACCTGGTCAGCCCCGCACGTAGATCTCGATGCGCTGCTCGAACGGCGTGCCGTCGAGCGCCTGCGCCCGCATGCGCAGGTTCCAGACGCCGCTCGCGAGCGAGGTCCGCGCCACGTAGTCGCGCCCGTCGAAGCTGAACTCCGGCGTGAAGTCGTCCCGCACATGCGTGGCCCGGCCCACGGTCGTCTCCAGCTGGCCGAGTTGCACCGGCCGGCCCTCCGCATCGCGCCCCGACAGCACCAGCGTCTCGTCCTCGAAGGCGGCCGAGACGTCCCCGCCGAGCGCCTCCTGCGCCTCGCGGCGGGCGTCGAAGTTCGGCGACGCGACGTAGGAGTTCTTCACCTCGAGGCCCGGGAAAGTCGAGACCGCGTTCCAGGCCAGCGCCAGGTTGACGCCGATGATGATGGTGAAGGCGCCGACGAAGATGGCCAGCGCATGCCGCCCGGTGAATTCGCGTTCAGGTTTCAATCCGAGGCCCTCCCGAAGAAGATCGTGTCGTTATGCGCACGCTCCGCGTTGGTGAGATCCTCGACCCAGAATCGGAAGTCGGTGCGCTCCGCGGTGGCCGGCTCCGATCCCGGCGGCGCGACGACGTAGACGCGCTGCAGGAAGGTGGTGTCGGCGGGCACCTCGACGGTCTCGTAGGGCGTGCCCTCCAGCTGGATGCGCAGCTGCGGGTGGCCCGTGAGCGAGACGCGGAAGGGGCGATCCTCTCCATGCTTGTTCAGAAGCCGCACGTCGTAGGTGTTGCGGACCGATCCGTCCGACAGCGTGACGTAGGTCGGGTTGCGCACCGGCGCCACGGTCATCTCGATGTCGGGGCGAACGAAGAGCGCGAAGACGAGGCCGAGGCCCACCATCGCCCAGAGCGTCGTGTAGAGGACCACGCGGGGGCGAAGAACGTGCTTCCACACCGGGCGCGGCGCCATCCCCTCGCGCTCTCGCCGCTCGTCCGAGAGCGCGATGTAGTCGATCAGGCCGCGCGGTTTGCCGATCTTCTCCATGACGTCGTCGCAGGCGTCGATGCACAGCGCACAGGTGATGCATTCGAGCTGCTGGCCCTCGCGGATGTCGATGCCCATCGGACAGACGTTGACGCAGGCCATGCAGTCGATGCAGTCGCCGGCCTCCTGCTCCTGGTCCTCGCTCCGGGTGCCGGTGGGCGCTTCGGGCGTGGGCGTGGGCGCGTATTTCACCGCGCCTTCGCCGGACGCCTGGGCCTGCTCTTCGGCGGCCTGTGCCTCCTTGACCGAAACGCGGCGCACGTTGTGCTTGCCGCGCGGCTCGCCCCTCCAGGCGCGATAGGCGACGGTCAGCGTTTCCTCGTCCATCATCGCGGCCTGGATGCGGGGCCAGGGGCAGGCATAGATGCAGATCTGCTCGCGCGCGAAGCCCCCGAAGAGGAACGTCGTGCCGGTCAGGATCGCGATGGTGATGTAGGCCGCGGGATGCGCGTCGAGCGTGAAGAGGTTGCTCAGAAGGGTCGGCGCATCTGCGAAATAGAAGACCCACGCCCCGCCCGTGGCCACCGCGATGAGAAGCCACGTCACCCATTTCGTCAGCCGCAGACGGGCCTTGCGGAAATCCAGCTTCTTCTGCCTGTGCAGGCGCAGCCGGGCGTTGCGGTCGCCCTCGATCCAGCGCTCCACGGTCAGGAAGAGATCGGTCCAGACCGTCTGGGGGCAGGTGTAGCCGCACCAGACGCGCCCGAGCGCGGAGGTGAAGAGGAAGAGCCCCAGCCCCGCCATGATCAGGAGCCCGGCGACGAAATAGAACTCGTGCGGCCAGATCTCGATCCAGAAGAAGAAGAACCGGCGGTTCGCGAGATCGATCAGAACCGCCTGGTCGGGCAGGTTCGGGCCACGGTCCCAGCGGATCCAGGGCGTGATGTAGTAGATGCCCAGCGTCACCGCCATGATGATCCATTTGAGGTTGCGGAACCGGCCCGAGACGCGGCGCGGGAAGATCGGCTCGCGCGCGGCGTAAAGGACGGGGGGCTCTTGGTCGGTGGAACTCACGGAATGTCTCCAGCGGTCTGGGAATGCGTCACGGTCTTGTCTCAGGGCGGGGCCGCGCGAGCTTTGACCTGCATCAAATCCTGTATCTGTGATCCACCTATTCGCGTTGCGCTGCGGCCTCGTGCCGCAGTCGCGTCGGGCACCAGGTCGCGCGACACGCGGCGCAAGCGCCGCCTTGGGCATGCATGCGGTCCGTGCCGCGCAGGCCGGCCGGTGACGAGCGGCGCGCCGAGGTCGCGCAACCACGACCTTCCGTCAGGCCGCCATTGCCAAAAGTGGGTCCAGAGGGCACGTTCGAAGTTGGGACAATTTCGGACAAGGGTCGAAAAGGACTGTAGAGTTGCGACATCGAATTCAACGAATAGTCAACAGGTTTCGGCCAGTCAAACTACCGGACTTTGCAATCATCGGCGGCCAAAAATGTGGCACGACCTCATTGTATCACATGCTCGCGTCTCACCCGAATATTGGCATGTCAGTAGGCGCACAGGAAACCCATTTCCTAGACCGCCATTTTCACAAGGGTCTCGATTGGTACAGGGCCCACTTTCCCTTCGACGGCAAGACTGACAGACAAGGGATACGAACAAGGGCCGGCGACTGCACGCCCATCTATCTCTTTCATCCCCTTGTTCCCGAACGCGCCAGGAACACGATTCCGAACGCTAAGTTCGTCGTACTCCTGCGCGACCCCGTCGAACGCACTCTCTCGCACTACTTTCATTGCCTCAAAAGAGGCCATGAACATCTGAAGCTTGACGACGCCCTCGCCGCAGAGGAAGAACGGTTATCCGGGGAAGTCCAGAGGATGTATGATGATCCCGGCTATTACAGCATACCGTACAGACGGTTTTCCTATCGCAAGCGTGGCGTCTATCAAGCGTGGCGTCTATCATGAGCAGATCTCTCGTTGGCGGGACTTTTTTCCGGAGGAGAGCTTCCTGTTTCTGCGAAGCGATATGCTCTCGTCCTCACCCGGCGAGGCTCTGGGGCGGATCTTCGATTTTCTGGATCTGCCAGCAATGGAGCCGCCGCCCGATACACGACGGAATGTCGGAAGGTGGAGTGATGTCCCAGAGAAAACCATAGAAATGCTCGCCCAGTACTTTGAAGAACCCAACCGGCATCTCACGGAAGTGCTCGGACCCGATTTCAATTTCAACGAACGCCCTGGCCCACTATTGCGCCAGAGATTTGGCGATAAATCTTCCAGATAATCTCCACGCGGCTCGCGTCGGTTCGCGAGTTTCCTCGAAAGCTGCCTCCAGCTCACTCCCATTAGTGAAAATCAAAAAGGCTCTTTTCGAGGAATGTCGCGACGCAGCACGTGGCTGGAAAGTGTCGCGGCGCTCTGGTTCCTGGTCCGGGCGCATCCAAAGAACCCTCAGCGACGTGAAAAACCGCCTTAGCGTTGTGATGCGCCCCTGTTTTATGTCGGGGACGTAACACGTGCACTCCGCAGGTTCAGCAGGCGCGCCGATGAGGAGCTGACGTATCTTTTGCCGGAAAATCGCGCCGGCATCCCGGGAAACGCGCGAACAGGACGGGATGCCGGCGCTGGGCCCGGGGGGCAGGGATGCCCCCGGGTGTTCTCCACCCCGTCACTCGGGGCTATCCTCGCCGCCGCCCAGCTGGTGGACGTAAAGCGACACGGCGCGGATCTCGTGCTCGTCGAGGCGCGATTGCCACGGCGGCATGACGCCGAAGCGCGAGTAGGTCACGGTCTCGTGGATCGTCTCGTAATCCCCGCCATAGAGCCAGATCGCGTCGTTGAGCGCCGGCGCGCCCTGCCACTTGTCGCCATTGCCTTCGGCGCCGTGGCAGGCCGAGCAGTTGATGTCGTAGACCTCGGCGCCGGCTTCGGTGGCCGCGGCGTCCTGCGGCGTCTGGCCGGACATCTGCATGACGTAGTTGGTGACCTGGTGGATCTCGTCCTCCGACAGGATCTCTCCGAAGACCGGCATCTGCGACCAGCGGGCGTTCGGGTCGTCCTCGTTGCGGATGCCGTGCGCGATCGTGGTGTGGATGTCCTCGATCGTGCCGCCCCAGAGCCACGCATCATCGAGCAGGTTGGGATAGCCCGCCGCCTGCACGCCCGCCGCGCCCGAGCCGTGGCACTGCGCGCACCAGGTCTGGAACACCGACGCGCCGGCCTGCACCGCGTATTGGCGCAACTCGGGGTCGTCGCCGATCTCGGTGAGCGGCGCGCTGACAAGCCGTTCGTTTATGCCCGCGTTCGCCGCCTCGGCCTCGGCAAGCTCCTTTGCCACTTCCGCCCGGCTCGAATAGCCCAGGAGGCCCGGCGTCGCCTTGTTGATCCCGGGCCAGGCCGGGTAGGCGATCGTGTAGCCGATTGCCCACACGATCGTCGCATAGAAGATCCAGAGCCACCAGCGGGGCAGCGGGTTGTTGTATTCCTCGATCCCGTCCCATTCGTGCCCTGTGGTTTCCGGCTCGTGCTTCTTCTGTCTGGGCGACTTGCTCATTTCCGCGCCTCCTCGTTCTCGGCGGGTTCGTCGTCATCGCGGCCGGCGTCCGGCGCTGGCGCGTCCTCGTAGCGGAAGGGAATCGTCTTGCTGTCCTCCAGCGCCTTCTTGCGGCCGGGCAGGAACACCCAGATCACAACGGCGATGAAGAACACGAACATCGCCAAGAGACCCCAGCTGTCCGCGAAGCCCCGCAATGCGGAGTAGGTCTCCATCGCGTCCTCCTAGCGGCTTTCGTCGGGCGTGAAGGTGGAGAAGTCCACCAGCGTGCCCAGCATCTGCATGTAGGCGATCAGCGCGTCGGCCTCGGAGATGCCGGGCTGGCCGTCGAAATTGCGCGTCTGCGCCTTCGGATAGCGCGCCAGCAGCCCCTCGTGATCGGCATCCGGATCCGCCTGCGCGTTGAAGTCGGCGCGCGCGTTCTCGATCATCTCGTCGGTGTAGGGAACGCCCAGGAACCGGTGGGTGCCCAGCAGGTCCTCGATATACTGGGCGTCGATCAGCGTGCGCTCCAGGTGATCGTATTTGGGCATCACCGATTCCGGCACCACCGACTGCGGGTCGCGCAGGTGGACCACGTGCCAGTCGTCCGAGTAGCGCCCGCCCACGCGGGCGAGGTCGGGCCCCGTCCGCTTGGAGCCCCACGGGAAGGGGCGGTCGTACATCGACTCGGCAGCGAGGCTGTAGTGGCCGTAACGCTCCACCTCGTCGCGCATGGGCCGGATCATCTGGCTGTGGCAGACGTAGCAGCCCTCGCGGACATAGATGTCGCGGCCGGTAAGCTCGAGCGGCGAGTACGGCCGCATCCCCTCCACCTCCTCGATCGTGTTGTCGAGGTAGAAGAGCGGCACGATCTGCACGAGCCCCCCGACCGTCACGACCAGGAACGAGAAGATCAGCAGCAGAGTCGCGTTGGTCTCGAGGATCTTGTGCTTGTCGAGAATTGCCATGCCTCGGCCCTCCTTATTCGGCCGGGACGGCCGCCGGGGTGCCCGCGGCCTCTTTGGCCGGGGACCGCCGGACGGTCATCCAGAGATTGTAGCACATGATGATCGCGCCGGTGAGGTAGAGCACCCCGCCCAGAGCCCGGACCACGTACATCGGGAACTTGGCGGCCACGGTGTCGGCGAAGCTGTTCACGAGGAAGCCGTTCGCGTCCACCTCGCGCCACATCAGGCCCTCCATGATGCCGGTGACCCACATCGACGCGGCGTAGAGCACGATGCCGATGGTCGCGAGCCAGAAGTGCCAGGACACGAGGCTCAGCGAGTAGAGCCGCTCGCGGTTCCAGAGCCGCGGCACGAGGAAGTAGAGCGCGCCGAAGGTGATCATGCCGTTCCAGCCGAGCGCGCCCGAGTGCACGTGGCCGATCGTCCAGTCGGTGTAGTGCGACAGAGAGTTCACGGCCTTGATGGACATCATCGGCCCCTCGAAGGTGGACATGCCGTAGAAGCCGACCGAGATCACCATCATCCGGATCACCGGGTCCATGCGCAGCTTGTCCCAAGCCCCCGAAAGGGTCATCAGGCCGTTGATCATGCCGCCCCAGCTGGGCATCCAGAGCACGATCGAGAATACCATCCCCAGCGTCGAGGCCCAGTCGGGCAGCGCGGTGTAGTGCAGGTGGTGCGGACCGGCCCAGATGTAGATGAAGATCAGCGCCCAGAAGTGGATGATGCTGAGCTTGTAGGAGAAGACGGGCCGCTCCGCCTGCTTCGGGATGAAGTAGTACATCATGCCGAGGAAGCCGGCGGTGAGGAAGAAGCCCACCGCGTTGTGGCCGTACCACCACTGCGTCATCGCGTCCTGCACTCCCGAGAAGGCGGAGACGGACTTCGAGCCGAAGATCGAGACCGGCACCGACAGGTTGTTGAAGACGTGCAGCATCGCGACGGTGACGATGAAGCTGAGGTAGAACCAGTTGGCGACGTAGATGTGCGGCTCTTTCCGCTTCACGATCGTGCCGAGGAACACGGCGAGATAGACCACCCAGACGATCGTCAGCCACCAGTCGGTGTACCACTCGGGCTCGGCGTATTCGCGCGACTGCGTGGCGCCGAGAAGGTAGCCGGTCGCGGCCAGCACGATGAAGAGCTGGTATCCCCAGAAGACGAACCAGGCCAGATCACCGCCCCAGAGCCGTGCCGCGCTCGTGCGTTGGACCACGTAGAACGAGGTCGCGATCAACGCGTTGCCGCCGAAGGCGAAGATCACCGCCGAGGTGTGCAGCGGGCGCAGGCGGCCGAAGTTGGCGTAGCCTTCCGCCCAGTCGAAATTGAGACCCGGATAGGCGAGCTGGAAGGCGATGAAGGTGCCCACCAGGAAGCCCACGATCCCCCAGAACGCCGTGGCGATCACGCCCGCGCGGACGACGCCGTCCATGTATTGCCCCGACAGGTCGGGCTTTACGGTGTCCTCCTCCGTGTTCCGCAAGACCCACAGGAAAAGGCCGCCCGAGACCAGCATGATCAGGATGGCATGGACCAGATAGGCCGCGTCGCGCGCGAAATTGGCCGCGATCATCGCGAAGAGCGTGATCAGGCCGAGCACGATCAGCTTCAGATAATTCGCCATAAGGTGTCGTCCCTTCGGTCGTTCTGCCCGCACGGGTCATGCTCCGCGGGGGCGGGTGTCTGTGTCAGCTTTCATGTACAGGCGCGGCCCCGCGCGCCTTGATCTGCATCAATGCGTTGGGCCGGCAAGGTTGACGCGCATCAAGGTCGCACGCCGTCTGGCACCCTACGGTCCACGAACGAAGTCTATCTGGAGGACGAGATGAGCTACAAGACACTGATGACCGTCGTCACCGACACCGGCGTTTCAAAACCGCCGCTCGAGGCGAGCGTGGCGCTGGCGCAGGCTTGGGACGCGCATCTCGAGGCGATGTGCATGGGCGTCGACAGAACGCAGACCGGCTACTACTACGCGGGCGCCAACGCGATGATCCTGCAGGAGACGATCGCCCGCGCCCAGCGCGACGCAGAGGCGGCGGGGCAGCACGTGCGCGACACGCTCGGCAAGAGCGACGTGCGCTGGAACGTGGAGACGGGTGTCGCCCAGCTTGCGGACATCGGCCGCCAGGTGGCGATGCACGCGCGCTTTTCCGACCTGGTGATCCTGCCCAAACCCTATGGCGAGAACCGTGGCGCGGAGCTGGAGCCGGTGATCGAAGGCGCCCTGTTCGACGGCCATGTGCCTGTCCTCGTCGTGCCGGAAGAGGGGCTGGCCAAGACGCGGCCCGAGCGAATCCTGCTGGGCTGGGACGAGGGCGACGAGGCGCTTTCGGCGGCGCGTGCCGCGCTGCCGTTCCTGTCCGCGGCCGACACCGTGCATATCGTCGTCGTCGATCCGCCGGCGCACGGGCCGAACCGGTCCGATCCGGGCGGCCTTTTGTCGCAGTTCCTCGCCCGTCACGGCGTGAAGGTCGAGATCGACGTGCTGTCGAAGACGATGCCGCAAATCTCGGACGTGCTGATGCGCCACGCGCTCGACATCGACGCGGACATGATCGTGATGGGCGCCTACGGGCACTCGCGCTTCCGCGAGGCCATTCTGGGCGGCGCGACGCGCAACATGCTGGAGAATTCTCCGCTGCCGCTCTTCATGGCGCACTGAACCGTGCGGGGCGCCGGCCGCGTTTTGCGGCCGGCGGGGCCCGACCCGGTCAGACCAGCATGCCGCCGTCGCTGTCGTCGCCCGCCTCTTCCATCAGGCGCCCGAAATCGGGCACCGTGACGTGGCGCTTGCCCTGAAGCTCGATGACGCCGTCGCGCCTGAGCGCCGACATCTGCCGGCTCACGGTCTCGAGCGTCAGGCCGAGATAGTCGGCCATCGCCTCGCGCGTCAGCGGAAGATCGAAGACGAGGGGCCCTTGCGTGCCCCGAAGTTGCAAGGTCGCGTCGCGCCGCGCGATGATCGACAGGAGCGACGCGATCTTTTCGCGCGCCGTCTTGCGGCCCAGGACCAGCATCCATTCCCGCGCGGCGTCGAGTTCGTCCAGCGTCATCTCCAGAAGCCGCTGCGCGATGTGGGGCGTGCGCTCCATCATCTGTTCGAAGGGCTTCTTGCGGAAACAGCACATCACCATGTCGGTGGTGGCCACGACGTCGTAGGCCGCGCCCTCGCGGCCGGGGCGTCCGACGAAATCGCTGGGCAGCAAGAGGCCGACCATCTGGGTGCGGCCGTCTTCCATGGTTTGCGTGAGCGTGGCGATGCCGGAGACGACCGAGCCGACGAAATCCATGCGGTCGCCCGACCAGATCACCGTCTGCCCCGCCTCGAAGCTGCGGTAGTATTTCATCTCTTCGAGGCGATCGAGCTCGTCGGTGTCGCAGCGCGCGCAGACAGCGCGGTGGCGGATGGGGCAATCCGAGCATGCCTGCGAGATCGGTTTCATGGTGTCGTTGAGCATGTGATCGGTCGCTCTCGCTGGTTGATCTGAGTCAAGGTTCCCACATCCCTCAGTGTCTAATTCTAGTGACATGGACAGCCGAACACAACTTGCAAAGCTGGGACTCTTCGACGCGAAGGTGCCCCGCTACACCAGCTACCCCACAGCGCCCCATTTCGGTGGCGGCGTCGATCCGCAACGCTTCGCGGACTGGATCGGTGCGATTCCCGAAGGCAGCGCCATTTCGCTCTACGTGCATGTGCCGTTCTGTCGCAGACTTTGCTGGTTCTGCGCGTGCCGGACGCAGGGCACCCAGAGCGAAAAGCCCGTCGCGGCCTATCTCGAAACGCTGAAGACCGAACTGGCGCTGCTTCGCGACACCCTGCCGGGCGGGGTCCGCCTCGCGCGGCTTCACTGGGGCGGCGGCACGCCCACGCTGCTGTCCGCGCCGATGATGGAGGAACTGGCCGCCGCCATCGCCAAGGTCGCGCCCTTCGCCGAGGACTACGAGTTTTCCGTCGAGATCGACCCGAACGAGATCGACGGCCCCCGGCTCGACGCGCTCGCCGCGGCGGGCATGAACCGCGCCTCCATCGGGGTGCAGGATTTCGACCCGCATATCCAGAGCACGATCGGCCGCATCCAGAGCTTCGACGCGACCCGCAACGCGGTGGACGCGATTCGCGCCCGTGGCGTCGCGAGCCTGAACGCCGACATTCTCTACGGCCTGCCCCACCAGAGCCGCGCGCGGATCACCGAAAGCGTGCAGAAGCTCCTGTCGCTCTCTCCGGACCGGGTGGCGCTTTACGGCTACGCCCATGTGCCCTGGATGGCCAAGCGCCAGCAGATGATTCCCTCCGACGCGCTGCCGACGCCACAGGAACGCCTCGATCTCTTCGACACGGCGCGGGAGCTTTTCGCCTGGGACGGTTACGACGAGATCGGCATCGACCATTTCGCCCGGCCCGAGGACGGCCTCGCCGTCGCGGCGCGGCAGGGGCGGCTTCGCCGGAACTTCCAGGGCTACACCGACGACACCGCCGAGGTGCTAATCGGCGTCGGCGCCTCGTCCATCTCGCGCTTTCCGCAGGGCTATGCGCAGAACGCGCCGGCCACCTCTGCGCACACCACCGCCATCCGCGAGGGGCGCTTCTCGACCTCGCGCGGTCACGTCTTCAGCGACGAGGACACGCTGCGCAGCCGGATGATCGAGGCGCTGATGTGCGACTTCCGCATCGACGCGGCAGAGATCGCCGACAGCTTCGGCGTGTCGCGTCGGCGGCTTTCGGCCATGTTCGCAGAGGCGCAGGCGGCCTTCGGGGGGCTGCTCAGGGTCACGCCCGACGGGCTTTCGATCCCGCCCGAGGCGCGACCGCTGACCCGCATGGTGGCGCGCGCCTTCGACGCCTACGAACTCGACAAGGCCGGCCACTCCTCTGCCATCTGACGCGGGCGGGCTCTGGACAGGGGCGCGGCCGTCGGGCGCTATGGGTTCATGCGTGTCGCCAGCTTCAACATGCAGAACCTGCGCCTGCGCGACGGGCGCCTCGATGGCGCACGCGACGGCGACCGCCCCGAGGACGCGACGGCGACGGCCGCGCGGCTCGACCCGGCCGACCGGAGCCTAGGGGCGAAGCTGATCGCGCGGGCCGACGCGGATGTCGTCGCCCTGCAGGAAGTCTTCGACCGTGCCTCGCTCGATCATTTCCATGACCGGTTCCTCGCGCGCGCCGGAGACGGCCGGTATCCTTGGCGGGTGTGCCTGCCGGGCAATGACGGGCGCGGCCAGGACGTGGCGCTGATGAGCCGGCGGCCCCTCGAGGACGTGGCGGGCCACGCCAGCCTGCGCCCCGCCGACCTCGGCCTCGAGGCGCCGCGCGGCGTCGATCCCGACCACCCGATCTTCCGCCGCGATTGCCTGCGCGCGCGCGCCGGCCCGCTCACGCTCTTCGTCTGTCACTTCAAGGCGCCCTACCCCAGCGCGCGGCGCGCCTGGGCGATCCGCCGCCTCGAGGCCGAGGCGGTGCGCCGACTGATCGAGGCGTGCTTTCCGGATCCGGTCGCGGCGCTCTGGCTGGTTCTGGGCGATCTGAACGAATCGGCTGACGGGACCGGCGCGCCGGCCATCGCGCCGCTGCTGCCACCCTTCTCGGTGGACCTTCTCCAGCGGCTGCCTGCGGGCCGGCGCTGGTCCTGGCACGACGCCGAGACCGGCGGGTACGGCCGGCCCGATGCGCTGCTCGCCTCGCCCGCCCTTGCCGGCCGCTTCCCGCAGGCATGCCCCGAGATCCTGCGCGCGGGGCTCGGGCACGAGGCCACGCGGCACGCGGGACCGCGGCTCGAGGGGACGGGCTGGCATCGCCCGCATGCGAGCGATCACGCGGCGCTGGCGGTGACGTTTCCGGGTCTCTAGCGCAGCGCCTCGGCCGGCGCGGGGGCGCGGCCCGCGACGCTGCCGCCCGTGGGGTTGAGCGCCGCCTCGAGCAGCGCGCGCGTGTAGGCGTGGCGCGGCGTCTCGAAGATCTCTTCCGAGGGGCCGTATTCGACGATATCGCCGTCCTTCATCACCACGACGCGGTGCGACATCGCCCGCACCACTCGCAGGTCATGCGAGATGAAGAGGTAGGCGAGGCCGTACCGCTCCTGCAACTGGCGCAGCAGGTTCACGATCTGCACCTGCACGGTCATGTCGAGCGCCGAGGTCGGCTCGTCGAGGACCAGAAGCTTCGGGCGCAGGATCATCGCCCGCGCGATGGCGATGCGCTGGCGCTGGCCGCCCGAGAACTCGTGCGGATACCGGTCCATCGTCGCGGGGTCGAGCCCCACCTCGGACATGACCTCGGCCACGAGTTCGCGCTGCGGGCGCTTGTCGCGGGTTCCATGCACGCCCAACCCTTCCGCGATGATCTGCTCGCAGCTCATGCGCGGCGAAAGGGAGCCGAAGGGATCCTGGAAGACGATCTGCATGTCCCGGCGCAGGCGCCGAAGCTTGCGCACGGACCACGCGTTCACGTCCTCGCCGGCGAAGGTGATCTCTCCCTCGGAGCCGATGAGGCGCATCATCGCCATCGCGAGCGTGGTCTTTCCGGACCCCGATTCGCCCACGACACCCAGCGTCTCGCCCCGCCGCACCGTGATGGTGGCGTCGTTCACCGCTTTCACATGGCCCACCGTGCGCCGCAAGAGCCCGCGCTGGACGGGAAACCAGACCTTCAGCCGGTCGGTGCGCACCACCTCCTCGGCGTCTTCGGGCACGGGGTCGGGCATCCCCTCCGGCTCTGCGGCCAGGAGTTTCCGGGTGTAGGGATGTTCGGGGCGGGAGAAGATCGCGGCGGTCGGCCCGCTCTCGACGATCTCGCCGTCCTTCATGACGCAGACGCGGTCCGCGATGCGCCGCACGATGCCGAGATCGTGGGTGATGAACAGAAGCCCCATCCCCTCGTCGGCCTTCAGCTCGGCCAGAAGCTCCAGGATCTGGGCCTGGATCGTGACGTCGAGCGCGGTCGTTGGCTCGTCGGCGATCAGGATGTCGGGCTTGTTGGCGAGCGCCATGGCGATCATCACGCGCTGGCGCTGCCCCCCCGAGAGCTGGGGCGGATAGTCCTTCAGCCGGTTTTCGGGAGCGCGGATGCCGACCCGGTCCAGGAGCTCCGCGATGCGCGCGCGCGCCGCGTCCCCCACGAGCCCCTGGTGCAGCGCGAGGCTTTCGCGGATCTGCCGTTCCAGCGTGTGAAGCGGGTTGAGCGATGTCATCGGCTCCTGGAAGATGAAGCTCAGGTCGTTGCCGCGCACACGGCGCAACGCCGCCTCGGGGGCGCCGATCATCTCCTCGCCCTTGTAGCGCACGCTGCCCGAAACCTCGGCCGACGGGCCGAGCAGCGACACCGTCGAAAGGGCCGAGACCGATTTGCCCGAGCCGGATTCGCCCACCAGCGCCAACGTCTCACCCTTGTCGACGGCGAAGGAGACGCCGCGCACCGCCTCGATGCGCCGCCCGTCCTGACGGAACGCCACGCTCAGCTTCTCGACTTCGAGGACCCGGCTCACTGGAAGGTCTTTCGCGGGTCGAAGGCGTCGCGCACGCCCTCGAAGATGAACACCAGCAACGAGAGCATGATCGCGAAGGTGAAGAACGCCGTGAAGGCCAGCCAGGGCGCCTGAAGGTTGCGCTTGGCCTGAAGCGTCAGCTCGCCCAGCGACGGCGCCGAGGACGGCAGGCCGAAGCCCAGGAAATCAAGGCCGGCGAGCGTGGCGATGGTGCCGGTGACGATGAAGGGCAGCATGGTGAGCGTCGCCACCATGGCGTTGGGCAGCATGTGGCGGAACATGATCGTCCAGTTCGACACGCCGAGCGCCCGCGCCGCGCGGACATATTCGAGGTTGCGCGCGCGCAGGAACTCCGCGCGCACCACGCCCACCAGCGCCGTCCATCCGAAAAGCACCGTGAGCAGCACGAGCAGCCAGAAACTTCGCCCGAGGATCGCGAAGAGGATGATGATGATGTAAAGCGCCGGCGTCGCCTGCCAGATCTCGATGATGCGCTGGAAGATGAGGTCCAGCCAGCCCCCGAAAAAGCCCTGGACGGCGCCGGCGACGATGCCCACCACGCTCGCGAGCGTGGTGACGATGATCGTGAAGAGGATCGAGAGCCGGAAGCCGTAGATGATGCGCGCCAGCACGTCGCGCTTCGTGTCGTCGGTGCCCAGAAGGTTCTGCTCGTTGGGCGGCAGCGGCGCCGCGCCCGGCCGGTCCACCACGGTGTCGTAGGCGTAGGGAATGGGCGGCCAGAGCAGCCAGCCCTTCTCGATCTCCTGCCCGCCCACGATCCCGTCCTCCGCGTCCTCGATCAGGCCCTCGGGATCGTCGAAACAGGCGTCGAGCCCGCCCGTGACGATCAGGCAGGACACCTCGGGATCACGGTAGATCGCCTCCGTCCGGAAATCGCCGCCGAATGCCGTCTCCGGGTAGAAGGTGAAGACGGGCGTGTGAAGCTCGCCCCGGTAGCTCACGAGGATCGGCTTGTCGTTGGCGATGAACTCCGCGAAGAGCGAGAGCCCGAACAGGATCGAGAAGATGATGAGCGACCAGTAGGCACGCTTGTTGCGCCGGAAGTTCCGCCAGCGCCGCTCGTTGAGCGGCGAAAGCCAGCGGCGCTTCTGCGGCGGAACGACCGGCGCGGGGGCCATGTGGCCCGGCATACGTTCCTTGTGGGGGACGGTCTCCTCGGTGGGCACCGGGGTTTCGTTGGGCGCGCGTTGCTGCACCGCTCAGCCCTCGCGTTTCTCGAAGTCGATGCGCGGATCGACGATGACGTACATCAGGTCCGACAGGATGCCCACCACGAGACCGATCAGCCCGAAGATGAACAGCGTGCCGAAGATCACCGGATAGTCACGCGCCACCGCCGCCTCGAAGCCCAGCCGCCCCAGCCCGTCGAGCGAGAAGATCGTCTCGATGATGAGCGAGCCGGTGAAGAAGATCCCGATGAAGACGGCCGGGAAACCCGCGATCACGATCAGCATCGCGTTGCGGAACACGTGCCCGTAGAGCACGCGCCCCTCGCTGACGCCCTTGGCCCGGGCGGTGATGACATACTGCTTCTTGATCTCGTCCAGGAAGGAGTTCTTCGTCAGCAGCGTGAGCGTCGCGAAGGCCGAGATCGTGGAGGCCGCGACCGGCAGCGTGATGTGCCAGAAATAGTCTGCGATCTTGGCGGGAAGGCTCAGGTCCTGCCAGTTGTCCGAGGTCAGGCCCCGCAGCGGGAAGACCTGCAGATAGCTGCCGCCCGCCAGCAGCACGAGCAGCAGGATCGCGAAGAGAAAGCCCGGAATGGCATAGGCCACGATGATCGCGCCCGAGGTCCAGGTGTCGAAGGGGGTGCCGTCCTTCACCGCCTTGCGGATGCCCAGCGGGATCGAGATCAGGTAGGCGATCAGCGTGGACCAGAGGCCGAGGCTGATCGACACGGGCATCTTCTCGAGGACCAGCTCCGTCACCTCGATCTTGCGGAAGTAGCTCTCGCCGAAATCGAGCCGCATGTAATCCCAGAGCATCCCGAAGAACCGCTCCAGCGGCGGCTTGTCGAGGCCGAACTGCCGTTCGAGATCGGCGATGAACTCGGGCGGAAGTCCGCGCGCGCCGGCGTAGCCGTCGAGCTCCTCGGCCGAGGTGCTGCCCGCGTCCTCTCCCGAGCCCGCGAAGCCCTCGAACACGTCGCCCTGCCCCTGCATCTGGGCGATGATCTGCTCGACTGGCCCGCCGGGTACGAACTGCACCAGCGTGAAGTTGATGATCATGATGCCCAGCAGCGTCGGAACGATGAGCAGAAGCCGCCGGAGGATATAGGCGCCCATGCCGCCCCTACCTCAGCGCGCCGTCGGCGCGAAGGCGCGCGGCCTTCTCCGCGTTGAACCACCAGAAATCGAGCACGCCCAGCGCGTAGGGCGGCAGGGTCTCGGGGTGCTCGTACTGGTCCCAGTAGGCCACCCAGTGGCTGTCGTTGTACCAGACCGGCACCATGAAGAACTCGTGCCGCAGAACGCGGTCGAGCGCGCGCAGCGCCACGGCCTCGTCCTCGCGATTGTCGGTCGCGAGCGCCGCCTCGATCACCGCATCCACCAGCGGGCTGGCGAGCCCGGCGGGATTGAACAGGCTGAATTCCGCCTCTGTGGAGCCGTATCGCTGCATCAGACCGGTGCCCGCCTGAAGGAAGGCGACGTAGTTGTCGAACACCAGATCGTAGTCGCGTTCCCGGCTGCGCAGGGTGAACTGCGAGGGATCGACCCGCTCCACGTTGGCCTCGATCCCCATCAGTTCGAGGTTCTGCGCGAAGGTCTGCACCACCGAGACGAGGGTCGCGGAACTCGACGACGAGATCGGGAAGTCGAGGCTCAGCACCTCGCCCGCGGCGCTGCGGCGCAACCCGTCGTCCCCCACGGCCCAGCCCGCCTCGTCGAGCAGGCGCATCGCGCGGCGCAGGTTCCGGCGGTCGTTCAGCCAGTCGGCGCCGGAGCTGTGCGCGTCGCGGGCCGGTTCGGTCAGCACTTCTTCGGGGACCTCCACGTCGAGGGATTGCAGAAGCTCGAGTTCCGCGCCCTCGGGCGGGCCCTCGGCCTCGATCGGCGTGTCCTGAACGAAGGACTCGCGCTGCTTGAAAAGGCCATACTGCAGCGACTCGTTGGTCCATTCGAAATTGTAGGCCAGCGAGATCGCCTCGCGCACACGCTTGTCCTTGAGGACGTCGCGGCCGAGGTTGAAGACGATGCCGGTGGGCGCCGGCGGCGTGCCATCCGGAAGCTCCTCCAGCTTCACGTGCCCGCGCTCGACCGCGGGGAAATCGTAGCCCGTGGCCCAGGTGCGGGAATTGCCTTCGGCGCGGAAGGTGTAGACCCCCGCCTTGAACGCCTCGAAGGCGGCGTTCTCGTCGGCGAAATACTCGATCCGGATGCGCTCGAAATTGTGCCGGCCCTGGTTGATCGGCAGGTGCCAGCCCCAGTAGTCGGGATTGCGCCGATAGACGATGCTGCGGTTCACGTCGACGCTGTCGAGGACATAGGGACCGGAGCCGACCGCCGGCTCCAGGCGCGGCTCGTCGAGGCGGGCGCCCGTCTCCTCGAACCACGCCTGCGACCAGACCGGAACGCCGCCCACCTGGTCGATGAGCGACCGGCGCGAGATGCCTTCGGCGAAGGTGAACTTCACCGTGTGATCGTCGAGCGCCTCCGCCGAGAGGACGCGGCGGCTGACCGCCTGCGCGTAGCTCGGAAGCCCCTGTTCCAGCAGCAGGTTGTGCGAGAAGACCACGTCATGCGCGGTCACCGGCGTGCCGTCGGAAAACCGCGCCTCGGGGCGCATGTGGAAGATCGCCCAGGTCTTGCCCGGATCGTATTCGACCTTCCAGGCGAGAAGGCCGTAGGATTCCCCGATCTGGTCGGCCGGCGCGCCCGCCCCCGAGGCGGGCATCTCGCCCAGAAGCGACTCGTAGAACATCCACGAATAGCGTCCGGCCCGGCCCTGCCGGGAATAGGGATTCATGCTGTCGAAGGTGCCCGGGGCCCAGAGCGAGATCTCGCCGCCCACGGGCGCGTCGGGATTGACGTAGTCGAAATGCGCGAAGTCGGGCGGATAGGTGAGATCGCCGAAGAAGTTGTAACCGTGCGAGACGACGACCTCGCCGCCCTGGGCGCGCGCGGCCTCGCTCGGCTCCGGCGTGAAGGCGGGCGTCCCGGTCTCGGCGGCGGCCGTCGCCGGCGGGAACGCCACCGCAAGCGCGAGCGCCGCGGCACCGAAGAGTTGGACGATGGCCTGCGCGGGCTGCTGCGACGGGGTCATGGTCGGATCCTCCAGCGTTCCGAAGCGGTGCGCACTTCACGGGAAATGGTGCAGTTACGCTAGAATGCCAGATCGCGCGTGTTCAAGTTGCGATTGCGTGATCCCGACAGGCCGACCGTCCGCTGGCGCGAAAAGGGCCGCCGCGCTCCCGCGCGACGGCCCCGATACGCCTTGCGGGCGCGAGACACTGCTCAGTCGTCGAGGCTGTCGAGCCACGCGATAAGGTCGGCACGATCCTGAAGATCGCGAAGCCCGGCATAACCCATCGAGGTGCCCGGCGCGTAATCACGCGGGTTCTCGAGCCAGGCGTCCATTTCCTCGGCCGTCCAGACGCCTTCGGGAAGGGCGCCGGAGTAGCGGAAGCCGTCCACCGCGCCGATCTCGCGGCCGATGATGCCGACAAGGTGCGGGCCGACGCGGTTCTGTTGTTGGTTCGCGACGTGGCATGCCGAACACTGGCGGAACACGCGCTCGCCGTTGCCGACGTCGGCCTCGGCCAGCGCCATCTGCAACTCCGACATCTCGCCGCCAGCGGACGCATCCTCGGACGCGTCATCCGCAGCGGTCATCTCCTCGGTCGCTGCCTCCTCGGTGGCGGTGTCCTCCATCGCGACGTCTTCCGTGGCGGTGTCCTCGCTCGCGCCCTCTTCTTCGGCCGCCGCTTCCGCGGCGGGCTCCTCAGGCGCCGCGTCTTCCGCAGCAGCCTCCTCGGTGGCCATGTCCTCGGCGGGGGCCTCGGCGGCCGCCTCTTCCACGGCGGCGTCCGCGCCCGGCAGGGTCCATCCTTCGGTGTAGCTGCCCAGATAGGCGATCAGGTCGGCGCGGTCCTCGTCATCGGCAAGCCCGCCATACCCCATCGAGGTGCCCGGCGCGTAGTCGCGCGGGTTCTCGATCCACGCGTTCATCTCTTCCCATGTCCATGCGCCCTCGGGCAGCGCCCCGGAATAGCGGAACCCGTCGATGGACGCGATCTCGCGGCCCATGACGTTCACGAGATGCGGCCCGACACCGTTGCGCTCCTGATCGACGACGTGGCAGGCCGAACACTGGCGGAACACGCCTTCGCCGGCATCGGCGCTCGCGTTGGCGAGAAGCTGAACGAAGGGAACTTCCTCCTCCTCTTCGACGGGGGCCGCGTCGGCCACCTCCTCCTCCTCTTCCTCGCCGGTGTCGATGACGTAGGCTTGCTGCTCGCCGTAGGGAACGCCGACATGATAGAGTTCCTCGGCGGCCCACTTGCCCAGCAGGAAGACCAGGAGCGCGCCGCAGAGGCTCCCGAATACCTTGGTAAACGTCATCGTGTCAGGCATGGCTCGCATTTCCGTTTTCCGGTGTCAGTCGGGGGGTATCTATAGGGTTCCGTCCAACCCGCGCAAGGTGTAGTTACCGCGACCAAACGCCCGGATCGGGGCTTTTTCGCGGGACGATGGCCATGACAGCACGCATCGCCTTCCAGGGCGAGCCGGGTGCGTATTCGCACCAGGCCTGCCACGACGCGCATCCGGAGATGGAGGCGCTGCCCTGCCGCACCTTCGAGGACGCGGTGGAGGCTGTGCGGGACGGCCAGGCCGAACTCGCCATGCTGCCGGTGGAGAATTCCACCTACGGGCGCGTGGCCGACATCCATCAGCTTCTGCCGATGTCCGGGCTGCACATCGTGAACGAGGCCTTCGTGCGGGTGCACATCAACCTGCTCGCCCTGCCCGGCACGCCCCTGTCGCGGATCGAGCGCGCGATGAGCCACACAATGCTGCTGGGCCAGTGCCGCGACTTCCTGCGCGCCCACGGCATCCACCGTGTGACCGGCGCGGACACCGCCGGTTCCGCCCGCCATGTCGCGAACGCCCACGATCCCGCGCTGGCCGCGCTGGCCGGCGACCTCGCCGCCGAGATCTACGGCCTCGAGGTGCTCGCCCGGCACATCGAGGACCAGGGCAACAACACCACGCGCTTTCTCATCATGGCGCGAGAGCCCGACCACACGCCGCGTGGCGACGACGGCATGATGACAAGCTTCGTCTTCCGCGTTCGCAACATCCCCGCGGCGCTCTACAAGGCCATGGGCGGGTTCGCCACGAACGGCGTCAACATGACCAAGCTGGAAAGCTACATGGTGGGCGGCTCGTTCAAGGCCACCCAGTTCCACGCCGATATCGAGGGGCACCCGGACGATCCCGGGGTGAAACTGGCGCTCGAGGAGCTCGACTACTTCACCGACGAGATGCGGATCCTCGGCGTCTACCCGGCCGATCCCCGGCGGCACGGCGCCTGAGGCGCCGGCCGGCCCACGCCTTCAATCCAGCCGGTCCGCGAGCCAGTTGCGCAGCAGGAACCCGGCGATGGCGCCCGCGCGCGGCGGGCTGATGCGGGGATGCGTGCCCGCGAAAACGTCCAGAAGCTCGGTCCGGCCGACCCAGAGCGCATCCTCCAGCTCCGCGGGATCGAGCGTGATCGCCTCGCTCTCGGCCTCGGCGAGGCAGCCGAGCATGAGCGAGGCCGGGAAAGGCCAGGGCTGGCTGGCGAGGTAGCGCACCGCGCCGACGTGCACGCCCGCCTCCTCCAGGACTTCGCGCCGCACCGCGGCCTCCATGCATTCGCCGGGCTCCATGTAGCCCGCGAGCAGCGAATACATGCCGCCCGGCCAGTGGGGCGAGCGGCCCAGCAGCACCCGCGGCCCCGAGACGACGAGCATGATGACCACCGGATCCGTGCGCGGGAAATGCTGGCCGCCGCAGGACGCGCAGACCCGGACCCAACCGCCCCGCGCCGCCGCGCTTTCGGCCCCGCAACGCGCGCAGAACCGATGGCTTCGGTGCCAGCCGAGAATGGCGCGGGCGGTGGCAGCAAGCTCGGCGTCGCGCGGTCCGAGCGCGGTCATGGACGATCTCAGCTCGCGGAAGGCGTGATCCCCGGGAAGGGCGGGGTGGCACTGTTCGGCATCTTCCGAAGGCTCTTCGGCCGTCTCCGGCATCCAGTGCGAGATATCGGCGGCGAAGACCGCGCAGCCATCCTCGCGCCCGATCAGGATGGGCTCGCCCGCGCCGTCAAGCGCGGCATGCCCGACCGGAAGGCGGACCAGCCGGTCGAGCCCCGGGCCGGCGAAGAGCGGCCGTCCGCGCCAGAGCGCCAGCACGCTGGACCGGGGATCGGACATCGCGTCCGCGAGCGCCCGTTGATCGGCCCGAAGCGTGTCCGCGCGGTCGAGCGCCGATCCACCGAAAGTCACCGTCTCCGCGTGCCGCATCATCCTTCCTTCCGGTTCGTTCGCCCGCCGCCGGGTAAGAGCCATGACATGCGCGACGCCACGCAGGCCAGTGGAAATGCGGACCCCGGCGGCTGGCTTAACCCTAGATTGCAATAAATCATTGGATTACATTCCCAGATAGTCAAAGCCGATGGATGCCAGAACTCCCAACGATGACGATCTCTTTCGCCCCCCTGACCCTCGCGCCGGGCATGGCACAGCTGCGCATCCTCGCGCCCACAGACCTGCACTGCACGCTTCTCGGGCACGACTACGCGCGGAACGCGCCGGTGCCGCGAGCCGGGCTTGCCGCGCTCGGCCCGCTTATCCGGCGGCTTCGCGCGGAGGTGCCGGGCACGCTGCTCCTCGATAACGGCGACACGCTGCAAGGCACGCCGCTCGCCGACCATGTGGCCGAGAACTGGGCGGAGCGCGGCGGCGCGCCACACCCCGCGATCGCGGCGATGACGGCGCTGGGCTACGACGCCGCGACGCTCGGCAACCACGATTTCGATTACGGCCTCGCGTTCCTGCGCAACGCGCTGGCCGGCGCGGGCTTTCCGGTCGTGCTGGCCAATTTCGCGGACGCGGGCGGCACGCCCCTGCTGCCGCCCTACACGCTGATCGACCGCGAGCTGCGCAACGGCGGCGGCGGGCGCGCCCGGGTGCGGGTGGGCGTGATCGGTTTCGCGCCGCCCCAGACCGTGCGATGGAGCGGTCGTGCCCTCGCGGGCGCGGTGCGCGCCGCTTGCATCCTCGACAGCGCGCGCCGGCTCGTGCCGCGGATGCGCGCGGACGGGGCCGATGTGGTGGTGGCGCTCGCCCATAGCGGCCTCGGAGAGAGGCGGCCCGCCCCCCGCGCCGAGAACGTGGTCCGCGCGCTCGCGGCGGTTCCCGGTCTGGACGCGGTGATCGCCGGACACAGCCACGCGGCCTTCCCGCCCGACGACACGCCCGGCGCGACGCTGGCGGGCATCCCCGCCGTGATGCCCGATTTCCTGGGCAAGAGCGTGGGCGTCATCGACCTTGTCCTCGAGCGGCGGTCGACCGGCGGGTGGCGGGTGGCGGCGCACCGGGCGCGCCGCGTCGCCCCTACGGGCGGGGAAGGCGAGGACGCCGCAGTCCTGCGCGCGGCGGCCCGTGACCACGGCGCGGCGCAGGCGCGTCTCGCCGTGGTCGCGGGCGCCACCTCGCGGCCGCTTCACAGCCATTTCGCGCTTCTGACCGACGCGCCGGCGCTGCGCCTTCTGGCCGAGGCGCAGCGCGCCGCGGCAGAGCGCGGGCTCGCCGGCACCCGATGGGCGGGCCTTCCCCTGCTTTCGGCCGTCGCGCCGTCCAAGGCGGGCGGGCCCGGCGGACCCGGGCACTTCGTCGATATCCCCGCCGGCCCGCTGCACGCGCGGCACCTGTCGGAGCTTTTCCCCTTCGGCAACGCGCTCCAGGTCGTGCGGCTGAGCGGAGCGGCACTGCTCGACTGGCTGGAACGCGCCGCCGCGCTCTACCGCACGCTGCGGCCCGGCGTCGCGGACCAGCCGCTTCTCCAGCCCGATTTCCCGACCCACCGCTTCGACGTGCTGCACGGCCTGAGCTATCGGATCGACCTGTCGCGCCCGGCCCTTTACGACATCTCCGGCCGGCCCACCGGGCCGGGGCCCGGCCGCGTGGACGCGGTCCGGCACGCGGGGCGCCCGGTGCGGCCGGCCGACGACTTCCTCGTCGTCACGAGCGCGCATCGCACCGGCGCGTCGGACCCGCCCGGCGGCGCCGCCGACTGGGAGGTCGTCTGGGATGCGGACCTGACCGCCCGCGATGCGCTCGCGGACCACCTTCTTCGGGAAAGCCCGGTCCGGCCGGACCCGATCCCGGTATGGCGGTTCGCGCGGCTGCCGGGCGCCACCGCGCTCGCGCCGACCGGGCCGGCCGCGCGGGCGCATCTTGTCGACGCGGCAGGCCTGGACGTGGCCGAGACGGGCGAGACGGCGGACGGGTTTCTGCAACTCCGGCTGCGGCTCTGAGTGCACGGGTTGCGAATCCGCGCCGCCGGCCTTAGATACCCGTTTGAGAGGTTGGTGCGGGCAAGCGCCTCGCCAACCCGGTCAGGTCCGGAAGGAAGCAGCCGTAACGAGCCCCGCTTGGGTCGTTTTCCAACCTCTCACCTTTCCCCTCCAGTCCGGAATCTGACGCGCGTGCGGATGTGACGGGGCGCGGTTCCTCCGGCCGCCGCCCGCTGATATGTCCCTGATGTGGGCAACCCGGTCCGAGGCGCGGTGGATGTTTTCCGACTTCTCTTTCGCGGCCCTCGCGGCGATCCTCGCCGGGACGGCCATCGTCATCCTGCTCAGCGGCCTGCGGATGACCTCGCTCGCCGACCGCCTGGCCGACCGAACCGGGCTGGGCGAGGCGATGGTGGGGGCGGTCCTCCTCGGCGCGGCGACGTCGATCTCGGGCACGATCGTCTCGGTCACCGCCGCGCTCGACGAGCGCGCATCGCTCGCCTTTTCCAACGGGATCGGCGGGATCGCGGTGCAGACGGCCTTCCTCGCGCTCGCGGACATCCTGCATCGCAAGGCCAACCTGGAACATGCCGCCGCCGAACTCGCCAACGTCTTCCAGGGCACCGTGCTGATGCTGATGCTGGCCCTGCCCTTCGTCGCCTACACCCTGCCCGAATTCGCGATCTGGGGCGTTCATCCCGTCTCGGTCCTGCTCGTCGCGGTCTACGCGGTCGGGCTGCTCGCGGTCCGCGAGGTGCGCGAGACACCGATGTGGCGACCGGTGCGCACGCACGAGACCCGCGAGGACGAGCCCGAGGAGGACGATCCCGAGCCACGATCGACGCTCGCGCTTTTCACCGTTTTCGCGGCGCTGATGCTGATCATGGCGGCGGCGGGCTGGACGCTTTCGCGCGCGGCGGCGGAACTGACCGACCGCTACGCCTTGAACGCCTCCGTCGTCGGCGCGCTCGTGACGGCGGTCATCACCTCGCTTCCCGAACTGGTCACGACGCTCGCCGCGATCCGGCGCGGCGCGCTGCAGATGGCCGTCGGCGGCATCATCGGCGGAAACACCTTCGACGTGCTCTTCATCACGCTCTCGGATGCCGGCTATCGCAATGGGTCCATCTACCACGCGATCGGCAGGGACGACCTGTTCTGGCTGACCGCGGGACTGACCATGACCGCGATCCTCGTCCTCGGGATGCTCTACCGGCAGCGGCGCGGGCCGGCCGGCATCGGGCTGGAAAGCGTCCTGATCCTGGCGGTCTACGGGTTCGCGATCGCGGTGCAGGCGTTCTGATGGGCGGGCGTCCGCGCGCCGCCCGCTGGACGATGCCGGGCGGCGGCCCTAGGCTGCGTATTCAGGATTCGGGCGAGGCGTGATGAGCGAGACGGACAAGGGCGGCTACCAGGTTCTGGCGCGGAAATACCGCCCCGAGACCTTCGCCGATCTCGTCGGCCAGGACGCCATGGTGCGCACACTCAAGAACGCCTTCGCGGCGGACCGGATCGCGCAGGCCTTCATCATGACCGGCATCCGCGGCACGGGAAAGACGACGACGGCGCGGATCATCGCCAAGGGCATGAACTGCGTCGGCACCGACGGAACGGGCGGGCCCACCACCGATCCCTGCGGGGTCTGCGAGCACTGCGTGGCCATCGCCGAGGGCCGGCACGTCGACGTGCTGGAAATGGACGCGGCGTCGAACACGGGCGTGGGCGACATCCGCGAGATCATCGACAGCGTCCACTACCGGGCGGCCTCGGCGCGCTACAAGATCTACATCGTCGACGAGGTGCACATGCTGAGCACCTCGGCCTTCAACGCGCTTCTCAAGACGCTCGAGGAGCCGCCGGCGCATGTGAAGTTCATCTTCGCCACCACCGAGATCCGCAAGGTGCCCGTGACCGTGCTCTCGCGCTGCCAGCGCTTCGACCTGCGGCGGATCGAACCCGAGGTGATGATCGGCCTGCTGCGCCGCATCGCCGAGCGGGAGGGCGCGGCGATCTCGGATGACGCGCTGGCGCTCATCACCCGCGCCGCCGAGGGCTCGGCCCGGGACGCGACCTCGCTTCTCGACCAGGCGATCAGCCACGGCGCGGGCGAGACGACGGCCGAGCAGGTGCGCGCCATGCTGGGTCTGGCGGATCGCGGCCGGGTCATGGATCTCTTCGAACTCGTGGTGAAGGGGGACGCGGCCGGCGCGCTGTCCGAGCTGTCGGCGCAATACGCCGACGGGGCCGATCCCATGGCCGTCTTGCGCGATCTTGCCGAACTCACGCACTGGATCAGCGTCGGGAAGATCACGCCGAGCGCGGCCGAGGATCCCACGGTGGGCCCGGCCGAGCGCGCCCGCGGCGCCGACCTCGCCGAGCGGCTGCCGATGCGCGCGCTCACCCGGACGTGGCAGATGCTGCTGAAGGCGCTCGAGGAGGTCGCCGCCGCGCCCAACGCGATGATGGCCGCCGAGATGGCCATCATCCGCCTGACGCATGTGGCCGAACTGCCCAGCCCCGAGGATCTGCTCCGCCGGCTGCAATCCGAGCCGCCCCCGCCTGGGCCTGCCCCGGGCGGCGGCGGAGGCGGCGGCGCGGCGCAGCAATCGACCGGGCAGATGGCCACGTCCGGCGCGCGGCTGCGCGCGCCCGCGCCCCCCCGCGGTCCGGCCGGCGCGGCGGGCGGCGCTGCGCAGGCCCACGCGCTCGCGCCCTCGCTGGCCGACTATTCGGCCTTCGAGCATGTGGTCGAGCTCGTCCGCGCGCGCCGCGACATGACGCTGCTGATCGAGGTGGAAAGCCATCTGCGCCTTGCCGCCTATCAACCCGGACGGATCGAGTTCGAGCCCACGGACGAGGCCGCCCCGGACCTCGCCCAGCGCCTTGGCCAGCGTCTTCAGGCCTGGACCGGTGCCCGGTGGGCGGTGAGCGTCGTCGGGACGGGCGGCGGCCCCACGATCGCGGAGACCCGCGCCGAGGAGGCGGGCGCGCTCGATGCCGAGGCGCGGGCCCATCCGCTCGTGAAGGCGGTGCTCGCCACCTTTCCCGGCGCCCGGATCAAGGATATCCGGACACAGGCGGCGCGGGAAAGCGCGGCCGCCGAGGGTGCGCTGCCCGAGGTCGAGGACGAGTGGGACCCCTTCGAGGACGATTGACGAAAGCCGCCGGCAGGCGCCGCGCGCGACAGGAAAGGAACGAAGATGTTCAAGGGACTGGGCCAGCTCGGCGACATGGCCGGGATGATGAAGAAGGCGCAGGAAATGCAGCAGCGCATGGCTGACCTGCAGGAAGAGATGAAGCAGATGACGGTGACGGGCGAGTCGGGCGGCGGCCTCGTGAAGGTCGTCTGCACGCTCAAGGGCGAGCTTACCGGGCTCGACATCGATCCGTCGATCTTCTCGGGCGACGACAAGGAAGTCGTCGAGGATCTCATTCTCGCGGCGGTCAAGGAGGCGCAGACCAAGGCCCAGACCGCGGCGCAGGAGGAGATGTCGAAGCTCACCGACGAGATGGGCCTGCCCAAGGACATGAAGCTGCCGTTCTGAGGTGCGTGGCCGCGGCCGCGCGCCGCGCCACCGCCCGGGATTGCCGCCTTCGCCGCCATGAGCGCTCCTTCGGACATCGACACGCTGATCGAGATGATGGCCCGGCTGCCCGGTCTCGGGCCGCGGTCGGCGCGGCGCGCGGTGCTGCATCTCGTGGCGCGGCGGGAAAGCCAACTCGCGCCGCTCGCGCGCCAGATGCAGCAGGTGGCCGCGACCGCGCGGGAGTGCGCGCGCTGCGGCAACGTGGGCACCGGCGAGATCTGCCCGATCTGCGCCGATCCGGCGCGCGGCAACGGCCAGATCTGCGTGGTCGAGGACGTGGCCGACCTCTGGGCGATGGAGCGCTCGGGCGTGTTCAAGGGGCGCTACCACGTCCTCGGCGGCACGCTCTCGGCGCTCGACGCGGTGGGGCCCGAGGATCTGCGCATCCCGCAGCTCCTGGAGCGCGTGGCGGAGGAAGGCGTGCAGGAGGTGATCCTGGCGCTTTCGGCCACGGTGGACGGACAGACCACCGCCCACTACATCGCTGACGCGCTGGACGGGCGGGCCGCGATCAGCTCGCTCGCCCAAGGCGTGCCGGTGGGTGGCGAGCTCGACTACCTCGACGACGGCACCATCGCCGCGGCGCTCACCGCGCGAAAGTCGTTCTGACGCGGCGCGGGGCGGCTCAGGCGGCCCGTGCGGCCACCGGCTGCAGCTCGGCCCAGTCCGGCAACGCGGCGCCCAGAACGGCAAGGCCGCCCAGCCGCCCGAGTTCGTCGGAACACTTGGCGCCCCGCCCGCAGCCGGCCACCGCCACCGCGACGCGGTCGGAAAGCCGCCCGATGGCCGGGCGATCGGCAGGGGTGTAGGTGGTCACGCAGGCGTCCGTGACCGTGCGCCGGATCGCGAGGCCGGGCATCCGCTTCCGGATCATGGCCTCGAGGCGCGCGCCCACCTCCGCCGAGCCGCCGCCGCGGAACCAGTCGCCGAGCGCCGCGCGGCCCTCCAGCGGCACGTCCACCGGGTCGCCGCCGAGCTTGAGGTAGAGCCGCCCGTCGGGGTAGCGGATCGGCGGCAGGAGATAGGGATCCTCGCCGTTCGGCAGAAGCGCGATGAGCGACGGCATCGAGGAAAGCCGCGCGGCCTCTGCCGCGTCGATCTCGAAAAGCGCCACGGTGCGCGCATAGACCGAAAGCGGCAGCGCCCCGGGCAGGAGGACGTCGGTGAATCCGCCTGTCGCCACCAGGGCGCGATCGGCCCGCACCGGTCCCTCGGACGTGGCGACGCTGATGCCCGCAGCGGTTTCGTCGAGGCCCTGCGCCTCGGCCGCGAGATACCGCGCGCCGGCGCGTTCCGCCGCGACCCGCTGCGCCCGGGCAAGACGGCGCGGGCTGATGTGCCCTGCCGCCGTCGCTTCGTAAAGGGCCAGCGTCCCGGGCGCGAACGCGAAAAAGGGGAACCGCTCGGCCAGCGCGCCGCCTGTCAGCCGCTCGGCGGGAAAACCCGCCGCCTCCTGCACCTCGGCGGTCTGGCGGATCAGCGTGCCGTCAGCCGGCCCCGCGAGCATCGCGCCCGCCTCGGTGTAGAAGGAAATGCCGCTTTCGGCCTCGATCTCGCCATAGCGCGCGATGCTCTCGCGGCTTACACGGCTCCAGAAGGCCCAGGGATCGAGCTTGCGGGTGATGCGGCCCTCGTCGTAGTGGCTCGCGAAGACCCCGTCGTGGCACCGCTTGTCGCCCGGCTCGGCCGGACCGATCAGCACCACGTCGTGGCCGGCCCTAGCCAGGTGCCGCGCCGCCGCGCCACCGATCAGACCCGCGCCGATGATGGCGATCCGCATCGCATCCTCCCGCTCTGTCACCGGGAAAAGGCTGCCGCGCGGCGAAGGAAAAGGGAAGCCCCGCCGCGCCTTTCGCGCTCAGCGGCCGCCGTCCTCGTCGTCGTCCTCGGTCTCGTCGGGCAGGTTGAAGAAACTGTCGGGATCCCGCTTGTCGTCCTCGTCGGCGCGCGTTTCGCTGCCTCCGGTGAGCGTGAAGGACTCGAGCCCCTCGATCGCCGTCGGCATCTTGGGCTCGGCCTCCATGCCGAGGCTCTGCTCGGTGGAGACGAGCTTGCGGCGCTCGTCGTCGGACATGATCGCGCCCTCGGCTTCCTTCTTCTTCGCCGCCTTCTGCACGACGGCGTCGAGCTCGCTCTGCTTGCAAAGCCCCAGGGCAACCGGGTCGATCGGCTGGATGTTGGAGATGTTCCAGTGGGTGCGCTCGCGGATCGACTGGATCGTGGGCTTCGTCGTGCCGACGAGCCGCGCGATCTGGCTGTCGGCCAACTCGGGGTGGAACTTCACCAGCCAGAGGATGGCCGCCGGGCGGTCCTGCCGCTTCGACAGCGGCGTGTAGCGCGGGCCGCGGCGCTTGTCCTCATCGCGCGCGGCGGGGTTGAACTTGAGCTGGAGCCTGTAGTTCGGGTCGGCCTCCGCCTTGCGGATCTCCTCGGGCTCGAGCTGGTTGTTGGCCACGGGGTCGAAACCCTTCACGCCCGCGGCCACGTCGCCGTCGGCGATGCCCTGGATCTCCAGCTCGTGCATCTCGGTGAAATCGGCGATCTGCTTGAAGCTGAGCGTGGTGTTGTCCACGAGCCAGACGGCGGTCGCCTTCGGGTGCAGCAGTTTGGCCATGTCGCGTCTCCTCCATACGTATTGCCCGGCGCCCGGGGCCGGGCGGCCTCGCCCTGCGAGGCTGGATCGAGTTGTGGGGGAACTCGGCGCTGATATAGTCGAGCCGAAACGCGAAGGGAAGGGCCGAATGCGCTGGGCGATTCTGCTGCTGTTCTGGGCTACGGCGCTGCGCGCCGAGGGCGAGGCGGCGGGCGATTTCGACTACTGGGTGCTCTCGCTGAGCTGGAGCCCGACCTGGTGCGCGCTCGAAGGCGGGGCGCGCGGCGCGCCGCAATGCGATCCGGCCGCCGATCACGGCTGGACGCTGCACGGGCTCTGGCCGCAATACCATCGCGGCTGGCCGAGCCATTGCCCGACCTCGATGCAGCCGCCCTCGCGCGCCGGCACCCGCGCGATGGCAGACATCATGGGCAGCGCGGGGCTCGCCTGGCACCAGTGGAAGAAGCACGGAAGCTGCTCGGGGCTGGCCGCCGACGACTATTTCGCGCTGTCGCGCCGCGCCTACCTGTCGGTGGCGCGGCCCGAACTCTTCCGCCGGCTGAGCGATCCGGTGCGCCTGCCCGCCCGGGTGGAGGAGGAGGCGTTCCTGAAGGCCAATCCCGGCGTGGCGCCCGACCTGCTGACCATCACCTGCCGGGCGGGCCGCATCCAGGAGGCGCGGCTTTGCCTGTCGCGCGACGGGCTCGCGCCGGTGCCCTGCGGCCGCGACGTGGTCGAGGACTGCCGTCTCGACGACGCGCTTCTCGCGCCGATCCCCTGAGCGGCGGACGAAGGGACGCTCAGCCCACCTTCAGCACGATCTTCCCGATATGGGCGGAGCTTTCCATCCGGGCATGGGCCGCGGCGGCCTCTTCGAGCGGGAATTCGGAATCCATCACCGGTCCGATGCGCCCCGCCTCGAGAAGCGGCCAGACATGGGCGCGAAGCCCCTCGGCGATGCGCGCCTTGGCGAGGTCGGATTGCGGGCGCAGGGTGGAGCCGGTGATCGTCAGCCGCCGCGTCATCACCTGCGCGAAGTTCAGCTCCACCTTGGGGCCCGACAGGAACGCGATCTGCACGAGCCGCCCGTCATCGGCGAGCGCCTTGACGTTGCGCGGGATGTAATCGCCGCCCACCATGTCGAGGATCAGGTCGGCGCCGCCCTCGGCGCGAAGCGCCTCGACGAAATCCTCCTCGCGGTAGTTGATCGCGCGCTCGGCCCCGAGACGGGCGCAGGCGGCGCATTTCTCCGGGCTTCCCGCCGTGGCGAAGACCCGGGCGCCGAAGGCGTGGGCGAGCTGGATCGCCGTCGTCCCGATCCCGGAAGAGCCGCCATGAACCAAGAACCGCTCCCCGGCCTGGAGCCCGCCGCGCATGAAGACGTTGGACCAGACGGTGAAGAAGGTCTCGGGCAGGCAGGCGGCCTGCTGGAGGGCGAGCCCCTCGGGCACGGGCAGGCAATGCGCCGCGGGCGTCACGACGTGTTCGGCGTAGCCGCCGCCGGGAAGAAGCGCGCAGACGCGGTCTCCCACCGCCCATTCCGTCACCCCCGGGCCGATTGCCGCGATCGCGCCCGCGGCCTCGAGGCCCGGCAGGTCGGACGCGCCGGGCGGGGGCGCGTAGGCGCCCGCGCGTTGCAGCGCATCGGGCCGGTTTACGCCCGCATGGGACACGCGGATCAGGACCTGCCCCGCCCCCAGCTCGGGCACGGGGCGGGTTGCCAGGCGCAGCACCTCGGGGCCGCCGGGCTCGCTGATCTCGACGGCGCGCATGGTCTGCTCTGGCATGGGTTCACTCCTGGGCGGGCGGGCCGGACCAGCGGCCCGGCAGGTCGATGTCGGGGGCGCGCATCGGCGCGCGCACCTTGCCTAGCACCCAGGCCGGTCCGGCGAAAACCCGTTTCAGCACCGGGTTCTCGCCGACCTGCGCCTTGACCTTCTCGAACTGCATCACGTCGGCGATCCGGCGGTCGAGGAACGCCCATGTCGCGCTGCTGTCGGGCGTCTCGTCGCCGAGCCAGTAAAGCACCGTCGCGCTGTAGACCGCCGAAAGCGTGGCGCGCTTGGTATACCAGTTCACGTCGTCGGAATCGTCGCCAAGGGCCGTCCAGATGGTGTCCGCCGTCTCCCAGATCAGGCGCGCGCCCTCCGCGGCGTGGTTGGGAAGCGCGAAGAACGTGGTGCCGCGGCGCACCGCCTCCTTGTCGCCCGCCGCCTCGAGGCGGGCGCGCACGGCGAAGGCGATCCGGTCGCGCATCCGCATCTCCGTCAGGTCGGTGACGCGCAACCGCTCGCGCATCGCCCTGTCGCCGCGCCGGTGGAACGTCACGGCAAGGTCCAGGGCGCCGCGCCGGCAGAGCGCACGGGCGACCGCCGGGTCGATGCCGGTGTCACGTATCGCGGCGCGGAACGTGGCCTCGGACCAGCCGTCGAAGGGCACGTGAAGAAGCGCGGCGTCGAGCAGCGCTGCGAGTTCGGGGCTTTCCGGCGTCGTGGGCATCTGGCGACTCCTCGGCATCTCGTGGATGTTCTGGACAAGCTAGCGTGGCCTTGGTATACGGCCACCTCCTGCAATAACAGCAACTTCAGCCCGAAAGGTGGTGACACCCACATGCAGGTCAGTGTTCGCGACAACAATGTCGATCAGGCGATGCGCGCGCTCAAGAAAAAGCTGCAGCGCGAAGGCGTCTTCCGCGAAATGAAGCTGCGCCAGCACTTCGAGAAGCCCTCGGAGAAGAAGGCGCGCGAAAAGGCCGAGGCGATTCGCCGAGCGCGCAAGCTCGCGCGCAAGAAGGCCCAGCGCGAAGGGCTCCTCTGAGCGTTCGCCTGCCGGCGATCGAACACGAATGGGAAACCCCCGCGGCCTCGTGCCCGGGGGTTTGTCATGTTCGGGCGGGCCCGTCGGGACGTCGCCCGGCGCCGCCGGCGTCAGGTCCCCCGCCGGGCGCCGCCCGCGGCGGTACGGTCAGACGCGGCTCCCCACGCCTCCTCGTCCCGCATCATCACGAAGATGAGCACCGCGAGAATGCTCATGTAGAAGCGGAAGGCGGCCTGCTGGCCGTTCCACGTGTCCGACTGCCACATCAGGAACCACTCGCCGCCCACGGCCATGAACCCCACGAACCAGACGAGAAAGCCCACCGTCGCGCCGAGCACCACGTAGGTCTTGGCGGACTGGAAGGCGTCGGCGTCTGCGTCCCGCGCGGCGAACATGCGCAGCGCGCCGATGAGAAGCAGGAGGAAGGTGATCCCCTCCCCCGCGATGATACCCCAGTAGCCGGCGTGCCACATCCACGGCACCGTGATCGCGCGCCACATGCCCGCGTTGCCCTCGAAGGTCGTGTCCATGCTGAGAACATGTTTCACGAACTCGAAATTCGAATTGTAATCGGTCAGGTTGTTGAACGTGACGAGAAAAGCGAAAAGGCTTAGGCCCAACACCATCACCATCTTGCAGTAGCGGACGAGCATGTCGGTAACTCCAGTTTCACACGGCGCCGGATTGCGGACCAGGTTCCGGCTCACGGCGAGCGCCGCCGCACGTGCCCTTACGTCAGGGATCGGCGAAGAGTTGCGGCCCGTCAAGCCAGATCCGGCGATGCAGGCCGGCGACCGGCTGCGTGTGCAGGACGAGGTCTTCGTCGTGATCCGGCGCGTGTGGACCGTCTCGGACGGCGCCCCGCTTCTGGAACTGGTCGTGGACTGGCCCGAACGCTGAGCCCTCAGACGGGCAGCGCCGTGGTCGCGCAGACGCTGCGGAGCGAAAAGCTCGACTGCATCTGCGCCACGCCGGGCAGGCGCGTGAGGTATTGCCGGTGGATGCGGGCGAAATCCTCGGTGTCCTCGGCCACGATCTTGAGGATGTAGTCCGCGGTGCCCGCCATCAGGTGACATTCGAGGACGTTGGGAATGCGCCGCACCGCGGTCTCGAACGCCTCGAGCACCTCGTCGGCCTGCGCCTGGAGCGTGATCTCCACGAAGATCGTGGCAGGAACGCCGAGGGCGCGCGGCGACAGCAGCGCGACGTAGCCCGCGATCGCGCCCGCCGCCGCCAGCCGCTGAACCCGGCGGTGACAGGCCGAGGGCGCCAGGTTGACCTGTTCCGACAGGTCGGCGTTCGAGATGCGGCCCTGCTTCTGAAGCGCGCGCAGGATCCGGCGATCGGTTTCGTCCATCGTCATTACGGCCGCATGTCCTTCGCCGATTTACCTTGATGTGCGAAGAAACTGCCGAAGACTGCATTCCCGGCGCGAGAGATTTCAACGCATTTGCACCGGATATCCTGCATGCTCGGTGCAGGGAAGAGGAGACCGCGATGAAGATTGGCTGCCCCACCGAGATCAAGCCGCAGGAGTTCCGCGTGGGCCTCACGCCGAACGCCGCGCAGGAAGCCGTGGCGCACGGGCACGAGGTGATCGTCCAGTCGGGCGCCGGCAGGGGCGCGGGCTTCGAGGACGCGGATTACACCGAGGCCGGCGCGCGGCTCGCCGAGACCGCCGAGGAGATCTTCGCCGAGGCGGAGATGATCGTGAAAGTCAAGGAACCGCAGGCGGCGGAGCGCGGGATGCTGCGCGAGGGCCAGGTGCTGTTCACCTACCTCCACCTCGCCCCCGACCCGGACCAGACGCGGGACCTGCTCGCGTCGGGCGTCACCGCCATCGCCTACGAGACAGTCACCGACGCGCAGGGCGGGCTGCCGCTGCTCGCGCCCATGTCCGAGGTCGCGGGCAGGCTCGCCCCGCAGATGGGCGCCTGGGCCCTGCAGAAGGCCAATGGCGGGCGCGGCACGCTGATGGGCGGCGTGCCGGGTGTCGGCCCGGCCGAGGTGGGGGTGATCGGCGGGGGCACCGTGGGCACCCACGCCGCGCGCGTGGCGGCCGGGATGGGGGCCGAGGTCACCGTGCTCGACCGGTCCCTGCCCCGGCTGCGCTACCTCGACGACGTGTTCGGCGACAGGTTCCGCACCCGCTACTCCTCAAGCGGCGCGCTTGCGGAGCTGCTCGGCCGCGCCGACCTCGTGGTGGGCGCGGTGCTGATCCCCGGCGCGGAGGCCCCCAAGCTCGTGCGCCGCGACGACCTTGCCCGGATGAAGCCGGGCGCCGTGCTCCTGGACGTGGCCATCGACCAGGGCGGCTGTTTCGAGACGTCGCGGGCGACCACCCACGAAGATCCGATCTACGAGGTGGACGGGATCGTGCATTACTGCGTCGCCAACATGCCGGGCGCCGTGGCGCGCACCGCGACCATCGCGCTCGGCAACGCCACGATGCCCTTCATGCTGGCGCTCGCCGACAAGGGCTGGCGGCAGGCCTGCACCGACGACCCCCATCTGCTGGCCGGGCTGAACGTGCACGCTGGGCAGCTGACCTACTATGCCGTGGGCAAGGCGCTCGGGATCGACGTGATCTCGCCGCAGAAGGTGCTGCGGGGCTGAACCGCCCGCCGCGGCGGCGCGCGGCGGCGCGCAGCCCTTTCAGGCGGCCTTCCACTTGATCGAACACCCGATGGACGGGACCTGCTCGGCCGGTCCCTTCCCCGTCTCGGCCACCTGCTTCATCGCCTCGAAGAGATCCCGGCGCAGGTCCTCGGGGCCCGTCTCCGCGCGCGAGGCATCGAGCCTGCCGCGGTACTGGAGGCCGAGATCCGCGTCGAAGCCGAAGAAGTCCGGCGTGCAGGCGGCGCCGAAGGCGCGCGCCACGGACTGGTCCGCGTCGTGCAGGTAGGGGAAGGGGAAGTCCTTCTCCTTCGCCATGGCGCCCATGTTCTCGAAGCTGTCGGCCGGGTAGGCCTCGGCGTCGTTCGAGCAGATTGCCGCGAAGCCGATGCCGAGCGGCGCGAGATCGCGCGCGTCGCGCACGATCCGGTCGATCACGGCGAGGACATAGGGGCAGTGATTGCAGATGAAGGCGAGCACCAGACCGTTCCGGCCCCTGAGGTCGGAGAGCGCGTGGGTCCGACCGTCGGTCGCGGGCAGGCGGAACTCCGGGGCCGTCCAGCCGAAGTCGCAGACAGGGGGGCGGGCGGCGGGCATGGGCAGGGCTCCTTTCTGTCGGTCGCGCCGAGGCTAACGCGCCGCGCGGCGCCGCTTCAAGCAGCGCCGGTCCCGGCCGCTCAGGCCGGCTTCGAGATCTCGACCGAATGCGGGTAAGGGATCGTGACGCCCTCCGCGTCGAAGGCTTCCTTGACGCGTTTCAGCATGTCGAATTTCAGATCCCAGTAATCCTCCGCCGCGCACCAGAGCCGCACGCCGAGGTCCACCGAGCTTTCGCCGAGGCCGACCACGCGCACCCAGGGCGCCGGGTCGGCGTGGACGCGCGGATCCCCCTCGGCGATGCGCAGGATGATGCCCATCGCCTTGTCCGCGTCGTCGCCGTAGTCGATGCCGAAACCCAGGTCGAGGCGGCGCGTCGCATGGGCGGAGTAGTTGGTGATGACCGAGCCCCACGCCTTCCCGTTCGGCATGATGATCTGCACGTTGTCGGGCGTGACGAGTTCGGTCACGAAGAGGTCGAGGTTCTCGACCGTCCCCGCGGTGCCGCCGATATCGACGAACTGGCCCAGCTTGTAGGGCCGGAACAGGATCAGCATGAAGCCCGCCGCCAGATCGGCGAGCGTGCCCTGGAGCGCGAGGCCCACCGCGAGGGTCGCGGCGCCCAGCACCGCGACGAGGCTCGTGGCCTCGATCCCGAAGATGCCCAGCACCGCGATGAAGACCACGAGGAGCAGCACCCACTTCACGACGCTGGCCACGAAGTTGCCGAGCGTCTTGTCGATCTGCGGGGTGCGGTTGATCCGGCGGCGCACGGTGCCGCCGACGATGCCGGCGATCGTCCAGCCGACGACGAGGACGACGAGCGCCTTCAGCGCATTGAGCAGGATCGGGCCGTAGCCCGACGCCGTTTCCATGAGCTGTCTCGCCTGGTCTTCCATCGCGCCCATCCTTTCGCCGCGCAGCCGTCGCCCCGCGCCTGCGGGTTGACCCTCATGCGCAGGCAATCCTGCACCCGCGCACAAGTCAAAGGGTTTTACCTGCCGGTAATGCGCCTATTGTGCGACCGGAGCATGAAAGGAGACCCGATGGCCGAGCTTGCCGATTTCCCGATCACCCGCCGTTGGCCGCCGCAGGACCCGTCCGTGCTGCAACTCTATTCCTTCCCCACGCCGAACGGCATCAAGGTGTCGGCCATGCTGGAAGAGACGGGACTGCCCTACGAGGCGCACCGCGTGACGCTCGACGACGCCGACGTGAAGAGCCCGGAATTCCTTTCGCTCAACCCCAACAACAAGATCCCCGCCATCATCGATCCCGACGGGCCCGGCGGGGAACCGATGGGCCTCTTCGAGTCGGGGGCCATCCTGGTCTACCTCGCCGAGAAGACCGGGCAGTTCCTGCCCGCCGATCCGCGCGGGCGTTACGAGGTGCTGCAGTGGCTGATGTTCCAGATGGGCGGCGTGGGGCCGCTCTTCGGCCAGCTCGGCTTCTTCGTGAAGTTCAAGGGCGCCGAGGTGAAGGACCCGATCCCGCGCGAGCGTTACGTGAACGAGGCGCGCAGGCTTCTGGGCGTGGTGGAAACCGCGCTCGAGGGGCGCGAGTGGATCGCGGGGGAGTATTCCATCGCCGACATGGCGCTCGCGCCCTGGCTGCGCGCGCTCGACTTCTACGGCGCGAAGGACCTCGTGGGCTGGGACGCGCATCCGCGCACCGTGGCCTATCTCGACCGCTTCCTCGCGCGGCCCGCGGTGCAGCGGGCGCTCGACATCCCCCCGAGGAACGGCTGACGCGGCGGCGCCCGCGGCCTCTCATCCCTCTGCAGGCGGCGTCAGCCGGTCGCGTAGCAGCGCCACCGGGTGCGCGCGCAGGCTGAGGCGCATGGCCACGTAATCCTCCACCACCTCCTCGCCGAGCGTCATCTCCGGCAGGAGCGCCGCCGGCTCGGCGATGCCTTCCCCGTCCATGTCGCCCTCGAAAAGCGGCAGCGGCGCGGGGGCGCGGAGCGCGCGCGCCTCCCATGACGCCTCGCGGCGCGAGAGGCCGAGCGCGGCGAAGACATCCGCCTCGGCCAGCCGGGCGAGCACCGGGGGCGTCACGCCCGCGCGGCGCCAGACGTCCTCCACCGTCAGGTAGCCGTTGCCGCGCGCCGCCGCGATCCAGGCGGCGTCCTCCTCCTTCAGCCCCCTGATCTGGCGGAAGCCCAGGCGCAGCGCCAGCCCGCCGCGGCCGTCGGGCTCCATCACGTTGTCCCAGTAGCTCTCGTTGATGCAGACCGGGCGCACCTCCACCCCGTGCTCGCGCGCGTCGCGCACGATCTGCGCCGGCGCGTAGACCCCCATGGGCTGCGCGTTGAGAAGCGCGCAGGCGAAAAGGCCCGGGTGATGGCACTTGAGCCAGGCGGAGGCATAGACCAGCAGCGCGAAGCTCGCCGCGTGGCTTTCGGGGAACCCGTAGGAGCCGAAGCCCTCGATCTGGGAGAAGCAGCGCTCCGCGAAATCGCGGTCGTAGCCGTTCGCCACCATGCCCTTCAGGAACCGGCTCCGGAACTCGCTGATGTTGCCGTGCTTCTTGAAGGTGGCGAGCGAGCGGCGCAGCCGGTCGGCCTCATCGGGCGTGAAATTGGCGCCGATGATGGCGATCTGCATCGCCTGCTCCTGGAAAAGCGGCACGCCCAGCGTCTTGGCCAGCACCGCGCCCAGCGCATCGGAGGGGAACTCGACCCGCTCCTCGCCGTTGCGGCGACGGATGTAGGGGTGAACCATGTCGCCCTGGATCGGCCCCGGCCGCACGATCGCCACCTCGATCACCAGATCGTAGAACGAGCGTGGCTTCATCCGCGGCAGGAAGTTCATCTGCGCGCGGCTTTCCACCTGGAAGACGCCGACGGAGTCGGCCCGGCACAGCATGTCGTAGACCCTCGGATCCTCCTGCGGCAGCGTCGCCAGCGTGTAATCCGCCCCGTGATGCTGGCGCAGCAGCTCGAACGCCTTGCGGATGCAGGTCAGCATCCCCAGCGACAGCACGTCCACCTTGAGGATGCCCAGCGTGTCGATGTCATCCTTGTCCCAGCAGATGACGGTGCGGTCCTCCATCGCCGCGTTCTCCAGCGGGCAGAGCTCGTCGAGCCGCCCCTCGGTGATGACGAAGCCGCCGACATGCTGCGACAGGTGGCGCGGGAAGCCCACGATCTCGTCGATCAGCTCCATCGTCTGGCTCAGGCGCCTGTCCGAAGGGTCGAGGCCGATCTCGGAGAGCCGCTCCGCCTCCGTCCCGCCCATGCCGTAAAAGCCCCAGAGCTGGGAGCTGAGCGCCGCCACCGTGTCCTCGGAAAGCCCCATCGCGCGGCCCACCTCGCGGATCGCGCGCTTGCCGCGGTAGTGGATGACGGTCGCGCAAAGACCCGCGCGGTGGCGGCCGTAGCGGGCGTAGATCCACTGGATCACCTCCTCGCGGCGCTCGTGCTCGAAATCCACGTCGATGTCGGGCGGCTCGTCGCGCGCCTCACTGACGAAGCGCTCGAAGACCATGGTGCCGATCTCGGGCGAGACGGAGGTGACGCCCAGGCAGTAGCAGACCACCGAATTCGCCGCCGAGCCGCGCCCCTGGCAAAGGATGCCGCGCGTGCGCGCGAAGGCGACGATGTCGTTGACGGTCAGGAAATAGGGTTCGTAGTTCAGCTTGGCGATGAGCGCGAGTTCATGCTCGAGCATGGCGCGCACGCGCTCCGGCGCGCCCTCGGGATAGCGCCGGGCGAGACCCGCCCGGGCCAGCCGGGCCAACCGGTCGCGCGGGCGCTCTCCGTCGGCGACCTCGGAAGGGTACTCGTAGCGCAGCGCGTCGAGCGAGAAGGTGCAGCGCCGCGCCAGCGCCTCCGCCCGCGCCACCGCCGCCTCGTGGCCGCGGAAGATCCGGCGCATCTCCGCCTCCGAGCGCAGCCGCTGTTCGGCGTTGGCGAGCGCCGCGCGGCCGAGCGCGTCCACCCGCGTGCCGGTGCGGATGGCGGTGAGCACGTCGGCGAGCCGGCGGCGCCGGCCGTGATGCATCATGGGCCGCGCGGTGGCGAGGGTCGGCAGGGCAAGCCGCGCGGCCTCCGCCGCCCAGAGGTCGAAGCGCGCCGGGTCCTGCCCGTCATAGGCCGGGGCGAGGGCGAGGTGCAGGCGCTCTCCGAAGCGGCGGGCGAGGCGGGCCGCCTGCCGCCGCCAGTCCTCGGGCCAGTCCAGCGCGCGGGCGGGCGGGTGCAGCAGAAGCTCGAGCCCCTCCATCCCCTCCATGATGTCGTCCATGCGCAGCGCGGCGCCGCCCTTGGGCGCGCGCAGCCGCCCCCGCGAGATCAGCCGGCAGAGCCGCGCCCAGCCCTCGCGCGTGGCCGCGAGCGCGGTGATCTCGGGGCCGTCCACCGGCACGAGCCGCGCGGCCGGGATGAGGCGCGGCACGTTCCGGATCGCCGCCGACGGACCCGGGGCGCAGCCCTCGGGGGCGGGCGGGCCGATCGGCCCCCGGGCCGCCTCGAGCGCGTCCCGCTCGGCCACCTCGCGGGCGATCTCGCGCGCCGCGGCATGGGCCCGCACGATCCCCGCCACCGAGTTCTCGTCGGCCACCGCGATGGCGGACAGCCCCATGAGCCCGGCGCGGCGCATGAACTCCTCGGGATGCGAGGCGCCGGTCAGGAAGGTGAAGTTCGAGGTGATCGAGAGTTCCGCGGCCATGACGAGTCGGCATTATATTCACGTTTTGTTCTTTTTTGGAGTCCGCGCCGCGCCCGGTTCAGAGCCGCGCGCGGAACGCGTCGAGAACCTGCTCGTAGACGACACGCTTGAAGGGCACGATCACGCCCGGCAGATCCTGCGCCGGGATCCAGCGCCACTCCGAGAACTCGGGGTGATCCGTGGCGATGTCCACGTCCGCGTCCGTGCCCAGGAACCGCGCCAGCACCCATTTCTGCTTCTGCCCGCGGTAGCGCCCCTTCCAGATCCGGGGCACGAGGTCGTGGGGCAGGTCGTAGGTGACCCAGCCCTCGGTCTCGTCCTCGACGCGCACCAAGTCGGCGGTGATGCCCGTTTCCTCGCGAAGCTCGCGCAGCGCGGCCTCGCGCGGCGTCTCGTCCCCGTCGATCCCGCCCTGCGGCATCTGCCAGGCGGCCACATCGGAATCGATGCGCTGGCCCACGAACACGTGGCCGCCCGCGTTCAAGAGCATGACGCCCACGCAGGGACGGTAGGGCAGGCGGGCGATCTCCTCGGGCGTCATCCGGCGCACTCCTCTGGGCAAGAGCTTTGGCCGGCCCCTGTCCGGCCAGGGGCGCGGCGAAGGCGTCGCACAATGCCTTCGCCGCGCCCGGATGCCGGGCTCAGGGCTGATCCGGCCCGAGCGCCTCCATGCCCTTCAGGATGTCGATCGCATAGGCGAGCTGGTAGTCCTCTTCACGCAGCCGCGCCGCGGTCTCGGCCTTGGGCCGCTCTTCCTCGATCTGCCGGATTTCGTCCTCCGACAGGGAGGCGTTGTCGAGCCGGCCGCGCAGGTCCGCCTCCGAGCGCGGCGGGCGTGCCCCGTCCTCTGCGTCCTCCTCGGTTTCGGCCCTGCGCCGCGGCTGTTCCACCACGATGTCGGGGGAGACGCCAAGCGCCTGGATCGAGCGGCCCGACGGGGTGTAATAGCGCGCCGTCGTCAGGCGCATGGCCCCGTCGCCGCGCAGCGGCATCACCGTCTGCACCGAGCCCTTGCCGAAGCTCCGCGTGCCCACGACCACCGCGCGGCGATGATCCTGAAGCGCCCCGGCCACGATCTCCGACGCCGAGGCCGAGCCGCCGTTGATCAGGACGACGATGGGCTTGCCCTCTGCCAGGTCGCCGGGCGTGGCGTTGTAGCGATCGCCATCGGTCAGGACGCGCCCGCGGGTCGAGACGATCTCGCCCTTCTCGAGGAACGCGTCCGAGACCCGGATCGCCTGGGTCAGCAGCCCACCGGGATTGTTCCGCAGGTCGAGCACGATGCCGTTGACGCCCTCCATGCCGCCCGCGGCCTCGATCTGCTCGGCCAGCCCTTCCTTCAGGTTGTCGTAGGTCTGGTCGTTGAAGGTCGTGACGCGCAGCACGACCGTTTCGCCCTCGAGCCGGGTGCGCACGGCCGTCAGCGTGATCGTGTCCCGGATGATCGAGACGTCGAAGGGTTCGCCCTCGCCATCCCGCACGACGGTGATGATGATCTCGGAGCCCACCGGCCCGCGCATCAGGTCCACCGCCTCGTCGAGGGTGAGGCCGAGAACCGACTCGCCGTCCACGTGGGTGATGAAATCGCCCGCCTCGATTCCGGCCGCGTCCGCCGGCGTGCCGTCGATCGGCGAGACGACCTTCACGAAGCCGTCCTCCTGCGTGACCTCGATCCCGAGCCCGCCGAACTCTCCCCGGGTCTGGACGCGCATGTCCGCCGCGTCCTCGGGCGAAAGATAACTCGAATGCGGATCGAGCGATGTCAGCATGCCGTTGATCGCCGCCTCGATCAGCTCTCCCTCGTCCACTTCCTCGACATACTGCGCGCGGATGCGCTCGAAGATGTCGCCGAAGAGGTCGAGCTGCTCGTAGACGCTGGTCGACCTCTCGCTCTCCTGCGCCAGCAACGGGCCGGCGACCTGCGTCGTCGCGACGATCCCGGCCGCTATGCCGCCCAGCGCGGCGATCACGAATTTCTTCATCTGCTCAGTCCTTCTCGCTGCGGAACCACGCAAGCGGATCCTCGGGCTCCCCGCCCGCTCTGACTTCCATATAGAGCGTCTCGCTCCGGTCTCTTCCAGCCCCATCACCCGACTGTGACACGATCGCCCCGACCTGCGGGTCCTCTCCGCCCATGAGGCCCACCGGGCTTCCCTCTGGCAGCACCTCTCCGACCTCCCCGAAGACCACGTCGAGACCCGCCAGGACGAAGAGTACCCCGGCTTGCGGTTCGAGCATGGAGACCAGACCGTAATCCAGCAAGGGGCCACGGTAACGGAGCGTCGCCGCCGCGGGCGTCGTGACGAGCGCGCGCGGACGCGTCGCCACCACAATGCCGGGCCGCACGATCCCGGCGGCGTCGGCCTCGCCCGCGCGGCGGATGACGGTGCCCTGAACCGGAAGCGGCAGGTCACCCTTGCGCTGCACGACCGGCGGCAGGCGCACGGGCGTCTCGTCCTGCACGATCCCCGAGAGCCCGCTCGCGAAGCCTTCGAGCGTTTCGGTCGCGGCGATCAGGATCTGCATGCCGACCGGGTCGGCCGTGAAGCGGCGCGGCAGATCCTCGCGTTCGGCCACCGCCTGGCTGAGCGCGGTGCGCGCCGTCTGCACGCCGAGAAGGCCCTCCTCCACCCGCCGCGCGGCGCCCTGCTGAAGCGCGCGGAGTGTCGCCACCTCCGTCAGGGTGGCGGACAACGCCGCCGCCCGCCGCTGCAGCGCGGGCGTCACGTCGGCCACGAGCATCCCCGCGCGGGCCGTCCCGAGGGGGCCCGACGGATGCAGGGTAAGAAGCGGTGCCGGCGCGGCGCTCATCGACTGGAGCGCCCCGAGCAGCCGCGCCACCTCTGCCTCGCGCGCCTCGAGTTCGAGGGTGAGCTGGCGTTCGCGGATCGACACGGCGCGCAGCCCCTCGCGCATCGCGGCGAGCCCGGATTCGAAGCCGCGCACCGTCGCGGTCAACGCCGCCACCCGGTCGCGCGCGGTCTCTGCGGCCTCCAGCGCCTGCGCGGCCGCCTCGAGTTCCTCGATCGCCCCGCGTGCCGCCGCGGCCGGGTCCGTCTCCGCCGCGGCGTCCGCCGAGGCGAAGAGCACCAGAAGAAGCGCGGCAAGCGATCTCATCGTGCGATCAGGCTCCGGCCGGTCATCTCGGGCGGTGCCTCCAGCCCCATGAGTTCGAGCACCGTGGGCGCGAGATCGGCCAGCCGGCCGCCAGCGCGCAGCCGCGCGCCGTCCGGCCCGCCCACAAGGATCACCGGCACCGGGTTCGTCGTGTGCGCGGTGTGCGGCGCCCCGGTATCGGGATCGACCATCACCTCGCAATTGCCGTGGTCGGCGGTGACGATCATCGCGCCGCCCGCCGCCGCGAGCGCCGCGCGCACGCGGCCGAGGCCCTCGTCCACCGCCTCGCAGGCCCGGATCGCCGCATCCAGATCGCCGGTATGGCCCACCATGTCGGGATTGGCGTAGTTCACGACGATCAGGTCATAGCCCGCGCCGATCGCCTTTACCAGCTGGTCGGTGACCTCGCCAGCCGACATCTCGGGGGCGAGATCGTAGGTCGCGACCGGCGGCGACGGAGCCATGTACCGCTCTTCGCCGGGCGCCGGGACCTCTTCGCCGCCGCTCAGGAAAAAGGTCACATGCGGATATTTCTCGGTCTCGGCGAGACGGAACTGCCGCAGGCCCTTCGCGGCCACCCAGGCGCCGAGCGTGTTCGCGATCTCTTCGGTCTCGAAGAGCGTGTCCATGTAGGCGTCGTGCGCGTCGGAATAGGACACCATCCCGAGGCAGCCGGCGAGCGCCGGGCGCGGGCCGGTCTCGAAGGCGTCGAACCCCGGCTCGGCCAGGGCGCGCAGGAATTCGCGCGCACGGTCGGCGCGGAAGTTGAGGCAGAAGACGCCGTCGCCGTCGGCCATGCCGGTGTAGTCGCCGATCTCGGTCGGAAGAAAGAACTCGTCGGTCAGCCCCTGCGCGTAGCCTTCGGCGACGGCATCGGCCGCGCTGCGCGCATGGGGGCCCTTGCCCTGCACGATGGTCTCGAAGGCCAGCGCGATCCGGTCCCAGCGGTTGTCCCGGTCCATGGCATAGTAACGCCCCGTGACGGTCGCGATATAGGCCCCCTGGGGCAGTTGGTCTTCCAGCCGCGCGACATACTCGGCGGCGGATTTCTGCGCCCCGTCGCGCCCGTCGGTCAGGGCATGGATGGCCACGGCGACGCCCTCGTCGGTGATCGCGCGCGCCGCCGCGAGCACGTGATCGAGCGAGCCGTGCACGCCCCCGTCCGACACCCGACCCCAGAGATGGGCGATCCCGCCCGTCTGGGTCAGCGCCTCGATGAAGCGCCGGAGCGCGGGGCGTTCGGCGAAGCGGCCCTCGGCGATGACGGCATCGATCCGCCCCAGATCCATCGTGACCACGCGGCCCGCGCCGATGTTCATGTGGCCCACCTCGGAGTTGCCCATCTGGCCCTCCGGCAGGCCCACATCCGGGCCGTGGGTCACCAGCGTGGCGTTCGGGCAGGCGGCCATGAGCTGGTCGAAATTGGGCGTGTGCGCGAGAGCGGGCGCATTGGCCTCCGTCTCCGCGCGCAGCCCCCAGCCGTCGAGAATGCACAGCACCACCGGTTTCGGAGCGCCCATCGCCCTGCCCTCGCTTTCCTTGCCACGGGGCCCTTCTAGCGCCCCGGGCGCCGGGATTGAACCTCGCGCGGGGCAAAGACATGCGGAAAGTCGCGGCGGCCCCGGTCATGCCCGGTGATACGGCGTCCCTGCAAGGATGGTGGCGGCCCGGTAGAGCTGTTCGGCCAGCATCACCCGCGCCAGCGCGTGCGGCCAGACCATCGCGCCGAAGGACAGCAACAGGTCGGCGCGCTGGCGCAGCGGCGGAAAGAGCCCGTCCGCGCCGCCGAGAAGGAAGGCCGTGTCCTGGCGCCCGCCGTCGCGCCAGGCGCCAAGCGCATCGGCGAAGTCGGGTGAGGAGCGTGTTCGCCCCCGCTCGTCGAGGGCGACGACGACGGCGCCGCGGGGCAGGGATTTCACGAGAAGCGCCGCTTCGGCCTCGGGCCCGCCGCCGCGGCGGGCCTCGACCTCGTGCTCCGCGCCCAGCGTCAGGCCCAGCCCCCGGCCCGCGCGATCGAAGCGCGCGAGGTAGTCGGCGATCAGGGCGCGTTCGGGGCCGCCGCGCAGGCGACCCACGGCGCAGATGTGGACGCGCACGCCCTCAGGCGCGGCTGGCCGCCGCCGCGGGCGTCATCCACATCTTCTCGAGCTGGTAGAACTCGCGCACCTCCGGCCGGAAGACGTGAACGATCACGTCGCCGGCGTCGATGAGCACCCAGTCGCCAGCCTCCTTGCCCTCCACCGAGCAGTGAACGCCGCGCTCCTGCTTGAGCGTGTCCACCAGCCGGTCCGAAATCGCCGCCACCTGGCGGGACGACCGGCCCGAGCAGATCACCATGAGATCGGCCATCGCCGACTTGCCGCGCAGGTCGATCTGCGCGACGTCTTCGGCCTTGGCGTCCTCGAGAGTGGAAAGGATGAGCGAGGCGAGCGGGATGTCCGAAGCCTCGTTTGCGGGATGGCTCATCATGGGCATCCCGGTGTCTGCGGCAGACGCCGCATCAACGTGAAAAGACAGGACATCGTCCTCCTTGTCTGACGCGCCGCATGTAGGCCCCGGCGCCGGACCTGTTATGAAGGTAGCAAGCGGACGGCCGCATTTCAATGAAACCTCGCATCGCGACCCTTCAGGGCGCGGCGCTGTCGCGACGGGACCACGCAGCTGCCGACAGGCTTGCGAGTCGCGGGCCGCGGTAGTATCTCATGCCCCATGATGCGGGTCTTCGACATGGACGATCGGGCGCGCCTGCCCTGGCGCTTCTTCGGCGCGGCGCGGAGCATGCTCGCCCGGCTATGAGCAGACGCCCCGTGGCGCGCGACGCCGCGGGCCGGCCGACCCGTCCAGCCCCCTGACACCCGAAACCGGGAGAGACCGCAATGTCCCCCAAGACGCTTTACGACAAGATCTGGGATGCCCACCTCGTGCACGAGGACGAGGACGGCACCAGCCTTCTCTACATCGACCGTCACCTGGTCCACGAGGTGACCAGCCCGCAGGCCTTCGAGGGTCTGCGCATGGCCGGCCGCCAGGTCCGCGCGCCGCAACGCACCATCGCGGTGCCCGATCACAACGTGCCCACCACACCGGACCGCGTGAACGGGATCGAGAACGAGGAAAGCCGCATCCAGGTCGAGGCGCTCGACCGCAACGCCCGCGAATTCGGCCTCAACTACTACCCGGTGAACGACATCCGGCAGGGCATCGTGCATATCGTCGGCCCCGAGCAGGGCTGGACGCTGCCGGGCATGACGGTGGTGTGCGGTGACAGCCATACCGCGACCCACGGGGCCTTCGGGGCGCTCGCCCACGGCATCGGCACCTCGGAGGTGGAGCATGTGCTTGCCACGCAGACGCTGATCCAGCGGAAATCGAAGAACATGAAGGTCGAGATCACCGGGCAGCTTCCCCCCGGCGTCACGGCGAAGGACATCACGCTCACCGTGATCGGCCATACCGGCACGGCGGGCGGCACCGGCCATGTCATCGAATACTGCGGCGAGGCGATCCGCGCGCTGTCGATGGAAGGGCGCATGACCGTCTGCAACATGGCAATCGAGGGCGGCGCGCGCGCCGGTCTGATCGCGCCGGACGAGACCACCTTCGAGTACATCAGGGGCCGCCCGCACACGCCGAAGGGCGCCCAGTGGGACCAGGCGATGGACTGGTGGCGGACGCTGCATTCCGACCCGGACGCGGAATGGGACAAGGTGGTGACCATCCGCGGGGAGGACATCGCGCCGGTCGTCACCTGGGGAACGCGCCCCGAGGACGTGTTGCCGATCACCGACGCCGTGCCCGATCCCGACAGCTTCGCGGGCGGCAAGGCCGGCGCGGCGAGGCGCGCGCTCGAGTACATGGGGCTCGAGCCCGGCACGCCGCTGTCGGAAATCGAGATCGACACCGTCTTCATCGGCTCCTGCACCAACGGACGCATCGAGGACCTGCGCGCCGCCGCGGCGGTGCTCAAGGGCCGGAAGATCAAGCCGGGCCTTCGCGCCATGGTGGTGCCGGGCTCCGGCCTCGTGCGGGCGCAGGCCGAGGAGGAGGGCCTTGCCGAGATCTTCACCGAAGCGGGCTTCGAATGGCGCCTTGCGGGCTGTTCCATGTGCCTGGCCATGAACCCCGACCAGCTGGCCCCAGGCGAACGTTGCGCGGCGACGTCCAACCGCAATTTCGAGGGCCGCCAGGGCCGCGGCGGACGGACCCACCTGATGAGCCCGGCGATGGCGGCGGCCGCGGCGGTCACCGGACGGCTGACCGATGTGCGCGAGGTGCTCTGATCCACCGCCATCAGGGCACCTGCCCCGTCTGCAGGACGGATGCCGAGTTCGTCAGCGCGCACGACTGGCTGCGCGACGGGTTGCTGTGTTCCTCCTGCGGGTCCATCCCGCGCGAGCGGGCCTTCGCATGGTGCCTCGACGTCCTGTGCCCCGACTGGCGGGGCCTGGTGCTGCACGAGTCGTCGCCGGCCGACCGGTCGATCTCGGCGCGCATGCGGACCGAGTGCCCGGGGTATATCGGCTCGCAGTTCTTCCCCGACGTTCCGCCGGGCGAGACGCGGTCGGGCATGCGCTCGGAGAACCTGGAGGCGCTGACCTTCGCGGACGAGAGCATCGACCTGCATGTGCATCTCGACGTGCTCGAGCATGTGAACGACCCCGCCGCCTGCTTTGCCGAGATGGAGCGTACGCTGAAGCCCGGCGGCCGGATGCTGTTCACGACCCCCGTCTACGAGGGCAAACCGAAAACCGAACGGCGCGCCCATTACGGCCCCGAGGGCGTGCGTCATTTCGCCGAGCCCGAGTATCACGGCAATCCCATCGATTCGCGCGGCGCGCTCGTCACGTTCCATTTCGGCACGGACCTCTCGGACCTGATCCTTGCCTGGGCGCCCTCGTGCGGTGTGCGCATGATCACCCTGAACGACCCGCGCATCGGCGTGCTCGGAGAGTTCCGCGAAGTGTTCCTGGTGGAAAAGCGGGCATGATCCCTCTGCGGGGGATATTTAGGGCGGCACCGTGGCGACGCGATCGAACGAGGCGCCAGCCCGTGGAAAGGGCGGCGCCGGACCCGCCGGATCGGCGCGTCCTTGGCCGCGCTACGGGCCCTCCACCCCTTGGCGTCGGCGGCGCGGCGCTCTTCGCTGCCGACGGATCCCCTTGACCCACAGCCGCAATCGCCGGCCGTCCGCCGGCCCTGACGGAGACGAGACATGGAAAAATTCACCCCGCTCACCGGCATTGCCGCCCCGCTTCCCCTGATCAATGTCGACACCGACATGATCATCCCCAAGCAGTTCCTGAAGACGATCAAGCGCTCGGGGCTCGGAAAGCATCTTTTCGACGAGATGCGCTACGACGAGAACGGGGAAGAGAACCCGGATTTCGTGTTGAACCGGGCACCCTATCGCGATGCCGAGATCCTGATCGCAGGGGAAAACTTCGGCTGCGGCTCCTCTCGCGAGCACGCGCCCTGGGCGATCAAGGATTTCGGCATCCGTTGCATCATCGCGCCGAGTTACGCCGACATCTTCTACAACAACTGCTTCAAGAACGGGATCCTGCCCGTGGCCCTGCCGCAAGAGGCCGTGGACGCGCTGATGCGCGATGCCGAGAAAGGCGCGAATGCCCGCATCGCGGTGGACCTCGAGGCGCAGACCGTGACCTCGCCCGACGGCACGGTCTACCCGTTCGAGATCGACGCCCACATGAAGCACTGCCTTCTCGAGGGCCTCGACGACATCGGCCTCACGCTGTCGAAATCCGCCGCGATCGATTCCTTCGAATCGCGCGCCTCCGCCGCGCGCCCCTGGGTCTGAGGGGCGTTCGGCGCAGGCCAGCATTGTGGGCCCGCGCCCCTTACCCACAAAATGTTGAAAAAGGCGAAAAATGCACCTATCCGACCCCGGATTGGTGCAATGTCGCATCAGTTTTTCCCCGAAAACGCCGCAATCTCCCCGTTAGGTGGCGGGGCAACTTGAGAGTTGGGACGGAAAAGGGCAGAAATCGGGCAAAAATGAGGCAGGCCGTCCGTCCCGGCGGAAAACGGCAAAGAACGCGGGAACGGCATTGCATCGTTCCCCTCGGGTACGAAGGGATAAGTCCTTGATGCGACGACTCGTCGGCGCAACTCTGCGCGCGCTCTGCGTCCTGGCGCTTGTCATCGCGCCGGCGCTTCTGCTTCCGGGGGTCAGCCCGTCCTCCGGGCTGCTGATCCCGCTCATCGCGTTGATCGCGGCCGCCTTCACCTTCATGGAATACGCCACCGACTACCCCAGCTTCGTGGAATTCCGCGACGCGCCGCCTTTCAATCGCCTGCGCTTCGCAAGCCTCTTCGGGGTCGTCGCACTGACGGCCGTCGTCTGCGCCGACGTCATCGAGCCCACCCTTTTCACCGGGGCGATGTTCTCGCTGGGCCTGTTGATCGGCGATCTGGCGGATTTCCCCTATTCCCCGGTCCGGCTCCTCCTGATCGCGCTGGCCGAGACGGCGCCCGTCTCCTACCTGGACATCGCGCTCAGTGCGGCGGGTCTCGCGCTTCTGGTATCGGCCGCGACGCTCGCCGCTTTCGCGCTGCCCGTGCGCCTCCTGAACTGGCCGTTGCAGTCCGGCGCCGTCAACGTCTGGGTGAACATGCCGCTCTTCGACCCGACGAGCGGCGGGGACGTGTTGCTGCGCCTGCGGCGCGACGCCCGGCTGAACGTCGCGATCGGCTGCCTAGTGCCTTTCATCCTTCCCGCGCTCGTGGCACTTGCGGGCGTGCTGCTCGGACCGCTCCATTTCGGCGATCCGCACACCCTGATCTGGATGATGAGCGTATGGGCCTTCCTGCCCACCAGCATGATCATGCGCGGTATCGCCCTTCACAGGGTCGCCGACCTCGTGGAGGAAAAGCGCCGCCGCACCTACGGCGAGCTGGCCGCCGCCTGAGGCGCGCGGCCGCGCTTGCCGCGCTGGCGCTGCTTGCACTCGTCGCGCCCGCCGCCGCCGATCCGCTTCGCATCGCCACGTTCCACGCGGAACTCACGCGCCGCGGGCCCGGCCTTCTGCTGCGCGACATCTTGCGCGGAGAGGACCCCCAGATCGCCGCGGCCGCGCAGGTGATCGCCCACGCCGCACCGGACGTGCTGTTGCTGACCGGCATCGACTACGATCACGGCCTCGCGGCGCTCGGCGCCTTTCGCGACCGGATCGCGGAGGCGGGCCACGCGTTTCCGCATCTCTTCGCGCGCCGGCCCAATACCGGCATGGCCACGGGCCTCGACCTCGATGGCGACGGGCGGCTCGGCGGGCCGGGCGATGCGCAGGGCTGGGGACGTTTCGCCGGCGCCGGCGGCATGGCGCTCCTGTCGCGCCACCCGATCGACGGCTCGGCGGCGCGCGACCTGAGCGACCTGCTCTGGGCGGAGGTGCCGGGCGCGCTCGTGCCGGACGCGATGCCCGGGGATCACCGCGCGGTGCGCCGCCTGTCCACGACCGGGCACTGGATCGTGCCGGTGCGTCCGGCGGCCGGCCCCCTGCTCGTGATCATGGCCTTTTCCGCCACGCCCCCCGTCTTCGACGGCCCCGAGGACATGAACGGGCGGCGCAACCACGACGAGATCCTGCTCTGGCGGCACGTGATGGACGGCGCCTTCGGCCCCGCGCCGGATGCGCGCTTCGTGATCCTCGGCAACGCCAATCTCGATCCCGTGGACGGCGAGGGGCGCCACGCCGCGATCCGCGCGCTTCTGGACGACCCGCGCCTGCAGGACGCGCGCCCCGGCAGCGAAGGCGGGCGCGCCGCCGCCAGCCCCGGCCACGCGGGCGACCCGGCGCGCGACACCGCCGACTGGCGCGAACCGGCGCCCGGCAACCTGCGCGTCGACTACGTCCTGCCGTCGGCGGACTGGGAGGTGACCGCCGCGGGCGTGCTCTGGCCGGATGACGGCCCCCTTGCCGAAACCGTGGCGCGCGCCAGCCGTCACCGGCTCGTCTGGGTGGACCTCGCCCCGCTTGACCCCGTGGAAGCCAGTGAGTAGGCGGTCGCGAACCCTGTCGAAGGAGGCCCTCGCCCATGTCCACCCGCTCGCTTCTCATCCTGCCCGGTGACGGGATCGGCCCCGAGGTGATGGCCGAGGTGCGCCGCATCATCGACTGGTTCGGCGAGACGCGCGGGCTGGCCTTCGAGGTGGAGGAGGACCTGGTGGGCGGGGCGGCCTACGACATGCACGGCACGCCCCTCGCCGACGCCACCATGGCCAAGGCGCAGGAGGTGGACGCGGTGCTTCTGGGCGCCGTCGGCGGCCCGAAATACGACGATCTGGATTTCTCGGTGAAGCCCGAGCGCGGGCTTCTGCGCCTGCGCAAGCAGATGGATCTTTTCGCCAATCTCCGGCCGGCGCAGTGCTTCGACGCGCTGGCGGAGTTCTCGTCGCTCAAGACGGAGGTCGTGGCCGGGCTCGATATCATGATCGTGCGCGAGCTGACCTCGGGCGTCTATTTCGGCGAGCCGCGCGGCATCATCGAGGACGGCAACGAGCGCGTGGGCATCAACACCCAGCGCTACACCGAAAGCGAGATCGCGCGCGTCGCGCGCTCGGCCTTCGAACTCGCCCGCCGGCGCTCGAACAGGGTCTGCTCGATGGAGAAGGCCAACGTGATGGAATCCGGCGTGCTCTGGCGGCAGGTGGTCCAGGAGGTGCACGACGCGGAATACCCCGACGTGGAGCTGTCGCACATGTATGCCGACGCGGGCGCAATGCAGCTCACCCGCTGGCCCAGGCAGTTCGACGTGATCGTGACCGACAACCTCTTCGGCGACCTGCTGTCCGACCTCGCGGCGATGCTGACGGGCTCGCTCGGCATGCTGCCCTCGGCCTCGCTCGGCGCGCCGATGGCGAACGGAAAGCCGAAGGCGCTTTACGAGCCGGTCCACGGCTCGGCGCCGGACATCGCGGGCCAGGGCAAGGCCAATCCCTGCGCCTGCATCCTCTCCTTCGCCATGGCGCTGCGCTACTCCTTCGACGAAGGCGCGGAGGCCGACCGGCTGGAGCGCGCCGTGGAATCCGTGCTCGCAAAGGGCGTGCGGACCGCCGACCTGATGAACGCGGAAGGCCGCGCCCCCGCCTCCACGCGGGAGATGGGAGACGCCGTTCTCGCCGCTCTCGACGAGAGCCTCTGAGCCGCGATCCGCTCTTGCCAAGCCCCGCGCGAGGGGCTATGCGGCGCGTCACGATCGGAGTGTAGCTCAGCCTGGTAGAGCACCGTCTTCGGGAGGCGGGGGTCGTAGGTTCGAATCCTGCCACTCCGACCATTCATCGGACAGGAATGACGGCGGGGCCGAAGGCCGCAAGGGCGCAGGCGCTGCAAGGCTGTTCGGGCCAGAGATCCGCGCCCGGAAGACGCGCCGTGGCGCGCCGCGTCGGGCCAGGCGTCACACTCCAGGGTACGGCTTGCGCCGCCGACAGCCTCCCCACTCGCGGCGGCGGGATGCAGCCCCGGGCCTGTCCGTCCCTGCGTCGAAAGACCGATGCGGCGTCCCGCCTGCGACCTTGTGCGGTCCGGCACGCCGGAGTGGGGCGGGCCCTGCCCGGGCCCGGCCTCAGATGTAGTAGAGATCGCGGAAGACGTGCTGGACGATTTCGTCGCGCTTCAGTCCGCGCGCGGCGAGTTCATCGTCGGTCATGTCGTTCAGCGTGTCGACGCGGTGCACGCGCCGGCCCACGTCGCTGGCCATCGCGAGCGCGTCGCCGATCGCCACGAGAAAAGCCATGAAGCCGCTGCGCCGGGTTGGCGCGAAGTCTGTTGCTGTCGAGTCCGTCATCTGGAAACCTCGCTTCGGTTTGCGTGTTTCCTCCCTGCCCGGATAGATAGACAGCGCCCGCCCGCATGACCACGGGCGGCGCTGCATAGCCGGATGACGCCTGGCGCAAGCCTGGCGGCCGCGCGTCAGCCTTCGTCGGTGCCGGTGGAGGCGCGCTCCGGCATCGGCGGCGGCGGAGACGGTGCGCGCTTGGGCTTCGGACGGGGCGGGTTGGCCGGCGTGTCGGTGGACGCGACGATCCGCGGCGTCGCCGGCCGCGCCGCAATCGTCGCGGTCGGCGTCGCGGGCTTGGCGGCGGGCCGCTTGCGCGCGGGCGCTTTCGCCTTGCGGGCGCTTGGCGTGGGCCGCGCGGGCCGCGGCGCGGCCGGTTGCGCGCCGTGCATCCAGGGCGAGGCGAACATCACGTCGAAGCAACTGCGCGCGATGAGCGTGCCGATGCGCATCTGCGCCTCGATCGTGTGGCTGCAAAGACGGAAGGCGGCGACCGACATGGCGACCGGGTCTGCGGCGGTTTTCATGCATCTCTCCCTTGTCGAGGCGTTGCGGCCCGGTCCGGGACCGCCGACGCCTTTCGTGCGCGGGCCGGGCGTCGGACCGCTGCGCGGGCATCGGACAGCCACCGGTTGAAGCGGTGACGGCGGTAGCACCCGCATGTTTCCTACATATGACACTGGCCCCCAGCATGTGAGTCCACTCGGCCACTGATGCGCCACGCTTCGCGGAAACGCGCCGAAAGAGGCAGTCATTGCCCCCGATCGGCGTTTTCTTCGGCAAGACCGGACGCAAGGACGTCGGCGAAAGGGCCGCAAATCTTTTACCGCTTGATAAAAATTTTTGGCTGTGAGACGTTTTCTTCAAGAAAAGACCGACAGAGAGGTGGACGATGACCCCGAACGCGCTGGCCGAGGGCATCAGGCCCGGCCGACTGGACGAGGAGAGCCTTCTGGAAGGATTCTGCGACGTCCACCCCCGGCTCGATCCGCACGAGGCGATGGTCGCCGCCGACCGCTGCTATTTCTGCCATGACGCGCCCTGCATCGCCGCCTGCCCGACCGAGATCGACATCCCGCTCTTCATCCGCCAGATCGCCACGGGCACCCCCGAGGCGGCGGCGAAGACGATCTTCGAGCAGAACATCCTCGGCGGCATGTGCGCGCGGGTCTGCCCGGTCGAGACCCTGTGCGAGGGCGCCTGCGTCCGCGAGACGGCGGAACGCAACCCGGTCGAGATCGGGCGTCTTCAGCGCTACGCGACGGACACGCTGATGGCGGCCGGCAGTCACCCCTTCCGGCGCGACGCGCCGACGGGAAAGCGCATCGCCGTCGTCGGCGCGGGACCGGCCGGCCTTGCCTGCGCGCACCGGCTGGCGATGAAGGGACATGACGTCGTGATCCACGACGCGAGGCCGAAGCCCGGCGGCCTCAACGAGTACGGCATCGCCGCCTACAAGACCGTCGACGGCTTCGCCGAGCGCGAGGTCGACTGGCTGATGCGGATCGGCGGCATCACGCTCGAGCAGGGTCGGGCGCTGGGCGCCGACATGACCCTCGACACGCTGCGCGACGCCTACGACGCGGTGTTCCTCGGCATCGGTCTCGGCGGGGTCAACGCCCTCGGCCTCGACGGCGAGGACCGGGAGGGCGTCGACGACGCCGTCGATTTCATCGCGGAACTCCGGCAGGCCGAAGACCTGGCCGCCCTGCCGATCGGGCGCGACGTGGTGGTGATCGGTGGCGGGATGACCGCGGTGGACGCCGCGGTGCAGGCGAAACTCCTCGGCGCGCTCAACGTCACCATGGTCTATCGCCGCGGGCGCGACCGGATGAACGCGAGCCGCAAGGAACAGGACCACGCGGCGCGGCGCGGCGTGAAGATCGTCACCAACGCGGTCCCGGTCGCCGTGCACGGCAACGGCGCAGTGCGCGAGGTCGAATTCGAGTTCGTCGTGGACGACCTGGCCCCGACCGGCGCGCGCTTCCGCCTTCCCGCCGATCAGGTCTTCAAGGCGATCGGCCAGCGCCTTGCAAGCGACGCGCTGCCGGCCCTCGACGCCGGCAGGATCGCCGTCACCGGGTCCGGGCGCACGAGCCTCGAGGGCGTCTGGGCGGGCGGCGACTGCGCGGCGGGGGGCGACGACCTCACCGTGACGGCCGTGGCCCAGGGTCGCGACGCCGCCGAGGACATCCACCGCGCGCTCGCGGGCTGACCGCCGGGCCGCCACCAGCCAGGGAACACCGATCATGGCCAATCTCGCCTCCGACTTCGTGGGGATCAGATCCCCCAACCCCTTCTGGCTGGCCTCCGCGCCGCCCACGGACAAGGAATACAACGTCCGCCGCGCCTTCGAGGCGGGCTGGGGCGGGGTGGTCTGGAAGACGCTCGGCCTCGACCCGGCCATCGTGAACGTCAATGGCCCGCGCTACGGCGCGATCTGGGGGGCGGACCGGCGCCTTCTGGGCATGAACAACATCGAGCTCATCACCGACCGCCCGCTGGAGGTGAACCTTCGCGAAATCAAGGCCGTCAAGCGCGACTGGCCCAACCGGGCGATGGTCGTCTCGCTCATGGTTCCCTGCGAGGAGGAGCCTTGGGCCTGGATCCTGAAACAGGTGGAAGACACCGGCGCCGACGGGGTGGAGCTGAATTTCGGCTGTCCCCACGGCATGAGCGAGCGGGGCATGGGCTCGGCCGTGGGCCAGGTGCCCGAGTACATCGAGATGGTGACCCGCTGGTGCAAGGCGAACACCCGGATGCCGGGCATCGTGAAACTCACGCCCAACATCACCGACGTCCGCAAACCCGCCGCGGCCGCGCTCGCCGGAGGCGCGGATGCGGTGAGCCTGATCAACACGATCAACTCGATCACCGCGGTCGATCTCGACCTGTTCGCGCCCGAACCGACCATCGACGGCCAGGGCGCGCATGGCGGCTATTGCGGCCCCGCGGTGAAGCCCATCGCGCTCAACATGGTGGCCGAGATCGCCCGGACGCCGGAACTCGCACATCTGCCCATCAGCGGCATCGGCGGCGTCACCACATGGCGCGACGCGGCGGAGTTCCTGGCACTGGGCGCGGGCAACGTGCAGGTCTGCACGGCCGCCATGACCTACGGCTTCAAGATCGTGCAGGAGATGATCTCGGGCCTCTCGCAGTATCTCGACGAAAAGGAGATCGCGCTGCCCGACCTGATCGGACGCGCGGTGCCCAACGTGGTGGACTGGAACGCGCTCAACCTCAACTACGTGACGAAAGCGCGGATCGACCAGGACATGTGCATCAAGTGCGGGCGCTGCTTCGCCGCCTGCGAGGACACGTCCCACCAGGCGATCACAATGTCGCCGGAGCGCGTGTTCGAGGTGGACGACAGCGAATGCGTGGCGTGCAACCTCTGCGTCAACGTCTGCCCGGTGCAGGACTGCATCACAATGGTGCGCATGGAGGCGGGCGCAGTGGACCCGCGCACCGGCGAGGTGGTGCGGGAGGCGTATGCCAACTGGACGACGCATCCGAACAACCCGGCCGCGGCGGAGTGAGCCGGAGCCCGCCATCTTTCGATCGAAAGATGGCGGGCGACCCGGGTGAGAGACGGAAGATTTTTCGATCGAAAAATCTTCGGACCCGTCAGCAGATCACGCGCATGTCGCCGGCGTTGCAGATGATGATGAACTGTCCGCCGCATTCGATCAGGTGAAAGCCCCGCGCGCGCACCTCCTCGATCAGCGCCTCGCGCCCGATCTCGCGCTCGACATCGCGGACCGAGCGGCGCAGCACGCCCCCGCGCGCCGCCGCCTTGGCGTGGAAGATGCGCCGGCCCCAGGAGGGGTGCCGGACCGGCAGGGCGGGCGGGGCGAGATCGTGGGCCATGGCCCCGACCCTTGCCCGATCAGCGTAAACGGCGCCTTAATCCTGCTGCGGCGTCAGCAGCTTGCGGAACAGCGTCTCGACATGCGCCCCGGCCCGATCCCACACGTCTCCCTCGGGCATCAGCACCGCGATCTGGGCCTCGAAATCGGCGTAGTGCTGCGTCGTCGCCCAGATCGAGAAAATGAGGTGCCGCGGATCCACGGGCGCGAGCCGCCCCTCGGCCACCCAGCGCGCGATCAGCGCCGCCTTCTCGTCCACCAGCGGTTTCAGTTCCGATTTCAGATGCGGGCGCATGCGCGGCGCGCCCTGCACGATCTCGTTCGCGAAAAGACGGCTTTCGGACGGAAATTGCCGGCTCATCTCGAGCTTTCGGCGGATATAGCCCATGAGTTCCTCCAGCGGCTCGCCCTTCGGGTCGAGCCGCCGCAACGGCTCCAGCCAGGTTTGCATGAGCTGGGCCAGAAGCGTGACGTGGATCTCTTCCTTGCCGTCGAAGTAGTAGAGGATGTTGGGTTTCGACAGCCCGGCCGCCGCGGCGATCTGGTCCAGCGTCGCGCCGCGGTACCCTTCCGTCGAGAACACCTCGAGCGCGGCCTCGAGGATACGGGCGCGGTTCCGGCGCTGGATGCGGGTCTGCTTTTGCGGCGGGCTCTGATCCAATGCCGGGGTCCTGATGATTTTCGCGGCAGCGTCACCGGTCGTGCGCCTGCCGGCAAGAGTGCCACCTGTCAAACCTTGACAGGCCATGGGGCGGTTGCAATGCTCGATTGACCAAACGGTAAAAAGTTGCGGCGCGCGACGCAAGCCCGGACACAGGCTGCGCCCGCGCGACCGCGACCACGACAGGGAGCGCGGGATGGCGGCACCGGCCGAGAATCTCAGGATCGACGGTGACAGGCTCTGGGACAGCCTGATGGACATGGCAAGGATCGGCCCCGGCGTCGCGGGCGGCAACAATCGCCAGACGCTGACCGATGCCGATGCGAAGGGCCGCGCGCTTTTCCGGGAATGGTGCGAGGCGGCGGGGCTTTCGATGGGCCTCGACTCGATGGGCAACATGTTCGCCCACCGCGACGGCGCGGATCCCGCGGCCCTGCCGGTCTATGTCGGCAGCCATCTCGACACCCAGCCCACCGGCGGCAAGTACGACGGGGTTCTGGGCGTGCTCGGCGGGCTGGAGATCATCCGCACGATGAACGATCTCGGGATCCGCACGAAGCACCCGATCGTGGTGACCAACTGGACCAACGAGGAAGGCACGCGCTTCGCCCCGGCGATGCTTTCGTCCGGCGTCTTCGCCGGCATGCATGACGAGAGCTGGGCGAAGGACCGCACCGATGCCGAAGGCAAACGCTTCGGCGACGAGCTGGAGCGCATCGGCTGGAAGGGCGACGAGCCGGTGGGCGCGCGCAAGATGCACGCCTTCTTCGAGCTGCACATCGAGCAGGGCCCGATCCTCGAGGCCGAGGGCAAGGACGTGGGCGTCGTCACCCACGGGCAGGGGCTCTCCTGGACGCAGGTCACGATCACCGGAAAGGACGCGCATACGGGCTCGACCCCGATGCCCATGCGCCGGAACGCGGGCCTCGGCATGGCGCGGGTGCTGGAATTGGTGGACGAGATCGCGCTTTCGCACGCACCCGACGCGGTGGGCGCCGCGGGCCACATCGACGTCTACCCGAACTCGCGCAACGTGATCCCGGGCAAGGTGGTCTTCACCGTGGATTTCCGCTCGCCCGAACTGGCGGTCATCAAGGACATGGAGGCGCGCCTGCGCGCCGGCGCCGGGAAGATCTGCGCCGACATGGGGCCCGAGGTCGCCTTCGAGAAGGTGGGCGGCTTCGCCCCGGTGGAATTCGACCCCGACTGCGTGAAGGCCGTGCGCCACGCCGCCGAGCGGCTGGGCTACTCGCACCGCGACATCGTCTCGGGGGCGGGGCACGACGCGTGCTGGATCAACCGCGTGGCGCCCACGGCGATGGTGATGTGCCCCTGCGTGGACGGGCTCTCGCACAACGAGGCCGAGGAGATCAGCAAGGACTGGGCCCGGGCAGGCATCGACGTGCTGAGGCACGCGGTGCTCGAGACGGCGGAGATCGTGGAGTGACGGCGTGCGCGACAGCGCCATGGCGGCGCGCATCGACGCGATGCTGGACGCCGAGGAAGCAGCGTGGGACGGCGCCGGGCCACCCCGTGCGGGCACGCTGCACGAGTTCCGCCGGCACCGCCGCCCGCCGCGTCCCGTCACGGTCAACTTCTCCGGCGGGATCACGCAGACCTGCTGGTCGGTGACGCGCACGAACGGATCCTACCGGGTCATCTATCTGCCGACGGCAGGCTATTTCTCGCTCTGCGTGGAAAGCGATTTCGGCCCGCTGGACATCGGGGTGCACGGCCCCGCCATCGACTGCTTCGGCTCGGTCTGAACGGACAGAGGACAACAGGGAGACGACGCCAATGAGCAAGGTCATCAAGGGCGGCACAATCGTCACGGCCGATCTGGTCTACAAGGCCGACGTGCTGGTCGAGCGGGGGCGCATCGCGAAGATCGGCGCGGAGCTGACAGGCGACGAGGTGCTCGACGCCACGGGCTGCTACGTCATGCCGGGCGGGATCGACCCGCACACCCATCTGGAGATGCCCTTCATGGGCACCTATTCCGCCGATGACTTCGAAAGCGGCACGCGCGCCGCTCTGGCGGGCGGCACCACCATGGTCGTCGATTTCGCGCTGCCCCAGCCCGGGCAGGGGCTGATGGACGCCATACAGATGTGGGACAACAAGTCGACGCGGGCGAACTGCGACTACTCGTTCCACATGGCGATCACCTGGTGGGGCGAGCAGGTGTTCGACGAGATGAAGCAGGCGACGGAGCGCGGCATCAACACGTTCAAGCATTTCATGGCCTACAAGGGCGCGCTGATGGTCAACGACGACGAGCTTTTCGCCTCGTTCCGGCGCTGCGCCGAACTGGGCGGCATCCCCCTCGTCCACGCCGAGAACGGCGACGTGGTGGCCGATCTCCAGCAGAGGCTTCTCGCCGAGGGCAACGACGGGCCGGAAGGCCACGCCTACTCCCGCCCGCCAGAGGTGGAGGGCGAGGCGACCAACCGCGCCATCATGATCGCCGACATGGCGGGCGTCCCGCTCTACGTCGTGCACGTGTCGTCGGAGGACGCGCACGAGGCGGTGCGGCGGGCGCGCATGCAGGGCAAGCGCGTCTGGGGCGAGCCGCTGATCCAGCACCTCACCCTCGACGAGAGCGAGTATTTCGACAAGGACTGGGACCACGCGGCGCGGCGCGTGATGTCGCCCCCCTTCCGCGACAAGAAGCATCAGGACAGCCTCTGGAACGGGCTGGCGAGCGGGAGCCTCTCGGTCGTCGCCACCGACCATTGCGCCTTCACCACCGAGCAGAAACGCTACGGGGTGGGCGACTTTACCAAGATCCCGAACGGCACCGGCGGGCTCGAGGACCGCATGCCGATGCTGTGGACCCACGGGGTCAACACCGGCCGGCTCACCATGCAGGAATTCGTGGCGGTGACCTCGACCAACATCGCCAAGATCCTGAACGTCTATCCCCGGAAGGGCGCGATCCTCGAAGGCGCGGACGCCGATATCGTGGTCTGGGATCCGGCGAAGGAAAAGACGATCTCGGCCGACACGCAGCAATCCGCCATCGACTACAGCGTCTTCGAGGGAAAGCATGTGAAAGGGCTGCCGCGCTTCACGCTCACCCGGGGCAAGGTGGCCATGCATGACGGCGAGATCCGCACCGAGGAAGGCCACGGCCAGTTCGTGGAACGCCCGCCGATGGGGCCGGTGAACACCGCGCTGTCCACCTGGAAGGAGCTCACCGCGCCCCGCAAGGTGGAGCGGACCGGCATTCCGGCGAGCGGCGTGTGAACGCACCGGCCAAGGGATTGGCGGCGAGGGGAGAGACCGGCGGCATGAAGGACACGCGCGCGAGCGAGGCGGTGATCGAGGCGCAGGGCCTCGACCTCGTCTTCGAGACGGGCGACGGCCCGGTGCAGGCGCTGAAGGACGTGAACCTCGCCATCGGCAAGGGCGATTTCGTGAGCTTCATCGGCCCGTCGGGCTGCGGGAAGACCACGCTTCTCAGGGTGATCGCGGCGCTGGAGCACCCGACCTCAGGCTCCATGACCGTCAACGGCATGACGCCCGACGAGGCGCGGCAGGCCCGCGCCTACGGCTACGTCTTCCAGGCCGCCGGGCTCTATCCCTGGCGCAGCATCGGGCGCAACGTGCGCCTGCCGCTCGAGATCATGCGGTATTCCAAGGCCGAGCAGGCCGAGCGCACCCGCCGCGTGCTGGAGCTCGTCGATCTTTCGGGGTTCGAGAACAAGTTCCCCTGGCAGCTTTCGGGGGGCATGCAGCAGCGCGCCTCGATCGCCCGCGCGCTCGCCTTCGACGCCGGCATCCTGCTGATGGACGAACCCTTCGGGGCGCTCGACGAGATCGTGCGCGACCATCTGAACGAGCAGCTTCTCGCGCTCTGGGCGCGGACGGGCAAGACCATCGCCTTCGTCACCCATTCGATCCCCGAGGCCGTCTATCTGTCCACGCGGATCGTGGTGATGTCCCCGCGACCGGGCCGGATCACCGACGTGATCGAAAGCCCCTTGCCCGCCGAGCGGCCACTCGACATCCGCGACACGCCGGAATTCATCGAGGTCGCCCACCGCGTGCGCGAGGGGCTTCGGGCGGGGCACGGCCATGACTGAGAGCGGCCGATGAGCAGCGCCGCCGAGATCGCCGCCCCGGGCGCGGGCACCGGCCGCAGCGCCGCCTGGCTCGGCCGCCTGGGCGACCGGGTGCTGCCCGTCCTGACGGTCGTCGCGGCGATCGTCGCGATCTGGTATGTCGCGGCGGTCTTCCTCAACGCGCAATGGGCCGAGGACCAGGCCCGGCGCGCGGGCGTCGAGCTTTCGACGATCGAACTCGTCGCCGACACCTGGAGCCAGGACAAGCCCAAGCTCCCGGCCCCGCACCAGGTGGCGATCGAACTCTGGGAGACGACGGCCGAGAAGGCCGTCACCTCGAAGCGCTCGCTGGTGTATCACAGCTGGGTCACGCTCAGCTCCACGCTTCTGGGCTTCCTCATGGGCACCGCGCTCGGCATCGCGCTGGCCGTGGGGATCGTCCACAACCGCGTGATGGACATGAGCGTGATGCCCTGGGTCATCGCGAGCCAGACGATCCCGATCCTCGCCCTCGCGCCGATGATCATCGTGGTGCTGAACGCCGTCGGCATCTCCGGGCTCCTGCCCAAGGCGGTGATCTCGATGTATCTTTCCTTCTTCCCCGTGGTGGTGGGCATGGTGAAGGGGCTGCGCAGCCCGGACGTGATGCAGCTCGACCAGATGCACACCTGGAACGCCTCGGACCGGCAACGCTTCTGGAAGCTTCGGTTGCCGGCCTCGATGCCGTATTTCTTCGCCTCCCTGAAGGTCGCCGTGGCGGCGAGCCTCGTGGGCGCGATCGTGGGCGAACTGCCCACGGGCGCGGTGGCGGGGCTGGGGGCGCGCCTTCTCGCCGGCAGCTATTATGGCCAGACGATCCAGATCTGGTCGGCGCTGATCATGGCGGCGATCCTGGCGGCCCTCTTGGTGGGGCTGATCGGCGTCCTGCAGAAGATGGTGCTCCGGCGCATGGGCATGGAGGCGCAGGGATGACCGGCTGGCTCGCGCTCGGCCTCCTCGCATGGGGGCTGGGGTGGTGGACGAACGTCCGCCTCGCGCGGTTGCCGAGGAGCCGTGTCACCTCCCTCGCCGTGCCCGCCGTCTTCGGGCTGACGCTCGTGGTGATCTGGGAGAGCGTCGTTCGCGGCCTCGAGATCCCCGCCGTTCTCCTGCCCCCGCCCTCGGCCATCGCGGCGCGCTTCGCCGCTTCCACCGACATTCTCTGGGAGGATTTCGTGCAGACGGTGATCCGCGGCGCGCTCACCGGCTATGTCCTCGGCTGCGGCGCCGCGGTGCTGACGGCCATCGCCGTGGACCGCGTGCCCTTCCTGCAGCGCGGGCTCCTGCCCGTGGGCAACTTCGTCGCGGCGCTGCCGATCATCGGCATGGCGCCGATCCTCGTGATGTGGTTCGGATTCGACTGGCAGTCGAAGGCCGCCGTGGTCGTGGTGATGGTGTTCTTCCCGATGCTGGTGAACACCGTGCAGGGGCTGCGCGAAAGCGCACCGATGCAACGCGACCTCATGCGCACCTACGGCGCGGGCTACTGGCAGACCCTTCTCAAGCTGCGCCTGCCCGCAGCGATGCCGTTCATCTTCAACGGGCTCAAGATCTGCACCACGCTCGCCCTGATCGGCGCCATCGTCGCCGAATTCTTCGGCTCTCCGGTGAAAGGCATGGGCTTTCGCATCTCCACCAGCGTCGGCCAGCTTGCGCTTGACCTGGTCTGGGCGGAAATCGTGGTGGCAGCGCTCGCCGGATCGGCCTTCTACGGCGCGGTCGCATTGATCGAGCGGGCGGTGACCTTCTGGCATCCCTCGCAGCGAAGCCGGGCGTGAGGCGGAAAAGACGGCAGGCAAGACCGTGGAGCATCGAAAGATCAAAAGGTCCAACAAGGAGAGAGCCATGAAACATCTGAAGACTTCCGTGATCGCGGGCGCGCTGATGGCGGCGGGCACGATCGCCCAGGCCGCCGACGAGGTGACGCTGCAACTGAAGTGGGTCACCCAGGCCCAGTTCGCGGGCTACTACGTCGCCCAGGAAAAGGGCTTCTACGAGGAAGAGAACCTCGACGTCACGATCAAGCCCGGCGGGCCGGACATCGCGCCCACCCAGGTGATCGCGGGCGGCGGCGCCGACGTCACGGTGGAATGGATGCCCGCCGCGCTCGCCGCGCGCGAGAAGGGCCTGCCGCTCGTCAACATCGCGCAGCCCTTCAAGAGTTCGGGCATGATGCTCACCTGCCTCGAGGAAACCGGCGTCACCGGCCCCGAGGACTTCCCGGGCCGCACGCTCGGCGTCTGGTTCTTCGGCAACGAGTTCCCGTTTCTCAGCTGGATGAGCCAGCTCGGCGTCCCGACCGAGGGCGGCGAGGACGGCGTGACGGTGCTCAAGCAGGGCTTCAACGTCGATCCGCTGCTCCAGGGCCAGGCCGACTGCATCTCGACCATGACCTACAACGAGTACTGGCAGGTGATCGACGCGGGCATCACGCCCGAGCAGCTGGTGACCTTCAAGTACGAGGACCAGGGCGTCGCCACTCTGGAGGACGGCCTTTACGTGCGTGAGGACCGGCTCGAGGATCCGGAGTTCGCGGACAAGATGGTCCGCTTCGTGCGCGCCTCGATGAAGGGCTGGAAATACGCCGAGGAGAACCCGGACGAGGCGGCGATGATCGTGCTCGAGAACGACGCCACCGGCGCGCAGACCGAAAAGCACCAGAAGCGGATGATGGGCGAGGTGGCCAAGCTGACCGCGGGCTCGAACGGCGCGCTCGACCCCGCGGACTTCGAGCGCACGGTGGAAAGCCTGCTCTCCGGCGGCTCGGACCCGGTGATCAGCGCGCATCCGGGCAACGGCGCCTGGACCCACGCGATCACCGATGCCGCGCTGAACTGAGCGCACGGAAACCGGGCAAGGGGCCGGCGTTCGCGCCGGCCCCTTTTCGTTGCCCGGCGGGCGGGCAGGGCCGTCACAAAACTTTTGCGGAACTGACATGAAGCGGTTGCGGCGCGCCCGTACTGCGGCGGCAACCGCTCTGGAGGTCGCCGCTTGCTACGTATCGACAAACTGACCAGGCGTTTCGGCGTGAACACGGCCGTGGACGCCGCCGACATCACCATCGACAAGCCCACGATGGTGGGCATCATCGGCCGATCGGGCGCGGGCAAGTCGACGCTTCTGCGCATGCTGAACCGGCTGACCGACGCCTCCGAAGGGCGCGTGTTCTACGAGGATCTCGAGATCACCGCCCTGACCGGAGCCGCCAAGCGCCGCTGGCAATCCGACTGCGCGATGATCTTCCAGCAGTTCAACCTCGTGCCGCGGATGGACGTCGTCTCGAACGTGTTGCACGGCACGCTGAACCAGCGCTCCGTCCTCGCGACGATGTTCAACCTCTTCCCCGCGGACGACATCCACCGCGCGATCGACATCCTCGACCGGCTCGGCATCGCCGAGCACGCGCCGAAGCGCGCCGAGGCGCTGTCGGGCGGCCAGCAGCAGCGCGTGGCCATCGCCCGGGCGCTGATGCAGGACCCGCGGATCATCCTCGCCGACGAGCCCATCGCCAGCCTGGACCCGATGAACGCGCAGATCGTGATGGACGCGCTTCGCCGCATCCACGACGAGGACGGGCGCCTGGTGATCTGCAACCTGCACACGCTCGATACCGCGCGGCGCTACTGCGAGCGCGTCATCGGCATGCGCGACGGGCGCGTGGTGTTCGACGGCACGCCGGACCAGCTGACCACCGGCGTGGCGCGCGACATCTATGGCGCCGACGCGAGCTTCTCGGAGGCGGCCACCTCGACGTCGCTCCAGGCTCTCGAGGCGCGGCAGGAACGCGCCCTGCGCGAGGCCGAGGCCACCGTCTGACCGACACCCCGTTTCAACCCCGGCCCCGCACAGCCGGGGCCCATCCACAGGAGAGTGCAAGACCATGAAACACTTCGTTGCCGCCGCACTGGCGACCACCATGCTCGCGGGCCCGCTGGCCGCGCAGGAGATCACGGAATTCCGCATCGGCATCCTTGGCGGCGAGAACGCCCAGGACCGCATGACCTCCAACGAGTGCTTCCGCGCCAAGACCGAGGAGCTCTTGGGCGTCGAGACGAAGCTCTTCACGCCCGCCGACTACGACGGCGTGATCCAGGGCCTTCTGGGCGGCACCATCGACATGGCGTGGCTTGGCGCCTCGGCCTACGCCAAGACCCATCTGACCGACCCCGACGCGGTCGAGCCCGTTCTGGTCAAGGTCAACGTGGACGGCTCCTACGGCTACCACTCGGTCGGCTTCGCCCGCAAGGACAGCGGCATCGCCTCGCTCGAGGACATGCAGGGCAAGGTCTTCGGCTTCGGCGACCCGAACTCGACCTCGGGCTACCTCATTCCCTCGATCGAGATCCCCGAGATGACCGGCGCATCGATGGAGTCGGGCGACTACTTCGGCGAGGTCAAGTTCACCGGCGGACACGAGCAGACCATCGTCGCGGTCTTCAACGGCGACATCGATGCCGGCGTGACCTGGGCCGACGGCCTGGGAGAGTGGGAAGACGGCTACAATTCCGGCGCGCTGCGCAAGGCGTCGGACGCGGGTCTGGTCGACATGAACGAGCTCGTCGAGATCTGGAAGTCGAAGCCGATCCCGGAAGGTCCGATCGTGCTGCGCACCGACCTGCCCGAGCGCGTGAAGCTCGACATGATCGCGCTGATGGCGTCGCTGCCCTACATGGACCCGGACTGCGCCTACAACTTCATGGCCGGCGAGGCTCTGGGCATGCAGCCCATCAACCACGACGCCTACATCTCGATCATCGAGGCGCGCAAGTCGAAGATGTAAGCGCATCCGCAGTCTCCGGCCGGGTCCCTTGCGGCCCGGCCGTTTCATTACCGGGGGCATGGCATGGCAGAGGTAGCGTTCGGCGCGGGCGGCACGGCGGATGTCCGCACCGCCTACATGGAGATGACGCGCCGCAAGCGGATGTATGGCGGCATCCTGATGGCGATCTTCGTGGCGCTGATGGCCTCGGGCTTCATGCTGGCGAACGACCGCAACGCGGGCGGGTTCTGGCGCGGCATCACCAGCATCTTCGACTTCCCCGGCGAAGTGCTGTCCGAGGCCGCCGAGAAAGCGGCCAACCTGCCCGGGCTGATGTGGAAATTCCTGCCCTCGCTGATCGAGACCGTGAACATCGCCGCCGCGGCGACGCTTCTGGGCGCATTCGCCGGGATCGTGCTGTCGCTGCTCTCGACCCGGGGGCTGGCGCGCTGGCCGCGGCTGATCGGCGTCTTCCGCCGGATCATGGACATCGCGCGCGCGATCCCGGAAATCGTCATCGCGCTCGTGCTGATCTTCATCCTCGGCGGCGGACCGGTGCCCGCCATGATCGCCATCGCGATCCACACCTCCGGCGCGCTGGGCAAGCTTTTCTCCGAGGTGAACGAGAACGCCTCGCTCAAGCCGGTCGAGGGGCTGCACTCCGTGGGCGCGAGCTGGGGGCAGCGCATGTGGCTGGGCGTGCTGCCGCAGGTGGCGCCGAACTACCTCAGCTACGGGCTCCTGCGCTTCGAGATCAACATCCGCGCCTCGGCGATCCTGGGCTTCGTGGGCTCGGGCGGCATCGGCTACGACCTGAAGAACGCCTTCAGCTGGGGGCAGGGCCGTTACGACGAGGTGGCCGCGATCTTCATCCTGCTGTTCCTGACGATCGTGACCTTCGACCAGGTGTCGAGCCATTACCGCAACAAGCTGACCAGGGGGCACTGAGCATGTCCGTGACCGACATCCCCCAGACCGACCGCATGCGCGGCGAGGTCGCCCGGCTTTTCGCGCGCAAGCGGCGGATCGCCTTCGGCCTGCCCGCCGCGATCCTGATCTACTTCGTCTACATCTTCTTCGCCTTCGACCTTCCCGGCCTCGCGGAACGCGCGCGGATGGACAACGCCCGCGTGCTGATCGCCGACAGCTACAGCTACAAGACCCACGTCACCCACGACAACCGGAACGGCGGACTGAGCTTCGCCGTGGAAGGAGAGAACAAGGGCACCTATCCCCCCGGCATGGTGCCCGATTTCGTGACGCTGACCGGCGAGGACCGGGCCGAGATCGCCCTGCCGCACGATCATTCGGCGGTGATCGACGGGTCCACGCTGGTCTTCTCGGTCCCCGGATACGGCGACGTGACGGTCACGGTCGACGGGCGCGACATCGTGCTCGACCTGCCCTCGGACGAGGTGCCGGACTGGATCAGCGCAAGCGGCGCGCGCGTGGATATCAGAACCGATGGCGGGCGGGCCATCGTCACCCGGGCCAGGACCGAGGTCTATCGCTACGCCTTCGGGTGGGAGCTGTTCTGGTTCACGCTGGACAGCCCGTTCCACGGCAAGTCCTTCGGCGAACTTGCCGCGCTGGCCGTCTCGGGCGAGCGTCTCGTCGAGGGGCAGAGCAACCTCGCCGCGATGGCGGGGGATTTCTGGAACAATGCCATGTGGCGGCACAAGGACGTCATGTGGGCGATTTTCGAGACGATCCTCATGGCGTTCCTAGGCACGATGGGCGCGGCGCTGGTGGCGCTGCCGCTGGCCTTCCTCGCGGCGAAGAACTTCACCCCGCTGCAATCGCTGCGCTTTGCCGCGCGGCGCGTCTTCGACTTCGTGCGCGGCGTGGACGCGCTGATCTGGACGATCATCCTGGCGCGCGCCTTCGGACCGGGCCCGCTCACGGGCGCGCTCGCGATCCTGGTCACCGATACCGGCAGCTTCGGCAAGATGTTCTCGGAGGCGCTCGAGAACGTGGACGACAAGCAGATCGAGGGCGTGTCCTCCACCGGCGCGAAGCCGTTGCAGCGCTATCGCTTCGGCGTGATCCCGCAGGTGACGCCGATCTTCCTGAGCCAGATCCTGTACTACCTCGAATCCAACACGCGCAGCGCCACCGTGATCGGCGCCATCACGGGCGGCGGGATCGGCCTGCTGCTGACGCAGGCGATCATCACCCAGAAGGACTGGGAAGAGGTCAGCTACTACATCGTGCTGATCGTGCTCATGGTGATCTTCATGGACTGGGTGTCGGGGCTTCTTCGCAGCCGCCTCATCAAGGGCGGCGAGGGCGGACAGTAAGGGTGGCTTTCGGAACCGCATGGCCCGCCTGAGCGAAACGCCCGTCGTCCATCCCGACTGCGACCTGACGGACGCAAGGCTGGGCGCTTACACCGAGATCGGGCGCGGCACCCGTCTGACGCATGTCGGGTTCGGCGATTACTCCTACTGCGATCGCGGCTGCGACATCGCCAATGCCGAGATCGGCCGCTTCTCCAACATCGCGAGCCAGGTGCGCATCGGCGCCACGGATCACCCGCTCGACAAGGCCAGCCTGCATCACTTCCTCTATCGCTCGGCGAGCTATTGGAACGACGCGGAGGACGACGCGGCGTGGTTCGCGCGCCGCCGCGCCCGGCGCACCCGGATCGGGCACGACACCTGGCTCGGACACAACGCGCAGGTGAAGCCCGATGTGCGCGTGGGCCACGGCGCGGTCGTGGCCGCGGGGGCCGTCGTGGTGCGCGACGTGCACCCCTACACCATCGTCGCCGGGGTGCCCGCGCGCCCGGTCCGGCCGCGCCAGCCCCCGGAGATCGCCGAGCGCCTCATGGCGCTGGCCTGGTGGGACTGGAGCCATGACGCGCTGCGCGCCGCGCTGGAGGATTTCCGCACGCTCCCGGCCGAGGCGTTTCTCGAAAGATACGGGGGCTGATGCGGTGCAGCCCCCGCAGATGCGAAAACGGGCGGCCCGCAAGCCGCCCGCCCCGCAATCGCACCCGGAAGAGATCGCACCAGAACCGAAAATCGACTGGCATCACATTCGGGCGATCCGCCCGATGCAGGGGATACACACGATCCACGACACGACAGTGAAGCGCGGATGACGGCGGCGCGTCTATTCCGCGGCGAGTGCGAGCGGGGCCCCCGCCGCGAAGAAGCGATGCGCCGCCTCGCCCGCGAGATAGCCGACGCGCCCGCCCGCGATGGTGGCTTCCACCACGCGGGTTCTTTCGTTGACGACGGCAAGATCGGCGCGCTTGCCGTAGTCGATCACCCCGCGGTCGGCGAGCCGCAGGATCTCCGCCGGCCGTGCCGAGATGAGCGACCAGGCCTGCGGCAGGCTCATCGTCCCGTCGTCGACCAGCCGGAAGGCCGCCGCCGCGAGGGCGGGGTAATAGTAATCCGACACCAGCGCGTCGCACTGCCCCTTGCGCAGCAGGTCCGCGGCCGAGACGTTGCCCGCCTGAGAGCCGCCGCGCACCACGTTGGGCGCACCCATGACGACGGGGTCGCCCACCGCGCGGGCAAGCGCCGCGGCCGAGCGGCGGGTGGGAAACTCGCAGATCTTCGCCCCGATCATCGAGAACATCTCGCGGGTCTCTCCGTCGGCGTCGTCGTGGCTGCCGTAACTCACGCCCAGCGTGTCGAACGCTTCCGCCAGGCGGCACAGGTAGCGCGGCACGGTCCTCGCCTGCGCCCGCGCCGCCTTCAGCGCCTCGAGATGATCCTCGAGGCTGCGCCCGGCCTGCCGCGCCCAGAGGGCGAAGTCCGGGCCGGACCGCTCGGCCTCGATCAGCGCCTCGTCGAGGTGGTTGTTGAACACGACGTAATCGACACCGTGCCGGCGCACCGCGGCGAGCAGGCGGTCCGCGGTCTCGACGGTATGCGTCTCGCAACGCAGCTGCACCCGCAGGTCCACCAGCGCCTGCGGCCGGTAGGCGTCGAGCGCGGCGAGGAAGGCCTCGGCATGGTCCGGGCCGCGCCGCCCGCCTTCCCAGGACCAGCCATGCGCCAGCCAGGCGGTCGTCACGCCGTTCGCGGCGGCGTCGCGGTCGGTGGCGCGCAGGGCGATGTCGAGCCGGAACGGGGCCGAGGGCCGCGGCGCGAGATGCCGTTCGAACGCGTCCCCGTGCAGATCGACGATGCCCGGCAGGATCAGGTAGCCCGTCAGGTCCACGGCGGGCAGCGGTCCCTTGGTGATCCGTCCCTCGGCCACGGCCACGGAGCGGCGCTGCAACGCGCCGTCCCGCAGGACGGTGGCGCCGGTGAGGCGGAAGGAAGGAAGCGATGCGCTCATGGCACGGTGTCCCGCGGGGTCAATGCTTGGCCTGTGGATAGTTCCCGAATTGATATCAGGGGTTTGTGTCGCACCCGTGACAAATCCCGCCGCGCCGGCAGGCCGGTACGGGGTCAAGGCCCCGCAACGGTGAGCGTGACCCTGTCGGCCGCGAACCAGGCGGTGCCGAACTCCACCGGCCGGCCCTCGGGACAGGCGTTCAGACCGACGGTGCGCAGGATCGGCGCACCCTCCGGCATCCGCAGCTTGTGTGCCTGCGCGGCCGTCGCCGGACGCGCCGAAATCCGGGTCGAGACGCGGACATAATCGGGCAAACCGCATGCCGCGAGCGCCTGCGTCACCGATCCCGTCCGCCGCAAGGCCCCGGGCAGGGCGGGCAGCCATTCGGCCGGAAAGACGCTCCGGAAGAGTGCGATCGGATGATCGGCGGCCAGCGAGATCCCCTCGCAGACATGCACTGGCGCGCCCTCGGACAGGTCGAGCGCGCGGGCCTCGCGCGCGTCCGCCATGCGCGTTTCCAGAAGCTGGATGTCCCGGCCCGGGATCCTGCCCGCGGCCTGCAGCGAGCGGTGGAACCTGACCCGCTGCCCGATGGGCTAGTCGGTGGGGGAATGGGTGCCGAACACGCCCGAGCCGCGGCGCGAATGCACGAGCCCGTCATCGGCCAGCGCGGCGAGCGCGCGTCGGACGGTGTGCCGGTTCACCCCGAAGCGCACCGAGAGTTCGGCCTCCGTCGGAAGCTTGTCACCGGGACCGTAGCGCCCCGCGCCGATGTCCGCGGTCAGCGCCTCCGCGATCGAGGTCCAGATGGCGGTGCGGGGCATGGCGTCAAGAAACCTTCACAGTCGCGCGGGCCGAGAGCGGCTGCGTTCGCGCCGGCCGCGATGTATTGATTTGTATAGTTGTATAGTAACATGGACAAACCCGCAAGATGTCAGCAATGCCGCACGACACCGCAACCCCGGCGCCGCCGACGGACCGGCAAGGCTGGATGGGGCTTCTGGCGCGCGCCCCGGAGCAGGCGCTCGCCGAGCTTTGGGCGGCGACGGGGCAAGAGCCCGGGCACGCCTGGCTCCGCGCGCCGGAAACCGGATCGGTCATGGTGCGCGGCCGCGCGGGCGGCACCGGGGCGCCGTTCAACCTCGGCGAGATGACGGTGACGCGCTGCGCCCTCCAGCTGGACAGCGGCGAGACGGGCCACGCCTACGTGCAGGGCCGCGACCGCGAGAAGGCGCGGATCGCCGCGCTCGTTGATGCGCTGATGCAGACCGCCGCGGCCCCGACGATCCGCGCGCAACTGCTGGACCCGCTCGCCGAGGCGGAAACCCGCCGCCACCGGGACACCGCCGCGCGGGCCGCCGCCACGAAGGTGGAGTTCTTCACCGTGGCGCGGGGAGAGGACTGATGGGCGCCGTGGCCCTGTCCGGCGGCTTCGCCGACCCGGCGGTGGACGCCGCGCGCGCGTTTCGCGCCGCGCTCAACGCCATGGCGCGACCGGGCCGGATCGAGCGCGTGGCCGGGCCCACGCCGCCCGGCCCGCTTTCCCCGGCGGCGGCGGCACTCGTCCTGACGCTTTGCGACGGCGAGACGCCGCTGCACCTTGCCGGTCGCCACGACACCGCAGATGCGCGCGACTGGATCCGCTTTCACACCGGCGCGCCGCTGGTCCCCGCGGAGGCGGCAGTCTTCGCGCTGGGATCCTGGGACGCGCTCGTCCCGGTGGAGCGTTTCGCGGTCGGAACGCCGGAATATCCCGATCGCTCGGCGACCCTGATCGTGGAGCTGGACGGGCTCGAGCCCCGCGGCACGCCCCTCACCGGGCCGGGCATCCGCGAGCGCGCGGCCCTGCCGCTGCCCGATCCGGCGGCGTTCCGCGCCAACGCCGCGCTCTACCCGCTGGGCCGGGACGTCTTCCTGACGGCGGGTCACCACCTCGCGGCGGTGCCACGCTCCACCCGCATCCACGGGGAGGAGGGCTGATGTATGTCGCGGTGAAAGGCGGCGAGCGCGCGATCGACGCGGCCCATGACTGGCTCGGCGCCGCGCGGCGCGGGGATCCGGCGGTGCCGGAACTGTCGCTCGCGCAAATCCGCGAGCAGCTGGCGCTTTCCGTCAACCGGGTGATGGCGGAAGGGTCGCTTTACGATCCCGACCTCGCCGCACTCGCGATCAAGCAGGCGCGCGGCGACCTGATCGAGGCGATCTTCCTCATCCGCGCCTACCGCACCACCCTGCCCCGCTTCGGGGCGAGCCGACCCGTGGAGACGGCGGCGATGCGGATCGCGCGCCGGATCTCGGCCACCTTCAAGGACCTGCCCGGGGGGCAGATCCTCGGCCCCACCTTCGACTACACGCATCGCCTGCTGGATTTCACGCTCGCCGCCGAAGGCACGGCACCGCCGGTCCGTCCCGAGCATGGCGGCGCGGTCGCCGACGCGGCGCCGGCGGAGCTTCCCCACGTCTCGGGCTTTCTCGGGCGCGAAGGGCTCTTGCAGCAGGAACACCCGGGCCCGGACGACCCGCCGGACCTGACCCGCGAGCCGCTCGAACTGCCCGCCGGGCGCGCGCTTCGGCTGCAGGCCCTCGCGCGCGGCGATGAAGGTTTCCTGCTCGGGCTGGCCTATTCCAGCCAGCGTGGCTACGGGCGCACGCACCCCTTCGTCGGCGAGCTGCGCGTCGGCATGGTCCCGGTCAGCCTCGACATTCCCGAACTGGGCTTCGCCGTCGAGATCGGCGAGGTGGAGCTGACCGAGTGCGAAACCGTGAACCAGTTCACCGGCTCCCGGACCGAGCCCGCCCAGTTCACCCGCGGCTACGGCCTGGCCTTCGGTCATGCCGAACGCAAGGCGATCTCCATGGCGCTCGTGGACCGGAGCCTGCGCTGGGAGGAGCTGGGCGAGGAGAACAGCGGCGCGCCGGCGCAGGACGCGGAGTTCGTCCTCTACCACGCCGACAACATCCAGGCGACGGGCTTCCTAGAGCATATCAAGCTGCCGCACTACGTGGATTTCCAGTCCGAACTGGAACTCGTGCGGCGGCTGCGGGCAGAGGCGCAGAGCGCGGCCCGCGACGGGGAGGCCGCGGAATGACCTCAATCGCCGCCGTCGCAATCGCCGTCGCCGCCCCATCCGTCGCCGCCGCCGGTGTCCGCCGGGCCGCCGAAGAGAATGGCGCGGGCCACCAGCGCGACACCCACGAGCATCAGGACCGTTCCCGCGGGCGTGCCGAGCAGAAAGGCGAAGAGATCCATGGCGGGCTCCCTGGTGGCGTCGCCCCGATCCTCGCCGCCGGGCGGGGCGAATCCTTGACCGTGAGAGGGCCCTGTTCGGCCGATTCCGGGGAAGCTGCGCCATGAAGGACTACAATTTCGCCTATCTCGACGAGCAGACGAAGCGCATGATCCGACGCGCGCTTCTCAAGGCGCTCGCGGTGCCGGGCTACCAGGTGCCCTTCGCCAGTCGGGAAATGCCGATGCCCTACGGCTGGGGCACCGGCGGCGTGCAGGTCACGGCGGCGACGCTCACGCCCGAGGACCGGCTCAAGGTGATCGACCAGGGCGCCGACGACACCACGAACGCGGTCTCGATCCGGCGCTTCTTCCAGCGCGTGTCGGGCGTGGAAACGACCGAGGAGACGGCGCGCGCCACGGTGATCCAGACCCGCCACCGCGTGCCCGAAACGCCGCTCGGCGAGGACCAGATCCTCGTCTACCAGGTGCCGATTCCAGAGCCTTTGCGCTTTCTTGAGCCATCCGAGGCGGAGACGCGGAAGATGCACGCGCTGGAGGAATACGGGCTCATGCACGTGAAACTTTACGAGGACATCGCCCGCCACGGTGCGATCGCCACCTCCTACGCCTATCCGGTGAAGGTGGAGGGGCGCTACGTGATGGATCCCTCGCCGATCCCGAAATTCGACAACCCGAAGCTCGAAAGCGCGGCGATCCAGCTTTTCGGTGCCGGGCGCGAGCAGCGGATCTACGCACTCCCCCCCTGGACGCGGGTCGAAAGCCTCGACTTCGAAGACCACCCCTTCGATCCCTCGAAGGCGGATCACCCCTGCGCGCTCTGCGGGGCGGCCGACAGCTACCTCGACGAGGTCATCACCGACGATACGGGGGGACGGATGTTCGTCTGTTCGGACACGGACTACTGCCGCGCGCGCCGCGCGTCGGGTCATCGCGGGGAGGCGGCGGCATGAGCGGCGCAAGCGTCTTGCAAGACGCTTGCCAAGGGTCTTCCAAGACCCTTGGCCCCGCCCCGGACACGCCGCGTCTGCGGGTCGACGGGCTCACGAAGCGCTACGGCGCGCGGATCGGCTGCGCCGAGGTGTCCTTCGAACTCTGGCCGGGCGAGGTCATGGGCGTCGTCGGCGAGAGCGGGTCGGGCAAGTCCACGCTGCTCGGCTGCCTCGCGGGCCAGCTCGCCCCCGACGCGGGGCGCGTGCTCTTCGAGATGGAGGGACGGCTTGCCGACACGCTCGCCCTGCCCGAGCCCGCGCGCCGCCGCCTCGCCCGGACCGACTGGGCGTTCGTGCACCAGCACGCGCGCGACGGGCTGCGCATGAACGTGAGCGCGGGCGGCAATGTGGGCGAGCGGCTGATGGGCGTGGGCGCGCGGCATTACGGGCGCATCCGTGACGCCGCGCTCGACTGGCTGGGCCGCGTCGAAATCGGCGCCGACCGGATCGACGACCGGCCGGCGCAGTTCTCCGGCGGCATGCAGCAGCGGCTCCAGATCGCGCGGAACCTCGTGACCGGCCCGCGCCTTGTCTTCATGGACGAACCCACCGGCGGGCTCGACGTGAGCGTGCAGGCGCGGCTTCTCGACCTTCTCCGCGGCCTCGTGCGCGAAATGGGTCTCTCGGCGGTGATCGTGACCCACGACCTCGCCGTGGTGCGGTTGCTCGCGGACCGGCTCATGGTGATGAAGGACGGGCGCGTGGTGGAGCAGGGGCTCACAGACCAGGTACTCGACGACCCGCAGCACGGCTACACGCAGCTTCTGGTCAGCTCGGTGCTGCAGGCATGACGGACGGGGGCAGGGACGGCGCGGGATGACGGCGATTATCGATATCGAGGACGTCCACAAGGCGTTCACGCTTCACAACCAGGGCGGCGCGGTGATCCCGGTGATGGCCGGCGCACGGCTTTTGGTCGCGGCGGGCGAATGCGTGGCGCTCACCGGCGCCTCGGGGGCGGGCAAGTCGACGCTGATGCGGATGATCCACGGCAACTGCCTCGCCGGGTCCGGCCGGATTTCGGTCTGCGGGGTGGCTGTGGCGCGCGCCGCGCCGCGCGAGATCCTCGCGCTCCGCCGCGACCGTCTCGGCTATGTCAGCCAGTTCCTCCGCGTCGTGCCGCGCGTGCCGACCCTGGACGTGGTGGCCGAGCCGCTGCTTGCCACGGGACTGCGGCGGGAGGCCGCGCGCGACCGGGCCGCGGCGCTTCTCGCGCGGCTCAACCTGCCCCAGCGGCTCTGGGGCCTCTCGCCCACCACCTTCTCGGGGGGCGAGCAGCAGCGCGTGAACATCGCCCGCGGCTTCGCCCATCCCTACCCGGCGCTACTGCTCGACGAGCCCACGGCGAGCCTCGACGCAAGGAACCGCGCGGTGGTGCTGGCCATGATCGACGAGGCGAAGGCGCGGGGCGCCGCGATCCTCGGCATTTTCCACGACGCCGGGGCACGCGCGCAGGTGGCCGACCGGGAGGTGGACGTTTCGGCCTTCACGCCGGAGGCCGCATGAGCGGGCGGCTCGTCGCGGTGGTCGGCCCCTCGGGCGTGGGCAAGGACACGGTGATCGCGGCGCTCGCCGCGCGGCGCGCGGGGCTTCATGCCGTGCGACGGGTGATCACGCGGCCCTCCCTTCCCGGCGCGGAGCGCCACGAACCGGTGAGCGAGGCCGAGTTCGACCGCCGCGAGGCGGCCGGCGATTTCGCCCTCGCCTGGCGCGCCCACGGGCTCGCCTACGCCATCCCCACGGCCGAGATCGCCTGTCTCGCCGATGGCCGCGACGCGCTCGCCAACCTTTCGCGCGGGACGCTGGCCACGGCGCGGGCGCGGTTTGCGGGGTTCGTCGTGCTGCACCTCACCGCGCCGCCCGAGGTTCTGGCCGCGCGCCTTGCCGGTCGCGGGCGCGAGTCGGAAACCGAGATCGCCGCGCGGCTCGCGCGGGCCGACCGGACCTTGCCCGACGGGATCGAGGCCGTCGAAATCGACAATTCCGGGCCCGTCGGGCAGGCGGCCGACGCCGCCCTCGCGCGGCTCTACCCGGTGAGGGCGTAGCGATGGAGGTGATGGAAGCGGCCGGCGTCGTCCTCGGCCAGAAGCGTCACCGCGTCCGCGACGAAGGGCGCCGGCAGCACCGGCGCGAAATGCCGGGCGAGGACCGTCTCGGTTTGCGCAAGCTCGTCCGGCCCGAGCGGCCCGGTGAGAGTCATGTGAAAGCGGAACTCCTCCATCACGTAAGGATACCCCCAGCGCACCAGCAGCGCCTCCTGCCGCGGCGTGAGGCGGGAGGCGCGGCGGCGCGCGATCTCCTCGTCGGCGGGGGGCGCGCGGAAGGGATCGAGACCTTCCACCACGGCGGCGGCGAGCGCGCTCAGCGCGGCCGCGTCCCCGGCAGGCCGAAGCGCCAGGAAGCGCCCCAGCCGCGCAACCTCGAGCCCGTCGAGGACGACGGCCGGACGGCCCGCGGCGAAGGCTTCGAGCGCGGCGCCGAGATCGGCCTCGCTGCACCCCGCGGCCAGCCGGAAGGGCGGCTTCAGCGTGGCGTGGAAGCCGTATGCGCGCGGCCGCGCGGTGATCTCGTCCACCGGCCGCGGCAGGCCGGAGACGCCCGGATGCGCCCGCGCCGCGCCCGCCGCGGCATCCCAGCCGAGCCACGCCGCGCCCCGTTCGGCGAGCGCGCCTTCCGGCGTGAAGTAGATCGCGTAGCGTCGCCAGCCCATCACCGCCCCTTTCCCCCGAGACCGCGAGGCGCGTCATGACACAGGATACCGTGCTCGCCAACGCCACGCTCGTGCTGACGGACGAGACGGTGCGCGGAAGCCTGCGCCTCTCGGGCGGCGAGATCGCCGCGATCGACAGCGGGGCCACCGTGCCGCCCGGCGCGGTGGACTGCGAGGGCGATTTCGTCGCGCCGGGGCTCGTCGAGCTTCACACCGACAACCTGGAGCGCCACATCCAGCCGCGCCCGGGCGTGGACTGGCCCCACGACGCCGCGATCCTCGCCCACGACGCCGAACTCGCCGGATGCGGAATCACCACCGTCTTCGACGCCATGCGCGTGGGCTCCATCCCCGGGGGCAAGGCGCGCTACGACGCCTATGCCCGCGGCCTCGCCTCGGAACTCTGGGCGCTGCGCGAGACGGGCGGGCTGCGCATCAGCCACTTCCTGCACCTTCGCGCCGAGGTCTGCTCGGAAACGCTGCCCGAGGAGATGGCGGCCTTCGGCCAGGAGGACCGGGTCGGGATCGTGAGCCTGATGGACCACACGCCGGGGCAGCGCCAGTTCCGCGACCTGGAGAAACTGAAGGGCTACGTGATGGGCAAGCAGGGCCTCTCCGAACGCGAGTTCGAAGAGCATGTGGACCGGCTGGCCGCGCTCCAGGCACGCCACGGGGCGGCGCACGAGGCGCGGGCCGTCGCCGAGGCGCGCCGCTACGGCGCCGTTCTGGCAAGCCACGACGACACGACCACGGCACATGTCGCGATCTCGGCCGGCCACGGGGCGCGCCTCGCCGAGTTCCCCACGACCGAGGAGGCCGCGGCGGCGTGCCGACGCCACGACATCGCGGTGATGATGGGCGCGCCGAACCTCATCCGCGGCGGCTCCCATTCCGGCAACGTCGCGGCGGCATCGCTGGCCGAGGCCGGGCTTCTCGATATCCTGTCCTCGGACTACGTGCCCGCGGCGCTTCTGCTCGCCGCGGTCCGGCTCGGCGCGCTCTGGGGCGACATGGCCCGCGGCATGGCGACGGTGACGGCGGCGCCGGCGCGGGCCGTGGGCCTCGGCGACCGGGGGCGCCTTGCCCCCGGGCAGCGGGCGGACGTGATCCGGTTCGCGCTGGACGGCGACACGCCGCGCCTCGGCGGGGTCTGGTGCAGGGGCGTGCGCGTGGCCTGAGCGCGCGGGTCACTCGGCAGCGGCGCCCGTCCCGGGACGGATGCGGCGTACGAGCCCGCCGCAGGTCTCCACGATGCTTTTCATGCGCTCCTCGAGCCGGGTCATCTCCGCCATCGCGCCCTTCAGACGCTCACTTTCATCGCCAAGCTCGGCGAGACCTTCGAAAACCTTCTCGCTGGTGGCGATCTGCGCCTCGGCGTTGGCGACGACCGCCCGCAGATCCTCCATCAGCGCGCCGGCACCGGGGCGCCCGTCGGCCTCCTGAAGCGCGGCCTCGAGGTCGCTCACCGTGCCGCGCATGGCGTCGAACCAGGCGTTCGAGAGACGTGGCTCGCGCTTGGCCGCGAGCATCGCCTCGCGCTCGAGCCGCCTGACACGTCCCACGACCCCGTCGATCCGGTCGCGCAGATCCCCCTGGACCTTAAGGATATCGTCGTTCACTGCCGAGACGCGCTGCAGCACCGCATCGAGCTCGGCCACGAGGCGGGTCACGCGGTCGAGGAAGAGATTGAGGTCGCGGGCCAGCGCGCCGAACTCGTCCGCCGTGCGGATTTCGGCACGGTGGTCGAGCCCGCCATAGGCGCGCGCGAGATTGCTCACGACCGAGCGCAGCCCCATGAGCGGTTCGAGCCGCGCGCGCAGGATCAGGAAAAGAAGGACCGAGTGCAGGACGATCTTGCCCACCGCGAAGCCGGCCGTCAGCTGCACGTCCTCGAACCAGAGCGCGAAATCCCGGGCGAGGTAGTTGCGTACCGTGACCGTTCCCAGCACTTCGCCAACCCGCGCCTCCGTGTGGCAGGCGAGGCAGAAGCTTTCCGCCTCGATGTCGAGGCTCGCGGCGCGGGCGGCGCCCTCGGGCCAGTCGCCCGCCGGGATGCCCTTCGGCGTGAAGCCGAAGCCCGCCTCGATGGAGCGCACGGTGACCGGCGACGGCTCTATGGCGATGAGGTAGCCCAGATCGTCCCAGTTGCGCTCGAGGATCGGATAGACGGTGCGGGCGGCGACCGGCCCGCCTTCGTTGCGCATGATCTCGCGCACGTTCTCGGCAAGATCGTCGGCCACGGCGCGCGCCTCGTCCTCGCCGTTCGTCATGTAGTTCGTCCAGACGAGGCCCGCCTTGATCACGAACTCCGCCACCGTGACGAGCAGGAGGATCACGAAGAAGTCGCGGATCATGTGGATGAGAAAGGACTTGTCGAACCGGCCGATCGCCGCGCTGTTCTGGTCGAGCATCGGACTGCCCCCGGATTGACGCCGCGTCAGGAGATAGCGCGCCCGTGCCGCCGGGGAAGTCGCCCCGGCGGTTTTCCGGATCCCGCGCGGCTCAGCCGCGGTGGAGCGTGTCGCCCGGGTCGATACGGGGCTCCAGCGCGACGATGCGCTCGATCGCGCGGCCCTCCATCCGCGCCAGCACGATCTCGGCGGCGCGGCGGCCGATCTCGCGGCGGCAGGAATCCATCGTCGCGATCCGCCGTGGCAGCCCGTCCAGAAGATCGACGCGGTTGAACCCCGCAAGGCCGATGCGGCCGGGGACGTCGATGCCCTCGCCCAGCAGCCAGAGCAGCCCGCCCGCCGCGATCATGTCATTGGAGTAATACAGGAAATCGAGGTCCGGCGTGCGTGCGAGCATGGCCCGCGTCATGTCCTGCCCCTTGGCGAGCGCCGAGCCGCCCGAGTAGAACTCGTGGTCGGCCAGTTCGACGCCGCCCTTGGCCAGGGCCTCGACGAACCCCTCGAAGCGTTTGCGCGCGCGGTGGTCGAGCGGCATCTTCGTCCCGAGAAAGCCGATCCGCCGATAGCCCTCCGACAGGATGGCGCGGCCCATCTCGCGGCCCGCGCGACGATGCGAGATGCCCACCATCGCATCCACCGGCGTACCGTCGAGATCCATGATCTCGACCACCGGGATGCCGGCGGCACGCAGCATCGCGCGGGACGCGTCGGAGTGTTCGAGCCCCGCCACGATCGCCCCGGACGGCCGCCACGAGAGCATCTCGTAAAGCACCCGCTCTTCCTTTTCGGGAAGATAGTCGGTCACGCCCACCACGGGCTGAAGCCCGGCCCCGTCGAGCACGGAAGAGATGCCCGAAAGCACCTCGGGAAAGACCATGTTGCCGAGGCTCGGAATGATCACGGCGACGAGGTTCACCTGCTGGCTGGCCAGTGCGCCGGCGATCTTGTTGGGCACGTAGCCAAGCCGCTTCGCCGCGCGCAGCACCTTCTCGCGCGTGGCCTCGGACACGTCGCCGCGGTTGCGCAGGACCCGGCTCACCGTCATTTCGGACACGCCCGCGGCCTCGGACACGTCGCGCAGCGTGAGCGGTCGGGGCTGGTCGGTCATGCGGGTCGGCGCCCTCGCGTCGCGGTTCGGAACCGGCGCAGGGTATCCCCATTCGCCGGGGGCTGGAAGGGGTGGCGCGAGGCGGTGACAAAGCCCGACGGGCGCGCTAAACAGACGCCACGGCCCCGTGGCTCAACCGGATAGAGCAGCCCCCTCCTAAGGGGCAGGTTGCAGGTTCGAATCCTGCCGGGGTCGCCAAAACCCCCTTTACCGCCGGATCGCAGATGACCGTCCGTGGCAGATTCCATGCCCCGACTCCCTGCGAGATGTGGCAGAGTTTCCCGAGAGCGCCCTGAAAAGATCCAAATCGCGCGGGGGCGCTCGAGACCTGGGAGGAGCCGAAGATGAACCTGAGACCCGATCCGACATTCCACGCGACCCCGAAACTCGCCATGGAGGCGCCGGCGGAGACGCTCGCCTTCACGCTCATGCTGAGCCCGGACGGCTCGCAGCCGGACGGGCTGGCGGTGATCGACGTCGACCCGACGTCCGACAGCTACGGCCAGATCGTCCACCAGCTCATCATGCCGAACAAGGGCGACGAGTTTCACCATTTCGGCTGGAACGCCTGTTCCTCGGCGCTGTCGCCCCTGACGGGCCATGCCTTTCTCGAGCGGCGCTATCTGATCATTCCCGGCATCCGCTCTTCGCGGATCTACGTCATCGACGTGAAGGAGCCGAGAGAGGCGAAGATCCACAAGATCATCGAGCCCGAGGAGGTGTTCGCCAAAACCGGCTATTCGCGGCCCCACACCATCCATTGCGGCCCCGAAGGCATCTACGTCTCGACGCTCGGCGGCGGCGGGGAGGACGGCACGGACGGCCCCCCCGGCATCTTCATCATGGATTGCGAGAGTTTCGAGATCCTCGGCCGCTACGAGATGGACCGTGGCAAGCAGGAGATGCATTACGATTTCTGGTGGAACCTGCCGCGCGATTACATGGTGAGCTCCGAATGGGGCCTGCCGCCGCAATTCGAGAACGGCCTCGTGGCCGAGGACCTCCTGTCCAACAAGTACGGGCATTCGATCCATTTCTGGAACCTGCGCGAGCGCCGCAACGTCCAGACCATCGACCTTGGCGAGAATCACCAGATGGCGCTTGAAATCCGGCCGGCGCACGACCCGGCCAAGGATTACGGCTTCTGCGGCGTGGTGGTGGACACCACGAACCTGCAGGGCGCGATCTTCACCTGGTGGCAAAAGGAGGACGGGACCTTCGAGGCGAAAAAGACGCTCACCATCGACCCGCGCCCCGAGAAACCCGAGAACCTGCCGCCGCTGCTGAAGGGGTTCGAAGCGGTGCCGCCGCTTGTCACCGACATCGATCTGAGCCTCGACGACAAGTACCTCTACGTCGCCTGCTGGGGCCTTGGCGAGATGCACCAGTACGATGTCTCGGACCCGATGAACCCCACGCTCGCCGGCAAGGTCGAGATCGGCGGCATCGCCCGGGGCACGAAGCATCCCAACGGCAAACCCTTCGCCTATGGCCCGCAGATGGTGGAGATCAGCCGCGACGGAAAGCGCGTCTACTGGACCAACTCGCTCTACTCGACCTGGGACGACCAGTTCTATCCCGACGACGAGGGCGGCCAGATGGTGATGGCGAATGTCGGCGAGCAGGGCGGGCTGGAGCTCGACGAGGCGTTCTACATCGCGTTTCCCAAGGGGTACCGCAGCCATCAGATCAGGCTCGAAGGCGGCGACTGTTCGACCGACAGTTTCTGCTACCCCTCCGTCTGAGGCGTGAACGGCCTCGATACAGCAACGGCCCTTTGGTGGGCCGTTGTCGCGTCCGGCGTCTACCACGGGGTCAACCCGGGCATGGGGTGGCCCCTGGCCGTGTCCGCCGCCCTGATGGAGCGGTCGCGCGGCAGCCTCTACCGGGCATTGACGGCGCTCGCGGCAGGGCACCTGGTCGCCATGGCGGCGATCCTTTTTCCCTTCACGGCGCTTCTGTTCCTCGCGGAATGGCAACGGGAGATACAGATCGGCGCCGCCTGCCTTCTGATCGGGCTGGGGATCTACCTGCTCGTCAATCGCAGGCATCCGCGCTTTCTCGCCCGCGTGCCGCCGTCGCGGCTGGCGCTCTGGTCATTCCTGTCGGCAATGGCGCATGGCGCGGGCCTCATGCTGGTGCCGATCTACCTAGGGATCTGCCGCACGGTGGAAACGGATGCCGGCCACGCCGCCGCGTCGGACCTCATGGCGGGCAATGCCGGTCTCGCGGTGCTCGTCGCGGCAGCGCACACGATGGCCATGACGCTTTCGGGCGGGCTGCTTGCCGTCGGCGTCCACCGCTGGCTCGGATTGCGCTTTCTTTCCAGAAGCTGGTTCAACCTGGACATGGTCTGGGCGTCGAGCCTGCTCATGGTCGGGACGATATCGCTGGCCATCGCGCACTGAAGCGGCCCGGCCCCGGTCGGGCAGGCGGCACCCCGGCATGGCCGGGGCCTGTGCGCGGGGCGCGCGGGTGGACCCGCGCGCCGGGCGTGCGTCACGCCGCGTCGAAGTCGAGGACCAGCTTGTCGGAGGTCGGGCGCGACTGGCAGGCCAGGACGAAGCCGGCCTCGATCTCCCATGGCTCGAGCGAGTAGTTCACGGCCATCTCGGCGCTGCCCTCCTCGACCTTGCACCGGCAGGTGCAGCACATGCCCCCCCGGCAGGAATAGGGCAGTTCCAGCCCCTGCCGCTCCGCCGCCTCGAGCACGGTGTCGTCCTCGGCGTCAACGCTGAAGAGCCGCCGGGCGCCGTCGAGCACGACCTCGACCTGAACGCCCTTCTCGGCCGCGGCCTGTGCGGCCTCCGAGCGGGTGGGCCGTGGCCCTTCGCCCTCGGTGAAGAAACGCTCGAAATGGATGCGCTCCGCGGGCACGCCGCGGGCGGTCAGCGCCTCGGACACGTCGTCGATCATGCCGCCCGGCCCGCAGAGAAAGATCCCGTCGGCCCCGTCGATGTCCACGGCCCCCGCGTTGGCGAGGCGCGTGACGCGCTCCCCCGTCACGCGCCCGTTCAGAAGCTCCACGTCCTGCGGCTCGCGGGAGAGCACATGGATCAGCGTGAAACGGTCCACGTAACGGTCCTTGAGCGCCTCGAGCGCATCGCGGAACATGATATGCGCCGTGTCGCGGTTGCCGTAGATCAGGGTCACCTCGGCGCCGGCCGCCAGCCGCTCGGCCGCGATGGATACCATCGGGGTCACGCCGGAGCCCGCGGCGATCAGCACCACGCTGCCTTCGTCCCGGGTCACGAAACGCCCCTCGGGCGGCATCACGCGGATGGGCTGACCCGGCGCGAGATCCTGGCAGAAGGTGGAGAAGACCCCGCCCTCGACATGCTTCACGCCTACGGTAAGCGGCGCCCCGGGGGCCGACGCGATGGAATAGGACCGGCGCTCGTCGCGCCCCCGACCTCCGCGCGCAGGGTCAGGTACTGCCCCGGCTGCCAGGCGAAGGCGTCCTTCAGCTCGTCGGGCACCGCGAAGCTCAGCGCGACGCTGTCGGGGGTCTCGTGTCGTACCTCGGCGATGGTCAGTTCGTGAAACATCGGGCTCCTCCTCAGAGGCACTTGAAATAGTCGAAGGGCTCGGCGCAGGACCGGCAGCGGTAATGCGCCTTGCAGGGGGTGGAGCCGAACTCCGACAGCCGCTCGGTGTCCGTGGCGCCGCAGCGCGGACAGGCGACCGTGGGCGCGCCGAAAAGCGTGGCCTTGCCGCCGCTTTCCACGGGCGGCGCGATGCCGTAATCGCGCAGTTTCTCGCGCCCCTCCTCGGTGATCCAGTCGGTGGTCCAGGGCGGGCTCATCACCCGCTCGACGCGCGCCTCGAACCCCGCCTCGCGCAGGGCTTGCTCGATCGCGAACTCGATGGCGAGCGTCGCGGGACAGCCGGAATAGGTGGGCGTGACACCCGCCACCGCGGCCCCGTTCTCGATCCTGACCCAGCGCAGGATACCCAGATCGGCCACCGTGACGCAGGGCACCTCCGGGTCGGGCACGGCCGCCGCGGCCTCCCAGGCACGGGCCTCTTCCATCGTCGCCGCCTCGGCCATCACCAGACCGCCCCCGGATGCGCGCGATGCGTGACCTGCATCTCGGCCAGCATGTGGCCCAGAGCCTCGCCATGGCGCATCTCGCGCCCGCCCTGCTGCGGGAACCGCACCTCCGGGATCGTCAGCTTCGCCTCGGCGAAGATATCGCCGATCACGCGATCCCATTCGGGGCGCATCGCAGCCCGGTCAGGGAGCGCCGCCACGCCGCTCGCGGCTTCGGAGGTATGAAAGAGCTCGTCGGTGTAGCGGTGCAGCTCCTCGACCGCCTCGGCCATGCGGCGCGCGCTCTCCTCCGTGCCGTCGCCGAGGCGGATCACCCATTCGCCGGAATGACGGATGTGATAGGCCATCTCCTTCACCGCCTTGCCGGCGATGCCCCGCACGGTCTCGTCCGGGCTCTCCGGCGCGGCTTTCCAGTAGGGCTCCATGAAGGCCGCGAAATAGAGCTGGCGCAGCATGGTCTGGGCGAAGTCGCCGTTCGGACGCTCCACCAGCAGGCAGTTGCGATAGTCCGTCTCGTCGCGAAGATAGGCCAGCGCGTCCTCGTCGCGCCCCGCCCCCTCGACCTCGCCCGCGTAGGTGTAGAGCGAGCGCGCCGAGCCGATCAGATCGAGCGCCATGTTGGGCAGCGCCAGGTCCTCCTCCAGCATCGGCGCATGGCCGCACCACTCGCTCACCCGGTGGCCCAGCACCAGGTGATCGTCGGCAAGCTCCAGCAGGGCCTCGAACAGCGCCATCACATGTGCCCCACGTCTTCGGGAATGTCGTAGAAGGTCGGGTGGCGATAGACCTTGCCCGCTGTCGGCTCGAAATTCTCCGCCGCCTGATCCGGGTCGGAGGCGGTGATCGCCTTCGACGGCACCACCCAGATCGAGGTGCCCTCGCCGCGGCGCGTGTAGACGTCCCGTGCGGCGTCGAGCGCCATGACCTCGTCCGTCGCGTGAAGGCTGCCGACATGCTTGTGCGAAAGCCCGTTGCGGGGCCGGATGAACACTTCCCAAAGAGGCACTTCACCGCTCATCGCGCCCACTCCTTCTTCTTGGATGAAAATACTCCCGGGGGGCCAGCCCCGTCGCCCGAGCGCATCACTCTGCCGCGATCGGGGCCGCCTCGGCCGCCCGCTGCCGCCGCTTCTCGGCATGGGCGAGAGCCGCCTCGCGGACCCAGGCGCCGTTCTCCCAAGCCGCCTTGCGTGCCTTCACGCGGTCCCGGTTCATCACGCCGCCGCCCTTCACCACGCGCCAGAACTCGTCCCAGTCGATGGTTCCGAAATCGTAGCCGCCCTTCTCCGCGTTCCACGTCAGGTCGGGGTCCGGGAAGGTGAGGCCGAGGTACTCGCCCTGCGGCACGGTGGCGTCCACGAACTTCTGGCGCAGCGCGTCGTTCGAGAAGCGCTTGATCTTCCACGCCATGTTCTGGTCCGAGTGCTGGCTCTCGCTGTCATGAGGCCCGAACATCATCAGAACCGGCCACCACCAGCGATTCAGTGCCTCCTGCACCATCTCGCGCTGCGCAGGCGTGCCCCGCGCCAGCGTCATGACGATCTCGTAGCCCTGGCGCTGGTGAAAGCTCTCTTCCTTGCAGACGCGGATCATCGCGCGGGCGTAGGGCCCGTAGGAACAGCGGCAGAGCGGGATCTGGTTCATGATCGCCGCGCCGTCCACGAGCCAGCCGATGATGCCGATATCGGCCCAGGTGAGCGTTGGGTAGTTGAAGATCGACGAATACTTCGCCTTGCCGGAGTGCAGTTCCTCGGTCATCTCCTCGCGCGAGACGCCCAGCGTCTCGGCCGCCGAGTAGAGATAGAGCCCGTGGCCGCCCTCGTCCTGCACCTTGGCCAGCAGCGCCGCCTTGCGCTTGAGCGAGGGCGCGCGCGTGATCCAGTTGCCCTCGGGCAGCATCCCGACGATCTCGGAATGCGCGTGCTGACCGATCTGGCGGACCAGCGTCTTGCGGTAGCCCTCGGGCATCGCGTCGTTGGGCTCGATCTTCTCTTCCGCGTCGATCCGTTTCTGGAACGCCGCCAGGAATTCCGGGCTTTCCTCCGTGCGCGCGTCGGCGCCGATCAGACCCTGTGCGTACATGCCACGCCTCCTCCAAATGAACACTTTCAGTATATATTACGAAACCGCGTCTCCCAAGAGATTTTTGTAATACTTGCATCGCGCCCATCCGGCGCCCATCAAGTGGCCATGCAGAAAACGCTTCTTTCCATCGGGCACGGCTACACGGCGCAGGCCCTGGCACGGCGGCTGCACGGCGCCGGCTGGCGAATCATCGGGACGACGCGCAGCGCGGACAAGGCGCGGGACCTCGCCGAAGACGGGATCGACGCGCGCGTGTGGCCCGGCGACGACCTCGGCCCGGCGCTCGCCGAGGCCACGCATCTTCTCAGCTCGGTCTCGCCCGACGCGGATGGCGACCCGGTGCTCTCGGCGCTCGGGGCGGCCATTGCCCAGGCGGCGCCGGGGCTCGAATGGGCGGGATACCTCTCCACGACCGGTGTCTACGGCGATCGGGACGGTGGCTGGGTGGACGAAACGACACCGGTCGCGCCCGCGACCGAGCGCGGGTACCGCCGCGCCGAGGCCGAGGCGGCATGGCGCGCGATCCCGGGCCTGCCGATCCACGTCTTCCGGCTGGCCGGCATCTACGGCCCCGGCCGCAGCGCCCTCGACCGGCTCCGCGCCGGGACGGCGCGGCGGATCGTGAAGCCCGGACAGGTCTTCAGCCGCATCCATGTCGACGACATCGCGCAGGTCCTCGCCGCGTCCATGCAGAGGCCGGCGCCCGGCGCGGTCTACAATGTCTGCGATGACCTGCCGGCCCCGCCGCAGGACGTGATAGAACACGCCGCCGAACTGCTGGGCCTGCCGGTTCCCCCCGCCATCCCCTTCGAGGAGGCCGAGCTTTCGCCCATGGCCGCCAGCTTCTACTCCGACTCGAAGCGCGTCCGGAACGACCGCATCAAGGAGGATCTGGGCGTGTCGCTCCTTCATCCAGATTACAGGTCGGGGCTGCGCGCGCTGCTTGACGCAGAGCACGGCGACTGAGCGGCGCGGCAAGAGGTTTCCAAACCTCTTGCCCGGACGCCCGCCAGAGGCGAAGCCCAGCCGCGGGGATGTGCATCGCGCGCCGGCGTTGTCCTCAGGCGCGTTGGCCGGCCACCCGTGCGACGCCGAGGGTCTCCAGTACCTTTGCCTCGATGTCGGTCGCGTTCATGCCCGCCACCTCGTACATCTCGCGCGGGCTCGCCTGGTCGATGAAGATGTCGGGCAGCACCATCGAGCGATACTTGAGCCCGGTGTCGAAGACGCCTTCCTCGGCCAGAAGCTGCGCCACATGGGACCCGAAACCGCCCACGGCCCCTTCCTCGATGGTGATGAGCGCCTCGTGCCCGCGGGCAAGCGCCAGGATCATCTCCCGGTCGAGCGGCTTGGCGAAGCGCGCGTCGGCGACCGTGGGCGCGACGCCGCGCGCCTCCAGCGCCTCGGCGGCCTCCAGCACCTCCTTCAGGCGCGCGCCGAAAGACAGGAGCGCCACGCGCCCGCCTTCGCGGATCATCCGGCCCCGGCCGATCTCCAGCGGCACGCCGCGCTCGGGCATCTCCACGCCCATGCCCTCGCCGCGCGGATACCGGAAGGCGATGGGCCCCTCGTCATGCGCGGCCGCCGTCGCGACCATGTGCACGAGCTCCGCCTCGTCGGCCGCCGCCATCACGGTGAAGCCCGGAAGGTTGGCGAGATAGGCGATGTCGTAGCTGCCGGCATGGGTCGCGCCGTCCGCCCCCACGAGCCCGGCGCGATCGATGGCGAAGCGCACCGGCAGGCGCTGGATCGCCACGTCGTGCACCACCTGGTCGTAGCCGCGTTGCAGGAAGGTCGAATAGATCGCCGCGAAGGGCCGCATGCCCCCGGCGGCGAGGCCCGCGCAGAAGGTCACGCCATGCTGCTCGGCGATGCCCACGTCGAAGCAGCGCGAGGGGTAGCGCTCGCCGAAGAGGTCGAGGCCGGTGCCGTCGGGCATCGCCGCGGTCACCGCGCAGATGCGCGGGTCGCGGCCCGCCTCGTCGATGAGCGCGCGCGCGAAGACCTTGGTGTAGGACGGCGCGTTCGAGGGCGCCTTCTTCTGCTCGCCGGTCACCACGTCGAAGGTCGCACGAGCGTGGCCCTTGTCGGGCGCGGTCTCGGCCGGGTGATAGCCCTTGCCCTTGCGGGTGATCGCGTGGATCAGCACCGGCCCGGTGGCGCGCGCCTTCACCGGGCGCAGGACGGGCAGGAGCTGGTCCATGTCGTGCCCGTCGATCGGCCCGATGTAGGAAAAGCCCAGCGCCTCGAAGAGCGTGCCGCCCACCGCCATGCCCTTGAGCAGGTCCTTGGCGCGCTTCGCGCCCTCGCGGAACGGCTCGGGCAGGAGGCTCACCGCCCCCTTGGCCGCCGCCTTCAGGTCCTGGAACGGCGCCTCGGCGTAAAGCCGCGAGAGGTAGCTCGACATCGCGCCGACGGGGGGCGCGATCGACATCTCGTTGTCGTTCAGGATGACGATGAGACGGCGGCCGAGATGGCCGGCGTTGTTCATCGCCTCATAGGCCATGCCCGCGCTCATCGCGCCGTCGCCGATCACGGCGATCGAGTCGCCGTGGCCGGTCGGGCACGCACCACCGAGATCGGCGGCCACCTTGAAGCCGAGCGCGGCGGAGATCGAGGTGGAGGAATGCGCCGCGCCGAAGGGATCGTAGGGGCTTTCCGAGCGCTTGGTGAAGCCCGACAACCCGCCCTTCTGGCGGATCGTCCGCATCCGGTCGCGCCGCCCCGTCAGGATCTTGTGCGGGTAGGACTGGTGGGAGACGTCCCAGATGATCTTGTCGCGCGGCGCGTCGAAGATCGCGTGCAGCGCGACGGTGAGTTCCACCACGCCGAGCCCGGCGCCGAGATGGCCGCCCGTCCGGCTGACCTGCGCGATGGTCTCCTCGCGCAGTTCGTGGGCGAGACGGGTCAGCTCGGCATCGCTGAGCCGCTTGAGGTCTGCCGGGCTTTCGACGCGATCGAGAAGCGGGGTCGCTGGAACGGACGTCATGGGTGTCGGGCCTCCTCGGCCGGGCCGTCAACTTTCGCGGGAGATAACGAAGCGCGCAAGCTCCCGCAAGGTTCGGGCCTCCGCGCCATAGGGCGCCACGGCGTCGCACGCCTCTTCGGCAAGCGCGGCGGCGCGGGCCTTGGCGGGGGCGAGCCCCATGAGCGACACGAAGGTCGCCTTGCCCGCCGCCGCGTCCTTCTGAAGCCGTTTTCCGGCCTTCCGCGCGTCGCCCTCGACGTCGAGCACGTCGTCGGCGATCTGGAAGGCCAGGCCCAGCGCGCGGGCATAGGCGGCCATCGGCGCGGCATCCGCGCCCGCCATGCGCGGTCCGGCCTCGGCCGCCCAGCCGAAGAGCGCGCCGGTCTTGTCGGCCTGCAGCGCCTCGATCTCCCGAAGTCCGAGCGGCCGCTCGGCGCTTTCCGCCGCGATGTCGAGAGCCTGCCCGCGCACCATGCCCGCCGCGCCTGCCGCGCGGGCGAGGGTCAGGGCGAGCGCGGCGCGGACCGCCGGGTCCGGGTGGCACTCCTCGCGAAGGACCATCTCGAACGCCGCGCTTTGCAGCGCGTCACCTGCCAGCACGGCCGTCGCCTCGTCCCATTTGACATGCACCGTGGGCTGGCCGCGGCGCAGGTCGTCGTCGTCCATGCAGGGCAGGTCGTCGTGCACGAGGCTGTAGGCGTGGACCGCCTCGATCGCGGCAGCAGGCCAGAGTGCGCGAGCCTCTTCCACCCGGTGAAGCCGCGCGCCCTCCAGCGCGAGGAACCCCCGCAGCCGCTTGCCCCCCGCCGCCGCGTAGGCCATGGCCCGCGCCACCGGAAGATCGCCGTAGCCCGCAAGCGCCGCGGCGAGATGCGTTTCCACCGCCGCGGCGGCGGCCTCCAGCCGGACGCGGAACATCAAAGTCCGTCGGCGGGCGCGGTGCCGGTGGGCTTGCCTTCGGCGTCGAGGCGGATCTGCCCGACCTTGTCCTCGGCTTCCCTGAGCTTCTGCTCGCAGCGCGCCTTGAGCGCGGCGCCCCGTTCGTAGAGCCGGAGCGACTGTTCGAGCGCGACGTCGCCACGCTCGAGCTGGGTCACCAGCTTCTCGAGTTCGGCCATGGCCTCCTCGAAACTCATCTTCTCGACGGGCGTTTCCTCGCTCATGCCGCGGCCTCCCTCAGTTCGGTGACATGCGCCGCCACGCTCGCGGCCAGCGCTTCCAGATCGTAGCCCCCCTCCATGACCGAGACGAGCCGCCCGCCGCAGAGCTCCGCCGCGAACGCGCAGAGTTCCCGCGTCACCCAGGCGAAATCCTCCGTCCGCCATTCGAGATTGGCGAGCGGGTCGTCGGCATGCGCGTCGAAGCCGGCCGAGACGACGACGAGTTCCGGCGCGAAGGCGCGCAGCCGGGGGAACACCTGCGCCTCGTAAAGCGCGCGCATCTCCGCGCCGCCCGTTCCGGGCGCGAGCGGAAGGTTCACAACGTTGTCGAAGGCGCCGCGTTCGTCCGGCGCGCCGGTGCCGGGCCATAGCGGCATCTGGTGGGACGATATGAAAAGGGCGCGCCGCTCGTCCCACAGAAGGTCCTGCGTGCCGTTTCCGTGATGCACGTCGAAATCCACCACCGCCACACGCTCCATCCCGTGATGGTCGAGGGCGTGGCGCGCGGCGAGCGCCGCGTTGCCGAAGAGGCAAAACCCCATCGGCGTCTCGGTCTCGGCATGATGCCCCGGCGGACGCATCGCGCAGAACGCGTTCCCGGCCTCGCCCGCGACCACCATGTCCACGGCCTTGACCGCGGCGCCGGCGCCGCGGAACGCCGCGTCGAGCGAGCCGGGCGACAGGAACGTGTCGGCGTCGAGCTGCGCGAAGCCTTCTTCGGGCAGTGCGGATCGCAGCATGTCGAGGTAGCTGCGCGGGTGAAGCCGCAGCAGGTCGCTTTCGCTGGCCATCGGGGCCGAAACGCGCCTGAGGTCGCTCATCGGTGCGAGGGCGTGCAGCACATGCTCCAGCCGGGCGACCTGTTCGGGGTGGCCCGGCGGCGTGACGTGACGAAAACCGTCGTCATGGGTGAGAAGGGCGGTTGTCATGGGCGCATCTAAACCCCAGCCGCCCGGCGGACACAAGCCGGCCGCGCCCGGTCAGTCGGGGGCGAGCATGTAGCCCGAGCCGCGCACGGTCTGCAGGTAGCGCGGCTGTTTCGGGTCGGCCTCCAGCTTGCGCCGCAGCCGCGTGATCTGCACGTCCACCGCGCGTTCCTGCGCCTGCGCCCCGTCGCGCCCCGCGACGCGGCCAAGTTCCTCCACGAGGCGGGCGCGGCCGATGGGCTCGCCGGGCGCGGCGGCGAAGATCCGCATGAGCTGGTCCTCGGTCGCGGTCAGGCGCACCGGTTCGTCGCCGCGCCAGAGTTCGCCGCGCTCGATGTCGTAGCGCAGCGGCCCCAGCTGCAGCAGCTTGGGCATCGCGACATCGGCGGGCGTTTCCGGCATGCGCCGCAGGATCGCGTTGATCCGCAAGAGCAGTTCCTTGGGCTCGAACGGCTTGGACAGGTAGTCGTCCGCCCCGGCCTCGAGCCCGGCGATCCGGTGCTCGGTCTCGCCCAGGGCGGTCAGCAGAAGCACCGGGGTCGCCCGGCTCTCGCGCAGCCAGGCGGTGAAGGAGACGCCGTCCTCGCCGGGCATCATCACGTCCAGCACCACGAGATCGAAGTCGAGCCCCGAAAGAAGGCGCCGCGCATGCGCCGCGTCGCGGGCCGCCGTGACGAGGAACCCGTGCCGGATGAGGAACTTCTGCAAAAGGCCGCGGATGCGCTCGTCGTCATCCACCACCAGCAGATGCGGCGCGGCGTCTCCCATCAGCGGCCCTCCCGCAGGCGGTGATAAAGGCGCCGCATCTCGGGGTCCATCATCGCCTCCAGCACCTGACGGAAACCGGCCACCGCCTCGGGGCCCGCGGCGCGATAGGCGGCGCGCATCCGCGCGCGTTGGGCGTCGGAAAGCTCGCGCTCCAGCGCGGCGCCCTTGTCCGTCAGGTAGAGGTGACGCTCGCGCTTGTCGGACCGGCCGACGCGGCTTTGCACGAGACCGTCGGAAATCAGCCGCCTGAGCACGCGGTTCAGCGATTGCTTGGTGATGCCGAGAATGGTCAGCAGGTTGTTCACGGTCGTTCCGGGCGCGACGCCGATGAAATGCATCGCCCGGTGATGCGCCCGGCCATAGTCGTAGTCGGCGAGTATCCGGTCCGGGTCGGCCGTGAAGCCGCGATAGGCGAAGAACATCGCCTCGATCCCCTGCCGGAGTTGATCATCGGTCAGGAAGAGGAGCGTTTCCCCCCCGCCGTGGCCCGCGCCGCCGCGTCCGTCGTTCATGCCGCCCTCCCACGCTCGCAAGGGGCCGTCTTCCATGGCAGCTTACGTCAGCCTTATTGACATTCCAAGGGGTGGCTGGTAGCGATTCCCGATTTTTGCGCAATTTTGTGTCCGCTGCGGACATATCCGGCGCAACATTCGTGAAGGCTCGTCTGGGAAAGGATCCGACATGGCAGGCTACGACGATCGCGACGGCAAGATCTGGATGGACGGGACGCTCGTGGACTGGCGCGACGCGAAAGTTCATGTCCTCAGCCACGCGCTGCATTATGCAAGCTCCGTCTTCGAGGGCGAGCGCGCCTATGGCGGCCGGATTTTCGAAAGCCGCAAGCATTCCGAACGGCTGATCGCGTCGGGCGCGGCGATCGACATGCCGCTGCCCTGGACCGTGGACGAGATCGAGGCGGCCAAGTCCGCCGTGATGGAGGCGAACGGGTTGTCAGACGCCTACGTCCGCGCGGTGGCCTGGCGCGGCGCGGGCGAGGACATGGGGGTCAGTTCCGCGCGCAACCCGGTGCGCCTGGCCGTGGCGGCGTGGGAATGGGGGGCGTATTACGGCGCCTCGAAGATGAAGGGCGCGAAACTGGACATTTCCAAGTGGAAGCGGCCCAGCCCCGAGACGATTCCGTCCCACGCCAAGGCGGCGGGCCTTTACATGATCTGCACCATGTCGAAGCACGCGGCCGAGGCGAAGGGCTGCGCCGACGCGATGATGTTCGACTATCGCGGCTACGTGGCCGAGGCGACCGGCGCCAACATCTTCTTCGTCAAGGGTGGCGAGGTACACACGCCGCTTCCCGACTGCTTTCTGAACGGGATCACCCGGCAGACCGTGATCAGGATGCTGAAGGACCGGCAGGTGCCCGTGCACGAACGGCATATCGAGCCGGCGGAACTCGAGAGCTTCCAGCAATGCTGGCTGACGGGCACGGCGGCCGAGGTCACGCCCGTGGGCCAGATCGGCGACTATGGTTTCGAGGTGGGTGCGCTGACGCGCGAGATCGCCGAAGCCTACGAGGCGCTGGTCCGCAGCTAGGGCTCGGCGGGCCGTCCGGACATCGGCGGGCCTTCGCCACGGCGCACCCGCGCGACCCCGGCGAGCCGCCCGACACTTGCGCGAAAACAACCCGCCACGCTCATCATTTGGTCAGGATTTCCGGACAGGGTGCAGCGTGTATCCGCAGCGCATGCGATACGGGTGTCGGGGAAAGAGTGGCCTTGCGCCGCGGCGCAGTTCGGGTACGGCGGCCGGGCGACGGACCGGCCGTCTCCGCGCCCGGGCCTCGGGAGGGTGCGCGCGGTTTGCGGGCCGCGCCGGGCCGGCCAGCGCGACGTCAGCCCGGCGACATCCCGCGCAGCTTCTCCGACCGGCGCCTCAGCACTTCCACCGTCGTCAGAAGCGCGATCGAGATGCAGACGAGGATCGTCGCCACCGCGAGGATCGTGGGCGAAATCTGCTCGCGCAGGCCCGTGAACATCTGCCAGGGCAGCGTCTGCTGGTTCGCGGACCCGACGAAGATCACCACCACCACCTCGTCGAAGCTGGTGATGAAGGCGAAGAGCCCGCCGGAGATCACGCCCGGCAGGATGAGCGGCATCTGCACGCGCCGGAAGGTCGTCACCGGGTCCGCCCCGAGATTGGCCGCGGCCCGCGTCAGCGAGCGGTCGAAGCCCACGAGCGTCGCCGTCACGGTGATGATCACGAAGGGAATGCCGAGCGCGGCATGGGCCAGAACCACGCCCAGATAGGTGCCCTGCAAGCCGACCCGCGAGTAGAAGAAGTACATCCCTGCCGCCGAGATGATCAGCGGCACGATCATCGGCGAGATCAGGATCGCCATGATCGCCTGGCGGAACGGCACATGCTCGGAGGAAAGGCCGATCGCCGCCAGCGTGCCGAAGCTCACCGCGAGCAGCGTGGCGACGGGCGCGATCAGAAGCGAGTTGCGCAGCGCTTGCTGCCAGTCCGACGAGGTGAAGAAGTCGCGGTAGTGCTTGAGGCTGTAACCCTCGGGATCGAAGGCCAGCATCTCGGGCGTGAAGGTGAAGAAGTTCTCGGCGTTGAAGCTCAGCGGCATCACGACGAGAATCGGCGTGATCAGGAAAACGAAGACCGCGCCGCAGATCACGCGGAAGGTGTAGTACCAGAGCACCTGTCCCGCGGTCAGGTAGGGTGGCAGGAACATGCGGTAGCGGCCGCGGCCGATCCAGTAGATGAACCAGCCGATGAACCACCCGAAAAGCGCACCGACGATGGCGCCGGGTATGGCACCGACCGCGAAGCCGGCCACACCGAAGAGCGCGATCAGCCCCCACCTGAGGCTGCGTTCCCGCTCGACCCCGGCAACCGCGAGGGCCGCGTAGGCCAGCGCCGCGCAGACCGCCGCGCCGACGACGATGCCCAGAAGCGTGGAGCCCTGCGCCGTGCCCACGAAGATCCCGAAGAACGCCCCCGCGGCGGCCACGACGGGCAGCGTGAACGAGAATGGCAGCGTCTTCGTTTCGGTGATGACGACCCCGTCGGACATCTGTCAGCCCCCAAGCTTCACGTTGTCGATGCCCACGATCTTGTCGTAGGCCCAGTAGAGTACCAGAACCACGACCAGCAGGATCGAGCCCAGCGCGGCCGCGAGGCCCCAGTTGAGCGAACTGGAGATGTGATAGGCGATCCGGTTCGAGATGAACGTGCCGGTGGTGCCGCCGACGATCTCGGGCGTGATGTAGTAGCCGATGGCCAGGATGAAGACGAGGATGGAACCCGCCCCGATCCCCGGCACGGTCTGCGGAAAATAGACCCGCCAGAATGCGGTCCAGTCCGTCGCGCCGAGCGATTTGGCGGCGCGCAGGTAGCTGGGCGGGATCGTCTGCATCACCGAATACATCGGCAGGATCATGAAGGGCAGCAGGATGTGGGTCATCGCCACGATGGTGCCGAACTGGTTGTTGATCATGATGAGACGCGACTCGTCGGCCACGAGGCCCAGCCAGACCAGCGTGTCGTTGATAACGCCCTGCTGCTGAAGCATCACCTTCCAGGCCGAGGTTCGGACCAGCAGCGACGTCCAGAAGGGAAGAAGCACCAGGATGAGAAGCAGGTTGGCCTGCCGCATCGGCAGGTTGGCCAGGATCCACGCCACCGGGTAGCCGAGCAGAATGCACGAGAAGGTGATCATCAGGCTCATGAACATCGTGCGCTGGAAGAGCAGCCCGTAGATCCGCTCGTTCTCGGGACGAAGCTCGGGGCCGTCGGGGCTCTTCTGCATGTCCACCGCGTTCAGGAAATACCCCGTCGTGTAGGGCGGAGAGTAGGTCTGGATCGTCCGCCACGGCTCGATCGTGCCCCACCCCTCATGGGTTTCGATCATCGCCTCGCGGTAGGTCATCGTCTCGAACCCGGGCGCGGCCTCGGCCGCAGCGCGCAGAAGGTCGGCGTGCGGCCCGTCATAGGCGGCGAGGTCGGCGCCGCCCGTCAGATCCTCGTAGAGCTGCGTGTAGACGTAGCTCCACGGTTCGTCCTCGGCGGGGCTCTCTTCCTCCTCGGCCTGCATGAACTCCGCATAGAGGCGGTACGCCTCGGCGGTGCGGGGCAGCACCTCCGCGATGCCGTCGCGCAGCTCGAAGGGCGGCGGGCTCTCTTCGTCGTAATCGACGCCGGCGTCGCGCTCCACCCAGCCGGGATCCGCCATGATGTCGATCCAGGTCGACGCCTCGTCCCAGGCTTCGTTCAGATCCTCGAACTGGTCCTGATAGAGCTCGCCAAGGTCGTCCACCCCGCGTCCCGACCGCCGGAAGAGCGACGACATGCCGGTGCTTTCGTAGTTGAGCCGGCTGCCGAGCCGGGTGTGCTCCTTGCGCTCGGCGGCGAGGAAGAGGTCGGCGTAAAGCGCCTCGAACGTGCTTTCGGGCGGCAGCTCGCCGCTGTCGGCCGGCCAGTCCTGGAGCTCCGCGGTGGTGCGCGGCAGCGTCTCGGACACGATCTGGTTCTCGACCGACCGGAACAGCATGTCCACGATCGGCGCGATGAAGGTGATGAGCACGAAGATCAGCAGCGGCGCGATCAGCGCGAGCGCCCTGAGCTTCTGTGCGCGCAGCGCGCGTTGCAGGCTTTTCTTGAGCGGCGTGCCATCGGCGGCAAGCACCGGCCCCGAATCGTCGCTCGAGGCGATTCGAAGCGCGTCGTCCGGTGTCGGTGCGCGCTTGCCCGTTGTGGTGTCCGTCACGTCGGTCATGTGTCGCCCTGTGCCCTGCGCCCTGGGGAAACCGGGCACCGGCCGGTCTGGTCCGGTGCCCGGAAGCGAAGGAGCGCGGTTGCGCTCCCTCGCGGTGTCACGGTCGTCCGGCGCTTACTGCGCGAGCCACGACTGGAACTTCGCGTCGATGTCGTCGCGGAAGTCCGCCCAGAACTCGTAATTGTAGAGCAGGGTGTTCGACGCGTTGTCCGGATCCGTCGGCATGTGCGGTGCCATCTCGATGCCGAGCTCGGCATGCTTGTCCACCAGCGGCGCCGAGGAGTCGCGTGCCGGGCCGTAGGAAATGTACTTCGCCTGGTCCGCGAGACGCTGGGTATCCGTGGCGAACCACAGGAAATCCATGACGCGGTTCAGCTCTTCATCTTCCAGACCTTCGGGGATGATCCAGCCATCCAGGTCGAACACCTGCATGTCCCACATCATGCCCACGGGCTGGTCCTGCTCCTCGATGACCGAGAAGAGGCGGCCGTTGTAGGTCGAGCCCATGAAGATCTCGCCGTCGGCCAGAAGCTGCGGCGTGTCGGCGCCGGCCGACCACCAGATCACGTCGTCCTTGATCTCGCCGAGCTTGGCGAGCGCGCGATCCTGGCCCTCCGGGGTCGCGAGCACGTCGTAGATCTCGTCCTTGGCCACGCCGTCGCAGTAGAGCGCCCATTCCATGTTGTTGATCGGACGGCGCTCGAGGCTGCGCTTGCCCGGGTAGGTCTCGGTGTCCCAGACATCGCAGACGCTGCTCGGCGCATCGACGCCTTCCGGCACCATGTCGGTGCGGTAGCCGAAGGTCGTCGAATAGACGATCTGCGGGATGAAGCAGTCCGACACGATCAGGTCGCCGAAATCGTCGGAGGCATCGGTGCCGTCCGGCGCGGGCTGGAGGATGTCGTCGTGATCGACTTCCATCGCGAGGCCCTCGTCGCAGAGGCGGATGGCGTCGGAGGCCACCACGTCCACGAGGTCCCAGGTGATGTTGCCGGCCTCGTCCATGGCGCGCAGCTTGGCGACGGCCTCGTTCGAGCTTTCGTCCCAGGTCGCGGAGACGCCGGGGTTCATCTCGAGATAGGGCTCGACATAGGCCTTCTGCTGCGAGTTCTGATACGCGCCGCCCCAGGAGACGAGCGTCATGCTGTCGGCCATCGGCTCACCCGCGACCGGGCTTTCCATGTCCTGTGCGGCAAGACCGCCGGCGGCGACGGTCAGCGCCGTCGTGGCCAGAAATGTCTTCGCGAGTTTCCTTGGATACTCCCTTGTAACGCCCGTCTTGCGTTGACGGGGCCGGCGTCACGGGCGGGACGGCCTGGCCCTCGGTGCGTCGGCGAGCCCATCGGGCCGCGACGATGTTGCCGCGCCGTTGCGGCGCGTGTTTCGGAAAAGCGGTTCTGCGGATCACGCGTCGAGCGCACGGCAGTCCTCTGGCAGCCAACCGATCTCGATCTTCTCGCCCGGCTTCATCCTTCGCTGGTCCGGCGCGTTGCGCGTCTTGATGATGAAGTCGTCCTTGCCGGCGACGCGCAGCCGCGTGCGGAAGATGTCGCCCATGTAGATGAACTCCAGCACTTCCGCGGGAAGCGTGTGCGCGTCCGGCTTCAGGCGGTTCTTGTCGATCTCCACCCGCTCGGGGCGAATCGAAACGAGGGTACGTTCGCCCGGCTTGGCCACGTTGACCGGCTTCGCGTCGATCACCTCACCATCGTCGAGCTCCACGAGCGCGTAGCCCTGGCGCAACTCCTTGATCGTGCCGAGAAGCGTGTTGTTCTCGCCGATGAACTGCGCGACGAAGCTGTTTTCCGGGCTTTCGTAAAGCTCGTCGGGCGGTGCGAGCTGCTGGATCTTGCCGTCGTTGAAGACCGCGACCCGGTCCGACATCGTCAGCGCCTCGGTCTGGTCGTGGGTGACGTAGACCGTGGTGATCCCGAGATCGTGGGCGAGGTTGGTAATCTCGAACTGCATGTGTTCGCGCAGCTGCTTGTCGAGCGCGCCGAGCGGTTCGTCCATGAGCACCAGCTCCGGCTCGAAGACGAGCGCGCGCGCAAGGGCGATCCGCTGCTGCTGCCCGCCCGAAAGCTGCGCGGGGCGGCGGCCGCCGAAGTCGCCCATCTGTACCATGTCGAGGGCGCGGCGGACTTTCGCCTCCCGGTCGGACTTGCCGATCCCGCGCACCTCCAGCGGGAAGGCCAGGTTCTCCGCCACGGTCATGTGGGGGAACAGCGCGTAGTTCTGGAACACCATGCCGATGCCGCGCTTGTGCGGCGGGATGTTGTTTATGGATACGCCGTCCAGCTTGATCTCGCCATGCGTGGCGGTCTCGAAGCCCGCCAGCATCATCAGACACGTCGTCTTGCCGGATCCCGAGGGCCCCAGCATGGTCAGGAACTCGCCCTTGGGCATGCTGAGGTTCAGGTCTTTGACGACGAGCGTTTCGCCGTCATAGCTCTTCTGCACGCGCTCGAATGCGACGAACGCTTCGTCGTTCTGCGACTCGGCCAAGTCTGGCTCCCCGTTGTTGTTTCGCAGGTTTTGCATCCTGCTTTGTCGGCGACGATTAAAACCGCGACGCCGATGGTGTTTCAAGCATAGCCTAGCGGTTTCCCAAGCCAACCCCGATTTTCAGGCCCGATCGGCTTAATTTTCGGGCCATGGCAGTCGATCGGACTGCCATGGCCCGGGCGGCGGCGGGTCAACCGAGAACGTCGGCCACCGCCCTCGCGGTCTTGGCGGCGATCTCTTCGGCCTCCGCGCGGCTCAGGCAGAAGGGCGGTGCGAAGCCCAGGATGTCGCCCTGCGGCATCGCCCGGGCGATCACGCCATGCTTCAGAAGCGCGGCCGCGACGGTCGGACCGACCTTCCGGGCGGGGTCGAAGAAACGCCGCGCGTCGCGGTCCTCGACGAACTCCACCGCGGCCAGCATCCCCTCGCCGCGCACCTCCCCGACATGCGGGTGCGCAGCCAGCGCGTCGCGCAGCGCGGCGTTCAAATGGGCGCCGGTCTCGCCCGCGGCGCTGACGAGATCGAGCTTGTCGATGAGCTCGAGGTTGGCCACGCCCGCCGCCGCGCCCACCGGGTGCGCCGAATAGGTCCAGCCGTGCCCGATGGGCCCCATCGCGTCGGTCCCCTCCTCGAGCACCTTCCACACGCGCTCGGACACGATGGACCCCGACAGCGGCGCGTAGGCCGAGGTCAGCCCCTTGGCGATGGTGATGAGATCCGGCCGCAGACCGTAATGCTCGGACCCGAACATCGTCCCGAGCCGGCCGAAGCCGGTGACCACCTCGTCGGCCACGAGCAGGATGTCGTGCCGTTCGAGGATCGGCTGGATCGCCTCCCAGTAGCCTGCCGGCGGGGGCACGATGCCGCCCGTGCCCAGCACGGGCTCGGCCCAGAAGGCGGCGATCGTGTCGGCGCCCTCGCGCTCGATCAGCGCCTCGAGTTCGGCCGCGCAGTGCGCCACGAAATCCGTCTCGCTCATCGCCGGGTCCGCACGGCGGTAGTAGTAGGGCGCCTCGGTGTGCAGCACCTGCACGAGCGGCAGGTCGAAGGCTTTGTGGAAAAGCTCCAGCCCGGTGAGCGAGCCGGTCATCAGCCCCGAACCGTGATAGCCGCGCCAGCGCGAGATGATCTTCTTCTTCTCAGGACGGCCCCGCACGTTGTTGTAGTACCAGACGAGCTTCACGTTGGTCTCGTTGGCGTCCGATCCCGAGAGACCGAAATAGACCTTGCTCATGTTGGCGGGCGCACGGTCGAGAACCATCTTGGCGAGACGGATCGAGACTTCCGTGCCGTGCCCGACATAGGCGTGGTAGTAGGCGAGTTCGCGCGCCTGCTCGGCGATGGCGTCGGCGATCTCGGTCCGGCCGTAGCCGACATTCACGCAGTAGAGCCCGGCGAAGGCGTCGAGCAGGCGATTGCCCTCGCGGTCCACGATATGGCTGCCCTCGCCGGTCCGGATGACGCGGTTCGGCGCCTCGCCCCGCGCGAATTGCGCGAGATGGGTGGAGGGATGGAAGAAATTCTCCCGGTCCCACTGGTCGAGCATGTCGTTCTTCAGCATCTTCGTCCTCTTGCTTGCGCGGGGTCGCACCCCCGCTGCCTTTTCCTGTCGGACCCCGTCCGCCGCGGCGCGCCGGCCATTCGGCCGCGACGCCCGGTCGAAGGGGCCAAGGGGTTTCGAAACCCCTTGGCAAGACGCTTCGAAGCGTCTTGCGCCTCACCCCCAGTCGCGGCAGACGTACTTGATCTCGGTGAAGGCCTCCATCCCCTGCCGGGCCCCTTCGCGTCCGATCCCGGACTGCTTCATGCCGCCGAAGGGGATGGGCGCGCCGGTCACCTTGGTCCGGTTCACCGCCACCATGCCGAACTGCAGCGCCCGCGTGATACGGTAGATGCGGCGCGGGTCCTGGCTGTGAAGATAGGCGACGAGACCGTATTCGGTCGCGTTCGCGCGCGCCACCACCTCGTCCTCGGTGTCGAAGGGCGCGACCGCCGCGACCGGCCCGAAGGTTTCCTCGGCCATGATCGTCGCCGCGTCCGGGACATCCGCCAGGATCGTCGGCGCGAAGAAGAGATCGCCCAGATCCGCCCGGCGCCCGCCGCCGGCGAGCACCCGCGCGCCACGCGCCACCGCGTCGGCGACATGCGCCTCCTGCTTGGCGAGCGCCGCCGCGTTGGTCAGCGGCCCGATGTCGGGATCCTCCATCCCCGGCCCGACGCCCAGCGCCTCGGTCGCGGCCGCGAGCCGCGAACAGAACGCCTCGTAGACGGGACGCTCCACGTAGATCCGGTTCGCGGCGAGGCAGTCCTGACCCGAGGTCGCGAACTTGGCCTTCATCGTCTCCGCCACGGCCTTGTCGAGATCGGCGTCGGCGAAGACGAGAACCGGCGCATGGCCGCCCAGTTCCAGGACCAGCCGCTTCACCGTGTCCGCGCACTGGCGGTAAAGGAGCCGCCCCACCTCCGTCGAGCCGGTGAAGGAGAGCGCCCGCACGCGCGCGTCCTCCGTCCAGGGGCCGACGACGACCGGCGCCTCGCCCGTCACCACGTTGAAGACGCCCGCGGGCATCCCCGCCCGGTCGGCGAGCTCGGCAAGCGCCAGCGCCGAGAAGGGCGTCTCGGCGGAGGGATGCGCCACGACGGTGCATCCGGCGGCCAGCGCGGCGGCGGCCTTGCGCGTCAGCATCGCAGAAGGGAAGTTCCACGGTGTGACCAGCGCGGCGACGCCCACCGGCTCGCGCCAGAGCTCCACCTCGGCGTCGGGGAGGTGGCTGGTGACGCCCTCGATGTTGGGCCGGCGTGTCTCCTCGGCGTAGAACTCCACGAAGCTCGCGGCATAGTCGATCTCGCCGCGGGCTTCCGAGAGCGGCTTGCCCTGCTCCATGACCATGATCCGGGCGAGGTCCTCGCGATGCGCGATCATCAGCTCGTACCAGCGCCGCAACAACGCCGCGCGCTCCTGCGGCAGCGCGACCGACCAGTGCGGAAACGCCGCCGCGGCGGCGTCAACGGCGGCCCGCGACTGCGCCGCGTCCAGGCTGACCCCTTCGCCCAGCCGCGCCCCCGTCGCGGGGTCGGTCACGGCGATGGCCGCGCGGTCGCCGCCGACCCACTTTCCATTCACGTAGGAAAAGCTCCGCGCGAGGCGCGGGTCGGCGAGACCGTCGAGCGGCGAGGCGGCGAGGTGCTGATGCAGGGACATGGGCGGGCCCTCCTTTCCCCGCCATCATGGCGCCACGACGGCGGGGGTGGGGTCTGAAATGCGCCGCCCTGGCAGAAGATCCGTCTGCCCGCACCCGCCGGGCGGGATCAATCGGTCTGCCCGAGAAGCCAGAGCGGCGGCGCGGGCGGCCCCTTCACCGGCTTCGTCCCGATGTAGGTGTAATAGCGCGCCATGCCGATCCGCGCCGCCAGCATCCCGTCGATGAGGCGCTGGTAGGCGTCGATGTCACGCGCGACCACCTGCATGAGGTAATCGAAGCCGCCGCCGAGCGCCCAGACGGCGGACACCTCCTCGTAGCCCTGCACCGCGCGCTCGAAGGTCTGGAAGCTCGCAGCGGTGTGGTGCGAGAGCTCCACGGCCACGAAGACGGTGACATGCGGGCCGAGCGCCCGGGCCGCGACGCGCGCCCCGTAGCCCTCGATCACGCCCGCGCGCTCCAGCTTCTTCATCCGCTCCCAGGCGGGGGTCGGCGAGAGCCCCACCTTCTCGGCGAGCTCGGCCTTGGTGATCCGCCCCTCCGCCACGAGCGTGCGCAGGATCTCGATATCGCGCGCGTCCAGCCGGATCATGCCCGCGCGCCCGGGCCCGCCGTCCCGATCGCCCGGGCGGCGTGGACGACGATCGCCGCATCCTGCGCGCCCGTGCCGGTGAGGTCGGCGCGGGGGATCTCCTCCTCCGTGCGCCGGCCCGGCGCTTGCAGGCCGGTCAGGCATCCGTTGTCGAGAAAGACCGCCGGCACGAGCTGCACCGGCGCGCGCGGCCCGGCCTCCGTCGTGATGTGACTGTCATGCGGCATGGGGTCGTCCCTTCACGACGGTATCGCCAAGGACGATATCCTGCCCGGTGACGACGCGTATTAACAAGGCCATGTCGGGTTGCGGCCGGCCAGGAGGGTCGCGACGGGACGGCAAGCGCGGGCAGTTTCCCGCCAGCACCGCCGCGATCCCGATCACGCCGGCACATTCTGCCACCATGCGGTCCTGCCGGCGGAGCGGCACCGGTGGCGTGGCGTCCGCAACGCGCCGGATCCGGCGTGCGGCGGCGGGGATGTCGCAGGGCTCGATCATGATCTCCCCCCAGGATCGTTTCAGTTGTGCACAACAATTCGTCTCTGCCCAGGGCGCGGCCGCACAAACTTAAGACATTCAATGAATATCCTGAAAGCGGCATGCTGCATGTCGCTCTTTGACCTGACCTGTTGTGCACAACTGCCGCAGGATTGCACAGTTGCTTCGATCCAGGAGGTGCGCCAGTGATTCGCAAGGACATTCCCTTCAGCGCCGCCGAATACGAACGTCGGCTCAACCGGACGCGCATCGCGATGGAGGCCTCGGGTCTCGACGCACTCTTCGTCACCGACCCGTCCAACATGGCATGGCTCACGGGCTATGACGGCTGGTCCTTCTACGTGCACCAGGGCGTGATCGTGCTCAAGGATGCCGACCCCTACTGGTGGGGCCGCCGGCAGGACGCGCAGGGCGCGCTGCGCACCGTCTGGATGGAGGACGCGCATGTCCTCGATTACGCCGACAACTACGTCCAGTCGATCGAACGTCACCCGATGCAGGACCTTGCCGCGAAGCTGGCCGAACTCGGGCAGGGCGAGGCCCGGATCGGCGTCGCGATGGAGAATTACTACTATACCGCAAAGGCGCACCACGCGCTGACCGAAGCCCTGCCCCGCGCCACGATCGAGGACGCCACCGCGCTCGTGAACTGGCAGCGCGCGGTGAAGTCGGAAGAGGAACTGGTCTTCATGCGCCGCGCCGCGCGCATCTCCGAGCGCATCATCGACGGGTTGGTGGAACGCGTGAGCGCGGGCGTGCCCAAGAACGAGATCGTGGCGGAGGCCTACGGCGACGCGATCCGCGGCGCGGACGGCCACTGGGGCGACTACCCGGCCATCGTGCCGCTGCTGCCGTCGGGCTCCGACGCCGCCGCGCCCCACCTGACCTGGAACGGGCGCCCGTTCGCCGGCGGCGAGGCCACCTTCTTCGAGGTCTCGGGCTGCTACCGGCGCTACCATGCGCCGCTCTGCCGGACGATCTTCCTGGGAACGCCGCCCGACGAGATCCGCCACGCCGAGGCCGCGCTGATCGAAGGGCTCGAGGACGGGCTCGACGCTGCGCGCGCGGGCAACCGCGCCTGCGACGTGGCCAACGCGCTCGCCCTGCCGCTGGAGCGGGCGGGCATCGAGCGCGGCGCGCGCTGCGGCTACGCCATCGGTCTGAGCTACCCGCCGGACTGGGGCGAACGGACGGTGTCGCTGCGCCCCGAGGACCAGACGGTGCTGATGCCGGGCATGACCTTCCACTTCATGCCCGGTCTCTGGATGCGCGACTGGGGGATGGAAATCACCGAATCCATCACGATCCGCGAGGACGGCCCGGCCGAGACCCTTTGCAACCGACCCAGAAAGATGTTCGTGAAAGAGCATGAACAAGCTATCCCGCGCCCGGCAGACATTGGCCGACCTGATCGCCTTCCCGACGGTTTCGTCGGACTCGAACCTGGAGATGATGGTCTACCTGGCGAACAGGCTGAGCCACCTCGGCGCCAGAACTGACCTCTTCCACGACGAGACCGGGCACAAGGCCAATCTCTTCGCCACGCTCGGGCCGGATCGCGAGGGCGGCGTGGTGCTTTCTGGCCATTCCGACGTCGTGCCGGCCGTGGCCGAGGACGGGAGCTCGGACCCGTTCGAGATGGTGGAGCGCGAGGGCCGGCTCTACGGTCGCGGCGCCTGCGACATGAAGGGGTTCATCGCCGCCACGCTCGCGGCGGCGGAGGGGCTGGACGCCGCCGCCCTGACCCGGCCGGTGCATTTCGCCTTCACCTACGACGAGGAGGTGGGCTGCCTCGGCGCCCGGGCCCTCGTCGAGGAGCTGGCGCGGCGCGAGGTCCGCCCCGCGACAGCGATCATCGGCGAACCCACCTCCATGCGGATCGTGGAAGGGCACAAGGGCTGCTGCGAGTACACGACCCATTTCCGGGGCTGCGCCGGGCACGGATCGCAACCCGAACGGGGCGTCAACGCCGCGGAATACGCCGCGGCCTATGTCGGGCGGCTGCTGCAGCTGCGCCGCGACCTAGTGGCGCGCGCGCCCGAGGGCAGCCCCTTCGATCCGCCCTGGAGCACCGTGAACGTGGGCCGGATCGAGGGCGGCGTGGCGCACAACGTGATCGCGGCGCACGCCCATGTCGAATGGGAGACGCGCCCCGTCAGCGCGGCCGACCAGGCCTTCGTGAAACGGACCATGGCCGCCTATGTCGAGGAGGAGCTTCTTCCGGCGATGCGGTCGGTCTGGCCCGGCGCCGACATCTCCACCCAGACCATCGGCGAGGTCGAGGGGCTCGAGCCCATGACCGAGAACGCGGCGCGACGGCTCGTCGCCGAACTCACCGGCGCCAACGGCGCCGAGGTCGTGTCCTTCGGCACCGAGGCCGGCCTCTTCCAGAAGCTGGGTCTCGCCGCCGTGGTCTGCGGGCCGGGCAGCATCGAGCAGGCGCACAAGCCCGACGAATACGTGAGCCTCGACCAGCTTTCCGCCTGCCTCGACATGCTGGACCGGCTGGGCGGGCGCCTGGCGGCATGAACGAGGCGGTTTCCGACGCCGCCGCACGCCTCGCCCGCCTGCATGCCGAACTGCGCGAGCGCATCTGCCTTCTCGACTACCCGCCCGGCGCGAAGCTCTCGGAGGAGGCGCTGGCCGCAGAGCACGGCACCTCGCGCACGCCGCTCCGCCGGGCGCTGGCACGGCTGGAGGACGAGGGGCTGGTGCGCGCGGTCCACGGGGTGGGCACGCTGGTGACGGACGTCGACATCTCGGAGATGGGCCAGACCTACGCGCTGCGGCTGGAACTCGCGCAACTCGTCGGCATGCTCGCCCCCGCGCCGGTGACGCAGGCCACGCTCGACGCTCTCGATACGCTCGTCGCCGACGGCGACCGTCTCGCCGCCGCGCCCGACCCGCGCGGCTTCGCGCGGCTCAACATGGCCTTCTTCGGCTTCGGCCTCGCCCTGACGCGGAACGAGCCGCTGCGCGAAGTTTCCGAGCGGCTTTACTACCGCACCGCGCGGATCTGGCTGCAGGCGATCCCGCGCATGGACCTCGCCGCCGAGATCGCGCATTTCCGCGCGGAGATGTCCGGGACGGCGGAGGCGCTCCGCGCCGGCGACCTTCAGGCCGCGGCGCTGCTGCGCCGGGCGCATCTGTCGATGAGCTTCGCGCGACTCAGCCGCTTCTGAGGGAACCGGGCCCGGCGGGGGTTGCGCGCCTGTCCCTGCCCCTATCATACGAGGGGCGCGCCGTCGGACGCAGCGGCTTAGACAACAGAAGGACTGGGCGTGCCCGGCCTCCATCTCACCCATCTCGCCCTGTCGCATTTCCGCTCGCACCGCCGCGCGGTGGTCGAGGCGGACGCGCGGCCCGTCGCGATCTTCGGGCCAAACGGCGCGGGCAAGACCAACCTTCTCGAGGCGGTCTCGCTCTTCTCGCCGGGGCGCGGACTCAGGCGGGCCGCCGCGGCGGACATGGCGCGCAAGCCCGAGGCGCTGGGCTGGAAGGTCGAGGGCCGGCTCGAGAGCTTCGGCATTGGCCACGGGATCGAGATGCGCTGCGAGGCCGGCGGTCCCCGCGAGCTGCGCATCGACGGCAAGCCCGCGCCGCAGGTCGCGCTGGGCCGGCTCGCGCGGGTGCTCTGGCTGGTGCCCTCGATGGACCGGCTGTGGATCGAGGGGGCGGAGGGCCGGCGGCGCTTTCTCGACCGGGTGGCGCTCAGCTTCTTTCCCGAACATGCCGACGCCGCGCTGGGCTACGAGAAGGCGATGCGCGAGCGCAACCGCCTGTTGAAGGAGCAGGTGCGCGACGCGAGGTGGTATGCCGCGCTGGAGGCGCAAATGGCGAGGTCGGGCGCCGCGATCGCCGCCGGGCGGCGCGCCGCGATCGACCGGGTGATGGCGGCGCAGGCGGACGCCCGGACCGCCTTTCCGGCGGCCGAGCTGTCGGTGGCCTACGGCGAGGAAGACATGCCGGAGGACGAGACCGCGCTCGCCGAGGCGCTCGCCCGCGGCCGCGGGCGGGACCTTCAGGCCGGGCGCACGCTTGCCGGCCCGCACCGCGCGGATCTCGCCGCGGTCTACGCCCCGAAATCCATGCCGGCGCAGGACTGCTCCACCGGCGAGCAGAAGGCGCTGCTCATCTCGCTCATCCTCGCCAATGCCCGTGCGCTCGCGGACGAGCTGGGCGCGCCGCCGATCCTTCTGCTGGACGAGGTCGCCGCGCATCTGGACGCGGACCGGCGCGCCGCGCTTTACGACGAGCTCTGCGCCCTTGGCGCGCAGGCGTGGATGACCGGGACCGGCCCCGAACTCTTCACCGCGCCGGGGGAGCGGGCGCAACGGATCGAGGTGACGGACGCGGCCGGAGAAAGCCGCTTGCGCGCGCACTGAAGCGACGTAGGCTCGCCCGGTCACCGGAGTCCGCAAGATGACCGTCACCGCCGCTGAGCTCACCCTATACACCGCCGCCGTCTTCGTGCTCTTCATGACGCCGGGGCCGGTCTGGATGGCGCTGACCGCGCGCACGCTCGCGGGCGGCGTGCAGGCCGCGTGGCCGCTCGCGGCGGGCGTGGTGATCGGCGACGCGCTCTGGTCGCTCCTCGCGCTGCTCGGCCTCGCCTGGGTCGTGTCCACCTACGGCGCCGCGATGACGGTGCTGCGCTGGGTCGCCGCAGCCGTCTTCGTCTGGCTGGGCGTCACGGTGCTGCGCAACGCGGACCGCACGATCGGCGCCGACAGCCGCCTGGTCCGGCCCGGGATGTGGGCGGGCTTCCTCGCCGGGCTGGCGGCCATTCTCGGCAACCCCAAGGCGATCCTGTTCTACATGGGCATGCTCCCGGGCTTCTTCGACCTGGCGGCGGTGCGCGCGCCCGACATCGCGGCGATCGTCTTCATCTCCATGGCGGTGCCGTTCGTCTGCAACCTGGGCTTCGCGCTCCTGGTCGATCGCGTGAAGCAGCGGCTCACCTCCCCCGGCGCGCTGCGGCGCACGAACCTGGTGGCAGGCGGGCTTCTGGTGGCGGTCGGCGTCGCGATTCCCTTCGCCTGAGCGCATCCGCCGAAAACCGTGTCATGCGCGTGACATTCCGGCCCGGAGGGCCTATAACCCGCGGGCAAACAAGAGGTTCGCAGGCATGGCCGCAAACGCTGGGGCGCCGCAGGAATACGGCGCGGAATCCATCAAGGTTCTCAAGGGTCTGGATGCCGTGCGGAAGCGGCCCGGCATGTATATCGGTGACACCGATGACGGCTCGGGCCTGCATCACATGGTCTACGAGGTCGTCGACAACGGCATCGACGAGGCCCTCGCGGGCCATGCCGACCATGTGCACGTCAAGATCCACGCCGACAGCTCCGTTTCGGTCGCCGACAACGGTCGCGGGATCCCCGTCGACATCCATGCCGGCGAAGGGGTCAGCGCGGCCGAGGTCATCATGACCCAGCTTCACGCGGGCGGGAAGTTCGACCAGAACTCCTACAAGGTCTCGGGCGGCCTGCACGGCGTCGGCGTTTCGGTCGTGAACGCGCTTTCCGACTGGCTGGAGCTGAGGATCTGGCGCGGCGGAAAGGCGTATCACGCCCGCTTCGAGAGGGGCGACACGGTGGTGCATCTGCACGAGGTGGGCGACGCCGGGGACCGCACCGGCACCGAGGTGCGCTTTCTCGCCTCGCTCGAGACCTTCTCGAATCTCGACTACTCCTTCGAGACGCTGGAAAAGCGCCTGCGCGAACTGGCCTTCCTGAATTCGGGCGTGCGCATCATCCTCGAGGACGAACGCCCCGCGGAGGCGCTGCGCAGCGAACTGTTCTACGAGGGCGGGGTGCGCGAGTTCGTGCGCTACCTCGACCGCTCCAAGCATCCGCTGATAGACGAGCCGATCTACATGACCGGCGAGCGAGACGGCATCGGCGTCGAGATCGCGATGTGGTGGAACGACAGCTACCACGAGACGGTGCTGCCCTTCACCAACAACATCCCCCAGCGCGACGGCGGCAGCCACATGGCCGGCTTTCGCGGCGCGCTGACGCGGACGCTGCAGAAATACGCCGCCGACAGCGGCATCGCCAAGCGCGAGAAGGTGAGCTTCACCAGCGACGACGCGCGCGAGGGGCTGACCTGCGTGCTTTCGGTCAAGGTGCCGGACCCGAAATTCTCGTCCCAGACCAAGGACAAGCTGGTCAGTTCTGAGGTGCGCCCGGCGGTCGAGGGCATGATGAACGAGCGGCTCAACGAGTGGTTCGAGGAGCACCCGAACGAGGCGCGGACCATCGTCGGCAAGATCGTCGAGGCCGCGCTCGCCCGCGAGGCGGCGCGCAAGGCCCGCGAACTCACCCGGCGCAAGACGGCGATGGACGTGAACTACCTCGCCGGCAAGCTCAAGGACTGCTCCGAGAAGGATCCTTCCAAGACCGAGCTGTTCCTCGTCGAAGGCGACAGCGCCGGCGGATCGGCGCAGTCCGGCCGCGACCGGCGCACGCAGGCCGTGCTGCCGCTGCGCGGCAAGATCCTCAACGTGGAGCGCGCGCGCTTCGACCGGATGCTCTCCAGCCAGGAGATCGGCAACCTCGTCATGGCGCTGGGCACCGGGATCGGGCGCGACGAGTTCGACCTGTCGAAGCTGCGGTACCACAAGATCGTCATCATGACGGACGCAGACGTGGACGGCGCCCACATCCGCACGCTGCTGCTGACCTTCTTCTACCGGCAGATGCCCGAGCTGGTCGAACACGGGCACCTCTATATCGCGCAGCCGCCGCTCTACAAGGTCGCGCGCGGCAAGTCCGAGGTCTACCTGAAGGACGAGAGCGCGCTCAACGACTACCTGATCGACCAGGGCACAGATGGCGCCATGCTCCGGCTCGCCGACGGGGAAGAGATCGCCGGCCCCGACCTTGTCCGGGTGGTCGAGGAGGCCCGGCAGGTCCGCCGTATCCTGGACGCCTTCCCGACCCATTACCCCAGGCACATCCTCGAGCAGGCCGCCATCGCCGGCGCCTTCCTCGAGGGGCAGGCCGACATCGATCTGCACGGCGTGGCCGAGCGCGTGGCGGAGCGGCTCGACCTCATCGCCCCGGAATACGAGCGCGGCTGGCAGGGACGGCCCACGCAGGACCGCGGCATCCGGCTGTCGCGGATCGTGCGCGGCGTCGAGGAGGCGCGCACGCTCGACGGGCAGGCGCTGCGCTCGGGCGAGGCGCGCAAGCTCGGCCGCATGACGCAGCCGTTGCAGGAGGTCTATCGCGGTCCCGCCCGGCTGATGCGCAAGGAGCGCGGCACCGACATCTACGGCCCGCTAGACTTGCTGAAGGCGATCCTCGAGGAGGGCGAGAAGGGCCTGACGCTTCAGCGCTACAAGGGCCTCGGTGAGATGAACCCGAACCAGCTCTGGGAAACGACGCTGGATCCGGAGGCGCGCACGCTGCTGCAGGTCCAGGTGGACGATGTGGCCGAGACGGACGACCTCTTCACCAAGCTGATGGGCGACGTGGTCGAGCCGCGCCGGGAATTCATCCAGAAAAACGCGCTGAGCGTCGAGAACCTGGATTTCTAAGCGAGGGGGCGTCCGGGCTGCGCGTCGGGTGCCGCCGGGCGGGCCCCGACGGGGATCGTTCCGGGGGCGTTCACGCTGGCGGTCTCGGGCTTTCGCTGCACCCGGCGGCAGGTCCGTGGCCCCGCCGTTTCTGCCGGCGAGGCCGGCCCGAGGCGCGCTTCAGAACCTGTAGGTCAGGCCCAGAAGCGGCCCCGAGAAGGAGACATCGACCGCCGGGCCGCCATCGTCGTAATCGACGAAAAGGTGGCGGTAGCCCGCGGAGAGGTAAAGCGAGTCGTTCGCTTGCCAGTTCACGGTGGCGACGACCTGCCCCGTCCATTCGGACCCTGCCCCGAAGCCGCCCAGATCGCCGTAGGCGATAAGCGACCAGCGCTCGGACAGCGGGATGTTGGTGCGCAATGCGAGGATCGGATCGGTGAAGTCGATGTCCACGCCCGCCGAGAGGCCCGGGACGACCGGGGTCGTCGCCTCCGCCTCGATCGACCAGTGGCGGATGCCGGCCAGCACATCGAGGGTCAGCTCGGGCCCGCTATAGGCCCGGTAGCCGGCCGCGAGCGTGATGGAGCTCTGCTCGACCTCGCCGCGCGCGGGCAGGCCCAGCACCGGCACCCGGCCGGAGCGCGAACTGACGGAGCGGGAGTAGTCGCCCAGGAACACGAACCGGCCGCTGCGCATGTATCCCGTGAGGAAGAACGCGGCGTCGAGATCCTCGAGCACCTCCGACAGGCCCTGATCGAACGAGAGCGTCGGCCCGCCGGGCACGGGCCGCACGTCACCGCCCACCCCGGTGCCCCAGGCATAGGGCGTGATCTGCACGTTCCAGTCCTGCGCCGCAGCCGGGGCTGCCCCGATGGCGAGAAGGGCGAGGGCCGCCTTGCCCCGACCCAGCATCACAGCCGGTCCTTCACGATCGCGCCGCCCTTCATGATGCGCGGCAGGCTCGTCTCCGGCGTGTCGAGCCAGTCGAGCCCCGCCTCTGGGTCGCCGTCCACGACCAGAAGATCGGCCAGCGCGCCCTCCGCGATCACCCCCAGACGCCCGTCATAGGGCGCGCGCGCGCCCGAGAGCGCGAGCAGCTCGCCCGCCGCGCCGGTTGCGAGGTGAAGCGCCTCGAGCGGGGGCATGAAGCGCGTGAGCTTGCCGAGCTGGCGACCATGGCTGGCGGTTCCGGCCGGGTTCATCAGGATGTCGGTGCCGAAGGCCATCTGCACGCCCTCTGCGCGGCCCTCCTCGAAGGCGCGGACCGTCCCCTCGGCAACCTCGATCTGCTTGGCCTGCTGGCGCGGATCGGATTTCGGATTCGCGTCCTCGTCGGCCAGGAAGGGCTGGATCGACCACCACGCGCCCTCTTCGCGCATCATGCGGATCGTCGCAGTATCGGCCAGCTGCCCGTGCTCGATCGATTTCACGCCCGCGCGCAGCGCCCGCTGGATGCCCTCGGAGGTGTAGACATGGGCGCAGACATAGGTGCCCCAGTCGGCGGCGGCGCGCACGGCGGCCTCCATCTCCTCCTCGAGGAACTGGAGCGATTCCAGCGGATCGTAGAGCGAGGAGCCGCCGCCGCCCGCCATGATCTTGATCTGGCTCGCGCCCTTCATCAGCTGCTCGCGGGCGCGGCGCAGCACCTCTGCGCGCCCGTCGGCGATGGCCGCGACCCCCATGTGCTCGGCGTAGGACAGGTCGCCGGCGGCGCGGGGCAACTCGTTCAGGAACCGGAAATCACCGTGGCCCGAGGTCTGCGAGATCATCGCCCCGGAGGGAAAGATGCGGGGGCCGGGCAATGCCCCACGGTCGATGGCGAGCTTCAGCCCGAAGGCCGGTCCGCCGGTGTCGCGTACCGTGGTGAAGCCGCGCATCAGCGTCGCCCCCGCCTCGCGCCCCGCCATGAGGTGCACGAAGCCGATATCGGCGGCCATCGCCTGCGTCTGGGTGACGGCGACAAGGGTGGAGTGCCAGTGCGCGTCGATCAGGCCGGGGATCACGGCGCGCCCGCCGCAATCGACGCGCTGGGCGTCCTCGGGCCCCTCGCCCGCCGGCGGAAGCGCCGAGATGCGGCCGCCTTCGATCAGGATGTCGCGCCCCTCCTGCATGGAGAAGGTGGTGCCGTCGAAATAGCGAAGATTGGTCAGCAGAAGCGGCCGCCCCGGCGTCTGGGCGCGCCCCTCGGACGGCTGAAGCCCGAACCCCGCGAACATGCCCACCACCGCCGCAGCGCCGCCGATCAGTTCACGCCGCTTGAGATCGGCCTCGATCCGGGCGAATGCGGCCTGAGTGGTGGGCGCGCCGCAAAGGCAACAATCGATCGCGGCCCCGCCCGTCGCGGGATCTGCCTGAACGCAGGAAAGACACATGAAACCTGATCTCCCGTCATCGGTTCCGCGTATCGGGGCGCGACACGCAATATTTGCAGGAACCCTACACGACTTGCCGCGCAAAACGAAGGAAAACGGAAACTCGGGGCGCGGGAAAAGCATGCGAAAGGGGGAGGCGCCACGCCCGGGCGGACTTCAAGGGGAGCAGGTCACGCCTTACGCCAGCGGGTAGGCTGCCAGCGCCTCGTGCTCCACCCCGCCGGGTCGCAGATGCGAACGGAAAAGCAGCACCGCCTCGGCGGTGAACGGCGCGAACGCCACATCGGCGCGCGCTTCGAGGAAATCCCGCAGCCGGTCCAGATCGAAGGCCGGCAGGCGCCCGGGAAAGTGGGCGAGGGTGACGTGGGGCCGGAAGCGCCGGCGCTCGGGCGCGATACCGGCCGCACGCAGCCGCGCGAGAAGTTTCGCCCGCAGCGCGGCGAGCGGCCGGGCGTCCCGGACGCCCGCGAAAAGCACCTGCGGCCGCCGCGCGCCGAACGTGCCGAGCCCGCGAAGCGTCATCTCGACCGGCGGGTGGCGCAGCCCCTCGAGCGCGGTGTGCGCGGCCTCGGCCGTCTCCTCGTCGAGATCGCCCAGAAAGACCATGGTCAGGTGCATGGTCTCGGGGTCGACCGGGCGTCCGGCCGGCATCTCGGCCTGAAGCGCCTCCAGCGCGTCGCGCGCGGGTTCCGGCAGGTCGAGGGCCAGGAAGAGCCGCATGCCGCCTCAGCCCGTGTCCGACTTTAGCGCGAGCACCAGGTCCATCACGTTCGTGCCGGTGGGCCCGGGCGCGAAGGTCAGACCGCGCGCCGCGAGCCAGCGCCCGCTGTCGGCCGCGGCCAGGGCCGCGTCGGCGCCCGCCTCCCAGCTTCGGCCATCGACGAGGCCTCCCGCGGCGTCGGTGGGTCCGTCCGTGCCGTCCGTCCCGGCCACGAGCACGGCAAGGTCGGGGCGGCCCGCGATCTCTCGGGCCAGCATGAGGGCGAGCGCCTGGTTCCGCCCGCCTTCACCCGGCGCATCGGGCAGCACGACCGTCGGCTCCCCGCCCCAGATGTGCAGACCAGCCGGTGCGGCCCGAAGCGTCGCGCCGATCCGCGCCGCGCAGTCGGCGACATCGGCGTAAAGGCTTTCCTCGTCGGTCACGACGGCCAGGCCCTCGGCGCGCGCCGCCCGGGCGCAGGCGGCCCGGGCGTGGGCGTTCGACGCCACGATCCGCGTCAGCGACGCGAAGCGCGCGCCGTCGGGAACCCGCCCGATCCCTGACCCGATCACCCCGATCCCGTCGCCCTCGACGTCCGAGATAGCAAGCACCGTGACCCGCGCGCCGGCAAAGCCTTCCAGAAGCCGCCCGCCCTTGATGCGGGAAAGCTCCCGGCGGCGGGCGTTCATGGTGGCGATATCCGCCCCGGAGGCGAGAAGGCGCCGGGTTTCGGCCACCACGTCGCTCAGGGAGAGCCCGTCCTCGGGCGCCTCGGCAAGCGCGGAGGCGCCGCCGGAGACCAGCAGAAGCAGATGATCCTCCGGGCCGCAGTCGTTCACGGCCGCAATCAGCGCCGCGCCGCCCTTCAGGCTCGTGGCGTCGGGGACGGGATGGCCCGCCTCGATGACGTCGAGGCCGGGAACGGGCTGGCCATGGCCGTGCTTCGTCACCGCAAGGGCCGGAACCGCGCCGTACCGGTCGAGCGCGGCGCGCGCCATCTCGACGGCGGCCTTGCCCACGGCGAGGATCCGGTCGGGCCGCGGCACGTCCTCGGAGCCCAGCGCGCGCGCGACGGCGGCATGCCCGCCCACGGCGGCGACACCGGCCCGCCAGATGCGCTCGAGGCGTGCCCGTGCCTCCATCAGTCCGCGCCTTCCGCGCGGTCCGGGCCCGGGGCGGCGTCCGCGACTTCCGTGCCGGCGCCCGGTGCGGTCGCGCCGTGCCGGCCCAGATGCCGCTCTCCCCGCGCCCGGGCGAGCGCGATCTGGCGCTGGCGCTCGCGGAAACGCGCCTTGTCCTCCCCGCTCGTCTCCCCGATGCAATGGTGGCAGCTGACGCCTTCCTCGAAACCGGGACGCGCGCGATCCTCCGGAAGGATTGGCCGCCGGCAGGCATGACAGAGCTCGTGCGGTCCCTCGACGAGGCCGTGGCCCACGGAAACCCGCTCGTCGAAGACGAAGCAGGCCCCGCGCCAGAGGCTTTCCGCCTCGTGCACCTCCTCGAGGTATTTCAGCACGCCGCCCTTGAGGTGATAGACCTCCTCCACCCCCTGCGACAGCAGCCAGTTGGTGGATTTCTCGCAGCGGATGCCGCCGGTGCAGAACATGGCGATGCGCTTGTTGTGAAAGCGGTGCCGGTTCCTTTCCCACCATTCCGGGAATTCGCGGAAACTGGCCGTGCCGGGATCCACCGCGCCCTCGAAGGTGCCGATCTCCACCTCGTAGTCGTTGCGCGTGTCGATCACCGCGACGTCGGGCCGGCGGATCAGGTCGTTCCAGTCCCGCGCCTCCACGTAGCGTCCGGAGCGCGCGCGCGGATCCACGTCGGGCTGGCCCATGGTCACGATCTCGCGCTTCACCCGGACCTTGAGCTTGCCGAATGGCGCCGCCGAGGCGGCGCTTTCCTTCCATTCGAGCCCGGCGCAGCCGGGCAGCGCGCGGATATGGGCGAGCACCGCGTCGATCCCCGCGCGGCAGCCCGCGATCGTGCCGTTGATCCCTTCACGCGCCAGCAGAAGCGTGCCGGTGACGCCGTGCGCGGCGCAGACCCGCTCGAGGGGTGCGCGGATCGCTCCGGGATCGTCGAAAGGCGTGAAACGGTATAGCGTGGCCACGGTGAACATGGCGCGCATCTAGGGGCGCCACCAGTGCAAGCGCAAGAGGCGCGGACGTTGACGGGAGCGGCCCCGCGGCCTACGCCTTCATCGCGGAAGCGTCCGGAGGAGCACCGATGCGCCCTGCAACCGAAGCCTTGGTCGTCATCGACCTGCAGAACGATTTCTGCCCGGGCGGCGCGCTCGCCGTGGAGGGCGGTGACGAGATCGTTCCCGGCGTCAACGCGCTGATGGACGAGTTCCGCGCGGTGATCCTCACCCAGGACTGGCACCCGCCGCGCCATTCCTCCTTCGCCAGCGAGCACGAGGGCAAGGCGCCCTTCGAGACGACGCGGATGCCCTATGGCGAGCAGGTCCTCTGGCCCGACCACTGCATCCAGAACAGCGCGGGCGCGGCGTTCCACCCCGATCTCCGCACCGGCGAGGCCGACATGATCCTGCGCAAGGGGTTCCGCCGCGAGATCGACAGCTACTCCGCCTTTTTCGAGAACGACCACGAGACGCCCACCGGGCTCGAGGGCTACCTGCGCACGCGCGGGATCGAACGGATCGTCCTCGCCGGCCTCGCCACGGACTTCTGCGTGACGTGGTCGGCGCTCGACGCGGCACGGCTCGGCGTCGCGGTGGAGGTGCGCCAGGATCTCTGCCGGGCCATCGACCTCGACGGGTCGCTGTCCGACGCGATCGCGAGGATGCGCGCCGCGGGCGTCACGCTCGCATGAAAAGGTCGCTCCGCGCGCGCATCGGTGCGGCCCGTGTCGCCGCGCCGTCGGCCGTGGCGGAACGGGCGCGGGCGGGCCTCTTCGCCTATGTCGACGGGATGGCCGCGCAGGGCGCCGCGCCCGAGACCGCTCTGGCCGAGATCGCGGAGGGAAAGGCGGCGACGGGGATCGCCCGCGTCGCGCTGTCGGCCACGGCGGCCCCCGCGGGCCTCGCCTGCACCCGGGGCTGCGCCTTCTGCTGCATCCTGGGCGGCGAGGATGGCGCCACGATCACCGAAGCCGAGGCGCGCGCGCTCCACGCGGCGCTTCGCCCGCTGGCGGGTCAGCCGGACGGGCGCGCCTGGCATCCCCGGGCCTGCCCGGCGCTCGATCCCGAAACGCGCGCCTGCCGGGCCTATGACGCACGGCCGGTGATCTGCCGCAGCTACGTCTCCACCGACGCCGCCGCCTGCGAGCGGGTGGCCGGCGGCATTCCGGCGCAGGGGCCGGGCACGCTCGGCCCCTATCACACCTATCTCGCCGCGCTGGGGCTGAGCCGCGCGGCGCTCCGGGGCGTGCGCCGCGTTTCCACCCATGCGCTGTCGCGCCTCGCCGCCGCGGCGGTGGAGGGCGCGAGCCTTGAGGACGCGCTCGCCGCATCGCGCCACAAGCCCGGCGCGCTCGACGCGGAACTGTCGCGGTCCCGGCGCGACCGGAGCCGTGCGGGGTTGCCCTGAGGGGGCGTGCTTGCTCTAACCGGTGACGCCTCGTAGGGAAGGAGCGCGGCCTCATGGTCGACATCGCCACGCGCGTCTACAACCACAAGTGGAAGATCGATCCGATCGTGCGGTCATTGATCGACACGGATTTCTACAAGCTGCTGATGTGCCAGTCGATCTTCCGCAACAAGCCGGAGACGACCGTCACCTTCAGCCTGATCAACCGCTCCACCGAGGTGCCGCTGGCCAGGCTCGTGGACGAGGGCGAGCTGCGCGAACAGCTCGACCACATCCGCTCCCTCGGTCTGTCGCGCGGGGAATCCACCTGGCTGCGCGGCAACATGTTCTACGGCAAGCGTCAGATGTTCCGCCCGGATTTCATGGAGTGGTTCGAGAACCTGCGCCTGCCGCCCTACCACCTGGAGCGCGTGGGCGACCAGTACGAGCTGACCTTCGAGGGCAAGTGGCCCGAGGTCATGCTGTGGGAGATCCCCGCCCTCGCCGTGCTGATGGAACTGCGCGGCCGCGCCGTGCTGGGCGACATGGGCCGCTTCGAGCTTCAGGTGCTCTACGCCCGCGCCATGACCAAGCTCTGGGAGAAGATCGAGCGCCTGCGCCCGCACGAGGGCCTGCGCATCGCCGATTTCGGCACGCGGCGGCGGCATTCCTTCCTCTGGCAGGACTGGTGCGTGCAGGCGATGCTCGAGGGGCTGGGCAAGCGCTTCGTCGGCACCTCCAACTGCCTCATCGCCATGCGCCGCGAGGTGGAGGCGATCGGCACCAACGCGCATGAGCTGCCCATGGTCTACGCCGCGCTGGCCGACACCGACGAGGCGTTGGCCCGCGCGCCCTACAAGGTGCTCTCGGACTGGCACGAGGAGCATGACGGCAACCTGCGCATCATCCTGCCCGACACCTACGGCTCGCAGTCCTTCTTCGACAACGCGCCCGCCTGGCTTGCCGGCTGGACGGGGGTGCGGGTGGACTCGGGCGACCCGGCGGAGGGGGCGGAGATCGCCATCCGCTGGTGGGAGAGGATGGGCGAGGATCCCCGCGAGAAGCTGGTGATCTTCTCCGACGGGCTCGATACCGACGTGATCCTCGACCTCTACCAGCGCTTCTCGGGCCGGGTGCGGGTAAGCTTCGGCTGGGGGACCTTCCTGACCAACGACTTCCGCGGGCTGGTGGAGGGCGACCGCCTCGCCCCCTTCTCCCTCGTCTGCAAGGCCGCCGCCGCCGAGGGCCGCCCGACCGTCAAGCTCTCCGACAACCCCGAAAAGGCCATGGGCCCGGCCGAGGAGATCGCCCGCTACAAGCGGGTGTTCGGGGTGGGGGAACAGGTGCGGCGGGAGGTGGTGGTTTAGGAAGCTAAGCTTGGGCTAGACAAAACCTTCTGAACAGATTCGAGCGCACTATGCGTGCCTTTCTCCCGTTTGTGTTCTGGTACATATATGAATAATATTCCCCAAATTCCGTCGCCGATTGCCCCTTCGCGAGCATTACCTGTTTTTCCAGATCAACCAGTTTTTCCCTTAGATCTTCAACAAGCCTGCCCTTGTTGATGCCGATTTCGGCACAAAGCGTGAAAAAGTTGGACTTTCTAAACCACATAGAATCCGAAGGTAGATCAAGATTCTCAACCAAGTTAAAGACCGAAACCAAGCGTTCTACCATGCGCGTAAAATTTGGGTATTCTTCATTGTACCGCTCAATATAAAACTCCACTTCGCGGTCCGCAGCGAAGTAACCCTCGCTCTCTATTGTTGCCATTAACAGTAGGCAGAAATGAAGATCCGCCATCCTTGTGTATTCAGACTCACGAACAACGCCAACGATACTCAAATCCACATGATCCAAGACGTACTTTGCGGCCTGGATGAACTCGCCGTCATAGATGGCGTTCTGTATTTCAATCGTGTCCAGCTTGAACTTCGTCAGATTTATTCTTCTGAATACCTCTCGAATAGTTTCCTCATCTATGCGCCCAAGGTCACGCACAACAATTTCATACGAAAGAAACTCAGACTTTCTTTCTTTAGAAAGATCAGCGTAAGAAGGGATTTTGGAAAGTTTCTCTTTGAAGTTGCCCGTTATGTAGTTTCTTATTGTCGTCAACCTCTGTTGACCGTCAATAACGTCTCGGATAGTTGTCATTTTTTCAACATCGACACTGCCCGAGGCGACATAAATCTCAGGAAACGGAAGTCCGTTTAGGATCGTATCAATAAACTCCTCTTGATGCTCTTGGGTCCACACAAACTTCCTCTGAAAGTCTGGTGCGAGCACTAGCAATCCCTCGTTTATATCCCTAATAATTGAAGAGATCGGAGGGTTCGTGACGGATGGTCGAATTTGCTTGCTCATCCTTGAGCCTCCGCAACTAGCGTAGATCTTATCTTCTCGAAGGAATTCAGTGAATACCTCTCCAGTCTTTCGTATGAACTGAATGCACCCGCCGAAACCTTATGATTGCCGGCCTTGCAACGCTCGTATGAAACACTTTTGAAGAAGTCGAACCACTCCCTCTTCCACGCGCCGATTTCACGCTCAGGAGGCACCAAGTCTGGTCGAGCCCACCCGATAGCCAAGTACCTAAGGAAACGGATGTATGCTCTGAATTGGTGGTTTGGCAGATGAAGTTGTGCGTCTCGCATAGAATACTCAAGCTCGCAAGCCATATCCGAAATTCTCCCGAAAAGCGCTGGCGACACAATTGCGACATCTATGTCAGATTCGACTGAAAAATCTGTTCTCTTTACCGGACTGAATCCAAGCATCGCCGAGCCGGCAATAAATACGTCCGTATGATTTATTCCAAAAAATCTGGAGATCTCCAGTTTAAACTGGAACCATTCGTCCTCACGCCCAGTAAAGCAGTAAGGTGTGCCGTGAAGCACACGCGCTTGGCAAAAAGCACGGAGTGCCTCTTGACCATCTTGATCCATCAATTCGCGTAAAAACTCGTCGAGCGCCATCGAGATCCAGTGCTAACACAAGCTTCACATTGGCATTGCGCAGAAGCGCTGACAGATCCTTGCCTGATCTTGGCGCCTTGGCAAGCCCTTGGATCTCCATCGGGCGACCCCGGCAAGGCTTCTACCTCCTTCAGTTCCTTTCGGCGAAGGAACGCTTCGTTCGACGAGTTTTCGGTTCCGCAAGTATCGGTCTCCATACAAATCTTGGTGACTTTACAAAGAGAATACCCCGGAACCCCACCCCCACACCCCCGCGTTCCCCGCGTGATGCGACTGGACGACCTCTACCGTCCCTTCGAGCGTGTTCGCGGTCATCTCGCTTCCCGTGCCGCGCTTCGCACCTGCCACCCGGGCCGCCGCGGTCACTCCCCCTCCCCCGGCGTGCCCCTCAGCGCCTTTCCCTCCCCGCGCTTCTTCTTCGCCTCCAGCCGGCGGCGCTTGGAGGCGAGGGTGGGGCGGGCGGGCTTGCGTTTCTTCGGCGCCACCGTGGCCTTGCGCACCAGCTCGGCCAGGCGTTCGCGGGCGATCTCGCGGTTGCGGGACTGGTGGCGGGTGTCCTCGGCGCGGATCACCACCGCGCCCTCCTTCGTCCAGCGCGAGCCCGCCAGCCGCCGCAGCCGCCGCTTCACCGGCTCGGGGAGGTTGGGCGAGCGCGCGGCCTCGAAGCGCAGCTCCACCGCCGAGCTCACCTTGTTCACGTTCTGCCCGCCGGGTCCGCCCGAGCGGGTGAAGTGCTCGGTCAGTTCCCACTCTTCCAGTTCGATCTGATCGGTGATCCGCAACATGGGCCCAGTATGGGGCGCAATCGCGCCACGAAAAAGGGCCGCCCGTGCGGGCGGCCCTTTCGAGAACTTCGGAGGTGGCGCCGGTTCAGGCTGGCGCCAATCCGGTGGCCTCGCCCCTCAGGGCTGCCTCAGAGGCGCGCCTCCCGGACTGTCCCGACACCCCGCTCCAATGTTTCTCTCGACACTGGACCACCTCCTTTCAATTCTGTTGCGACCTGAGGTGAGCGTGGCACAGTTTGTGCGCCACGCAAAGCGAAATCATACCGGTTGTGCCGTGAGGCGCTTCACCAGCAGCCGGAAGGGCACAAGCGCCAGGAGTGCGAGCGACAGTTTCACCATCCAGTCCGCCACCGCGAGCGACACCCAGAGCGGCGCCACGGGCCCCTGGCCCAGGAGCGGCAGCGCCTCGTTCGCCCAGCCCACATCGGCCGAGGGCTGGAGGAAGGCGAGCCCCGCCGCGAAGGCCACCGAGAAGAAGATCGCCGTGTCGAGCGTGGAACCCGCGAGCGTGGAGACGAGCGGCGCGCGCCACCAGCGCCCGCCGCGCAGCCGGTCGAACACCGCCACGTCGAGCATCTGCGCGGCGAGGAAGGCCAGGCCCGAGCCCAGCGCGATGCGGAAGGTCGTGGCGTCGAAGGCCGAGGCCACGAGGGAGCAGAGCACGCCCACCACGAAGCCCGCGAAGACGACGCGCCGGGCGGCGGCGACGCCGTAGACGCGGTTCATCACGTCGGTGACGAGGAAGGCGAGCGGGTAGGTGAAGGCCCCCCAGGTCAGCCACTGGCCGAAGAGGACCTGCACGAGGATGTTGGAGGCCACCACGATGGCGGCCATGGCGGCGATGCCGGGCAGATGCGCGCGAGTCATGGGTTATCCCGTTTTGGCAAGGTTGCGGGGACTTGGCCCGCCCTCATGGCGGACGGGCGGCGCATACAGCCCCGCGGGCCGGGATGCAAGGCTCAGCGCGCGGCCAGCACCGCGGCGCACTGCGCCGGCAGGTCGCCCATGGTGAGCTCGCGCCGGGGCGTGGGCGGCGGCGCGTCCGGGTAGGGCGGCGGCGGGTTCAGGATGTTCCGCACCCACTCGTCCGCCTCGGCGCAGCCGTCGCCGGGCGGCGGCGGATCCTGCGCGACGCAGGTGGCCTCGCCCCTCGGGCATTCGAGGCGGACGTGGAAGTGGTAGTGGTGCCCCCACCACGGGCGCACCTTGCGCAGCCACGCCCGGTCGCCCGTCTCGTCGGCGCACATGCGCGCCTTGGCGCCGGGGAAGACGAAGATGCGCGCCACCCGCGGGTCCGAGGCGGCGGCCTTGATGATCTCGTGATGCGCCCGGCTCCAGCTGCCGTTGGTGTAGGCGCCGTTGGCGCGCCGGAGCGAGATCGAGGAGAGGCGCTCGCGCTCGGCGCGGGAGAGGGTCAGCCGGTCCGCCGGCCGCATCCAGATGTCCACGTCGAGGCCTGACTGGTGGCTCCGGTGGCCCGTGAGCATCGGCCCGCCGCGGGGCTGGCTCATGTCGCCCACGTAGAGGCCCTGCCATCCCGGCTGGCGCGCCGCCGCGCGCGAGAGAGCCTGCACGAAATCCACGGTGACAGGATGCGCCCAGTTCCGGTTCCGCGAAAGGCGCATGGCCTGCCAGGTCGGGCCGGTCTCGGGCAGTTCCACGCCGCCGGCAAGGCAGCCCTTCGCGTAGCCGCCGATCACCTGCGGGGATTGCGGCGATGCACCGCGTTCGGCGCCGAAAAGATGCTTCGCCTCGCGGGTCGAGAGCACGCCGTCATAGACGGGAAGATCCGCGCCGCTGGTCGGGATGTCGCGCCCGTCGCCGCAGGCGGCGAGGCCGAGGATCAGGCAGAGGCTGGCTGCGAGGCGTGCCATGGCGTGCTGTCTCCCTCAGGTCTCACCCAGCGTAGCAGAAACAGCCCCAACAGGAAAAGCGCGATGAGCGGCGTAACCCCCAATTGCTGGCTGCCCGTGGCCCAGGTGGCGACCCCGATGGAGAGCGGCGCGAGGAAGGAGGTCGCCTTTCCCGCGAGCGCGTAGAGCCCGAAAGCCTCGGCCATCTTCGCGGGATCTGCCTGGCGCACCATCATCGTGCGGCTCGCCGCCTGCAGAACGCCCCCCGCCGCGCCGATCACCGCGCCGCAGAGGTAGAACGCGATGTCGGGCAGGGCGGAGCCCTCGGGCAGCGCGATGCCGAAAAGCGAGTCCGGCGCGATGAAGAGGATGGAGACCGCGACGAGGGTCAGCGCGAGAATGCAGGCGGCGATCACCGGCTTCGGCCCGAACCGCGTGTCCGCCATCCCCCCGATCCAGCAGAAGACCGCGCCGGTGACGATGGCGAGGATGCCGAAGATGCCCACGTCCACCACCGTCCAACCGAGCACGCCCGCGGCGTAGATGCCGCCGAAGGTGTACATGCCGTTCAGCGCGTCGCGGTAGAACATGGAGCTGGCGAGGTAGGCGAAGCGCGAGCGGTTGCGCGGCAGGCCGCGGAGGGTGGACACCACCTCTCCCAGCGCGCGCCGCACCGCGCCGGGCGGCGTGCCCACCGGCTTCGGATCGCGGACCCACAGGAAGAAAGGCACCATGAAGGCCATGTACCAGAGCGCGGTGAGCGGCCCCACGAAGCGGGTGCCCTCGCGCATCGCGGGATCGAGCCCGAAGGCCGGGGCGAGGCCGAGAAGCGTGCGCCCCGTCTCGCCGCTTTCCGCGAAGAACCCCAGCATGATCACGAGCGCCGTCAGCCCCCCCAGATACCCGAACGCCCAGCCATTGCCCGAGATGCGGCCGATCGTCTCGCGCGGGCCGAGGTCGGGCAGCATGGAGTTGGTGAAGATCGTCGCGAACTCCATCCCGATCATGCCGACCGCGAAGAAGAAGAGGATGAGGTAGATGCTGAAATCGCCCGGCACCGCGAACCAGAGCGCCGCGGAGCCCACGACATACATGGCCGAGAAGCCCCAGATCCAGCGCAGGCGGTCGCCCGCGGTGTCGGCCATCGCGCCCAGCAAGGGGGCGAGCAGCGCGATCACGATGCCCGCGAGCCCGATCCCGAAGCCCCAGGCCGTCTGCGCCGCGCTGCCGTCGCCCATCAGTTCCTTGACGTATGGCGCGAAGATGAAGGTGATGAGAAGCGTGTTGTAGGGCTGGCTCGCCCAGTCGAAGAAGAACCAGCCCCAGATGCGCTTGCGCGCCGATATCTGCCCCATGGCCGCCCCGTTCCCGCCTGCGGGCTCACAAGACTATGCGTGTGCCCGTCTGGCAAGCGCTTCCGGCGTCTCGTCCTGCATGGGCGGCCAGGGGCGCAGGGCCTCGGCCGCGCTCCAGGCCGCGACCCAGTCGGGCATCGGCGGCGAGGTCGCCGTCTGCCGCATCGCCGAGAGCACCTTTTCGGGCGGCACGATGCCGTCCGCCGAGGTCACCGCGGAGCGATAGAGCGCATGGCTCGTGCACTCGCCGTCGCGCCGCCACATCGACTGCTCGAGGTAGATGAAACGCGCATCCCAGCAGACGACGCGGGACCGCATCTCGAGGCGTTCGAACGCGCGCACGCGGCGGCGGTAGCGCACCGACGAGCCCGCGATCGTCAGGCCCCAGCCCTGCTCCCGCATCGCCATCACGAGGCCCGTGCGCATGGCGAGCGGGATGCGGCCGAGATCGTAGAGCGTAAGCGTGCGCCCGTTGTTGAGCTCGGCCCACATGTCGAGATCCCAGGGCCAGCAGCGATGATGCGAGACATGCGTTCCGGTCAGCGGCAGAGCCGAGGCGCCGCGATGCGTCCGGTATTCGAGGGCGAGGCGGAAGAAAGGATACATTCGGGCCTCCGTTCAAGGGCCGGGATGCCGCGCTGCGGCGACGGCGTCAACCCTCGACGGCGCGGCACTCTTGCCCCCCGGGCGCCGGGCCGCTAGGTCTTGCGCTGACGCGGCCCAAGGACGGATTCCATGCAATCGCTCTTCCAGATCCTGATGCTTCTGCTCGACGTGCTGTGGTTCCTCGTCCTGGCGCATGTCATCATGAGCTGGCTCATCAATTTCCAGGTGCTCAACCTGCGCCAGCAGCTCGTCGCGCAGATCTGGGACGGCCTCAACCGCATCATGGAGCCGATCTACCAGCCGATCCGGCGGATCCTCCCCCCCATGGGCGGGATCGACTTCGCCCCCCTCGTGACGCTGATCGGCGTCTATGCGCTCCGCATCATCCTGGTGAACAACGCCGCCGTATTCTACTAGCGCGCGACGGGTCGTGATCCCGCCTTGCCCGCCCGCGAGGCACGGGGTTACGATCACCTGCAAGAGCAGCCGCAAAAAACCACGACAGGCCCAATGACGGACCCCACAGCGCTTCTGCGCGAGGTATTCGGATTCGACGCGTTCCGCCCCGGCCAGGCGGAAATCGTGGAAGCGGTCGCGTCGGGACGCGACGTGCTGGCCATCATGCCCACCGGCGGCGGCAAGTCGCTTTGCTTCCAGCTTCCCGCGCTCATGCGGGACGGGCTGACGGTGGTCATCTCGCCCCTCATCGCACTGATGCGCGACCAGGTGCGCGGGCTTCGCGCCGCAGGCGTCAGCGCGGGGGCGCTCACCTCCGGCAACACCGAGGAAGAGACCCGCGCCGTCCACGAGGCGCTGGAGGAGGGGCGGCTTCGGCTGCTCTACCTCGCGCCCGAACGTCTCGCATCGTCCGGAACACTGCGGATGCTGCGCCGGGCGAACGCCATCGCCATCGCCGTGGACGAAGCCCACTGCGTCAGCCAGTGGGGTCACGACTTCCGGCCCGACTACCTGCGGATCGGCACGCTTCGGCGCGATCTCGGCGTCCCGCTCGCCGCCTTCACGGCCACCGCGGACGAGGAAACGCAAGCCGAGATCGTCTCCCGGCTCTTCGGCGATGCCGTGCCGGACATCTTCCTGCGCGGCTTCGACCGGCCCAACATCCACCTCGCCTTCCGCCCGAAGAACCAGCCGCGCCGGCAGATCCTCGATTTCGCCGATGCCCGGCGCGGACTTTCGGGGATCGTCTATTGCGGCACGCGGGCGAAGACCGAAAGCCTCGCCGCCGCGCTCGGCGAGGCGGGTCATGCCGCGGCGGCCTATCACGGCGGGATGGAGGCGGAGGCCCGCCGCGCGGTGGAGGCGCGCTTCGCGAACGAGGACGGGCTGATCGTGGTGGCCACGGTCGCCTTCGGCATGGGGGTGGACAAGCCCGACATCCGCTGGGTGGCCCACGCCGACCTGCCGAAATCCATCGAAGCCTACTACCAGGAAATCGGCCGCGCCGGGCGCGACGGCGCGCCGGCCGAGACGCTCACCCTCTACGGCCCCGACGACATCCGCCTGCGCCGCGCACAGATCGACGAGGGGCTCGCCCCGCCCGAGCGGCGCGCCGCCGATCACGGGCGGCTCAACGCGCTGCTGGGACTTGCCGAGGCGCTCGGCTGTCGGCGGCAGAGGCTGCTGGCCTATTTCGGCGAAGAGGCCGCCCCCTGCGGCCATTGCGATCTCTGCGACACGCCACCCGAGCGCTTCGACGGCACGGAGGCCGCGCGCAAGGCGCTCTCGGCCGCGCTGCGCACCGACGAACGCTTCGGCGCGGGCCACCTGATCGACATCCTCCTCGGCGCCGAAAACGACAGGATCCGGCAGCGCGGGCACGACCGGCTGCCCACATACGGCGTCGGGCGCGAATTCTCGAAACCCGAATGGCAGGCGATCTTCCGGCAACTCATGGGGCGCGACCTGCTGCGCCCCGATCCCGAGCGCCACGGCGCACTGGTGATGACGGAGGCCGCAAGGCCCGTGCTGCGCGGGGAGGAAGCCGTCGAATTGCGCCGCGACACGTTGCGCGAAACGCGCCCCAGGCCGGCGCCGCGCGCACTCGTGGCCGAGGAGGACGCAGGGCTTCTGGCCGCGCTCAAGGCCCGGCGGCGCGCGCTTGCCGAGGCCGCGGGTGTGCCCGCCTACATCGTCTTTCCCGACCGCACGCTGATCGAGATGGCCGAACGCCGCCCCTCGACGCTGGACGAGATGGCGGGCGTGCCGGGCGTGGGCGCGAAGAAGCTCGAAAGCTACGGCGCGGCCTTCCTCGAGGTGATCGCGGGCGAGGTGCAGGCGATGCATCCGCCCCGCCGCAAGCTCGCGGGGCGGGCCGCCGGCACGCTCTACGACCGGCTGGCCGAGACGCAGAACCGTCTCGCCCGCGGGGCCGACGGCGTGGAGAAGCCGCTTTCCTGCACCAACAGCACGCTGCGCCACATCGCCGAGCGGCGTCCGGAAACGCTCGAGGCGCTCGCCCGGATCCCCGGCATGGGCGAGCAGAAGGTGGAACGCTTCGGACCGGCCTTTCTGGACGTTCTGCGCGCGGCGGACTAGATCGGCGGGGCGCAGCGGAAGAGGACATCCCATGCTCACCGTGATATCGCCCGCAAAGAAGATGGACATGACCCCGGTGGAGGTCGCCGGGACCACGGAACCCGCCTTCGCCGAGGACGCGGCGCAGCTCGCCAAGGTGGCGCGCGGCCTCGACGTGACCGGGCTGAAAAAGCTCATGGGCATCAGCGACGATCTCGCCCGGCTCAACCGGGACCGGTTCGCGGAATTCGGGGAACAGCCCCGCAAGCCCGCCGCGCTTGCCTTCGCGGGCGACACCTATCGCGGGCTCGAGGCGGGCACGCTCGACGCGGATGCGTTGCGCTGGGCCCAGGGGCATCTGCGCATCCTGTCCGGGCTTTACGGGCTGCTGCGCCCGCTCGACCTCATCGAACCCTACCGGCTGGAGATGGGCAGCCGCCTTGCGACCGAGCGGGGCCGCACGCTCTACGACTGGTGGGGCGCGCGCCTCGGGCACGCTCTGCAGGATACTGCGCGCGACGTGGGCGCCGTCGCGCTGGTGAACTGCGCGAGCCAGGAATATTTCGGCGCGGTGGATACGGACGCGCTCGGCCTGCCCGTCATCACGCCGGTCTTCCTGGAGGACCGCGAGGGGGGCCCGAAGGTCGTGAGCTTCTACGCGAAGCAGGCGCGCGGTGCGATGGCCCGCTTCATCGTGGAGAACCGGCTGACCGATCCCGAGGCGCTGGCGGAGTTCGACAGCGGCGGCTACGCCTTCGCGCCGGAGCTGTCGAAGCCGGGGCAGCCCGCCTTCCTGCGCGGCGCCGAGGCGGAGGCCCGAAAGCGGTCCGCCTGACCCGCAGGTCAAGCGGTTTCGAATCGCGCCGGACGCCGCGCGGGGGACGAAGGCCGTTCACCCGCCCCGGCAGGTCGGACACTCGGGCCGGGGCTGGCGGGCGGCCTGCCCGTTCTTTGTGGTCTCGCCGGCGCGCATGTCCCCGCGCGGCGCTTCGGGGCGGCGCGCCTCCTCGGGGCAGTGGGCGAGGATCGTCTCGACCAGCGCCGCTTTCCGGATCGGCTTCGTGAGGTAGCCGTCGATGCCCGCCTCCAGGATCGAATCCCGATCGTCCCGGAGCGCGTGGGCCGTCACCGCCACGATGGGAACGCGGCGGTCCTTGCCGTCCTCCCTGCGGCGGATTTCCCGCGCGGCGTCGCGGCCGTCCATCTCCGGCATCGAGATGTCCATCAGGATCAGATCGGGCGCGAAACGCCCGTGCGCTTCCAGCGCCTCGGTTCCGTTCACCGCGAATTCGAGGTCGAGGTCGAGGTTCTTCAGCATCTTGGACAGCACGAGCCGGTTGGTGCCGTTGTCCTCCGCGACGAGGACGCGCATCGCGCGCCCGGGCGCGGCCTGCACCGGCGCGGGCGTGCCGAGGGCGCAGAGCCGCTCGAACAACGCATGCCGCGGCACCGGTTTCTGAAGCACGCCCTGAAGCCCGGCTTGCGCCATCTCGGCCTCGTCCACGCCCACCTCCGAGGACAGCAACAGCACCGGCATGTCGTGCCCGAGTTCACGGAGCCGGCGGGCGAAGGCGAGCCCGTCGAGCCCGGGCATCCGGTGATCCGCGAGCACGAGATCGGGCGGCGGGTCGAGCAGCGCAAGCGCCGCCTCGGCGCTTGCGGCCGCGCGCAGTTCGAGCCCGAGGGCGGAGAGCTGCCTGACGAGGATCTCGCGGTTCACGTCGAGATCATCCACCACGAGCGCCGTGCGGAGCATGGGCGGCAATTCCGGGGCGCCCACGGCCGGCGCCGCGATCGGCAACGTCACGCGGAAGCCGAAACAGGCGCCCTTGCCCCGTTCGCTGTGCACCCAGATCTCGCCGCCCATCAGACCGATCAGCCGTTTCGTGATCGACAGGCCCAGCCCGGTGCCCTCGAAGCGGCGGTCGCGGCCCTGCTCGATCTGGTTGAATTCGCCGAAGATGTGATCGACCTTTTCCGCGGCGATCCCGATACCGGTATCCTCGACCGTGACGTGCACGGCGGCCGCGCCCTCCCCGTCCTGAAATCCGGTGACCCGCACCAGGACATGGCCGGCGTCCGTGAACTTCACCGCGTTGCCGACGAGGTTCGTGAGAACCTGCCGCATGCGGCCCGGATCCCCGACGAGGCGGGTGGGCATGAAGAGGTCGTAGTCCACGAGAACGGCCAGCCCCTTGTCGCGGGCCGCGGGCTGCAGAAGTATCACGATCTCGTGGATGCAGCGTTCCAGGTCGAAGGGCTCGGGGTGAAGCGTCAGCTTGTCCGCCTCGATCTTGGAGAAATCCAGCACGTCGTTGATGATGACGAGAAGAGCCTCGCCCGAGCGCCGGATGGTGCCCACGTAGAGATGCTGCTCTTCGGTCAACTCGGTGTCCGACAGAAGCTCGGCCATTCCCACGACCCCGTTCATCGGCGTCCGGATCTCGTGGGTCAGGTTGGCCAGGAACGCCGACTTGGCGCGATTTGCCGCCTCGGCGCGTTCCGTCGCCACCTCGAGCGCGCGCTGCTGTTCCTTGAACTGGGTGATGTCCACCCGCAGGCCGACGCGCCCGCCGTCGGAGGTCAGGGTCTCGAAGATCCTGAGCCAGCGCCCGTCGTCGAGTTGCTGCTCGATCTCCCCGGGCGCGTTGCGGTGATGCTCCAGGCGTTCCTCGAGCCACGCCTCCTCGCGGCCGATGGCGTCGGCGTACTGTCCACGGGCAAGACCGTAACGCAGGATATCCTCGAACCGTGCGCCGGGCACCATCGCGGGGGCGCTTCTGGCGTAGAGCTCCCGGTAACGGGCGTTGCAGGTGACAAGCCGGTCCTGTGCGTCATAGACGACGAAACCGTCGGGCAGCTCCTCGACGGCGGACCACATCCGCATCAGGTCGGTGATGTTGACCGCGAGCGTGACGAGCCCGCCATCGGGCATGCGCCGGTCCATGAGCTGCACGAACTGGCCGTTCCATAGCCGGATGGTCTCGGGCGGGATCTCGTCCATCTCCCAGCGGCCCAACATCCTTTCACGCCAGCGGGCCGGCGGCTCGTCCCGGAGATCGACGATGCCGTCCGCGATCATGACGTCCACGAGATGGGTGAAACTTGTCCCCGCGGCGATCGATTCGCGCCCGTCAAAGACAGACAGATAGGCGGCGTTGGCGAGAACCAGGCACCCGTCGGCGTCGAACATGGCGAAGCCGTCCCGGACCGTCTCGAGCGCGCTCCAGAGCTGGGTTTCGACGATGGCGATCTTCTCGTTGGCCCGGGTCAGATCCGACCTGACGCGCCGATTCTCGTCGCGCATGGTCGCGCCCTCGGCGCGGGTTTCCACGATCTCGGCGGAAAGCTGCCGCGCCTGCCGGGCCAGCTTGCGGTTGGCCGCGAAGAGTTCCGTCTGCTTCTGTTCCAGAAGCCGCTCGGCGGCGAGCCGCGCGCGGCGTTCCTCGGCAAGCTTGCCGGTCAGATCCATCGGCGCCTGTCTCCCGACCCCGTTCTTCGGGCGGGAGGATGGCGCGGCGGGGTGAATCGCCGCTTAACGCGCGCGTTGCGCGCGGCCGACGCGCCGACCGGATCCGGGGTGGGCCTGCACCGGCCCTCAGCGCACCCAGACTTCGACGCGGCGGTTCACCTGCCGGCCCCAGGCGCTGTCGTCGCAGGCCATCGGCAGCGCCTCTCCGAAGGCCTCGACGTCCAGCGCCACCCGGTCGAGGTCGGCGCCGTCGGCGGCGGCGACCACCGCGGCGCGCACGGCCTCCGCGCGATCCATCCCGATCCGGCGGTTCCCGGCGGCCGGCCCCTGCCCGTCGCTGAAGCCCACGAAGACCATGCGGCGCGCGTCGTAGCGCCCCTCTTCCAGCGCCCGGGCGAGCTGTTCCACGTTCGAAAGCGACTGCGCATCGAGACGGGCGGAGCCCGGGCGAAACCGGAAGGACGTAGTGAGACGGCGCATCGGCGCGAGCGTCTCGGCCATGCGCTGCAACTCGTCGAGGCCCACCTCGGGGCCGGCCTGAACGATGGCGTTCAGGAAGCGGTCGCCCCGTTCGGCCACCGGCACCTCCTCGGGGGCCTGGTCCACGAAGCCCGCGCGGCGGATGACGATCTGCGCCGGCCCGCTTCCCAGATAGCCCAGGAAATCACGCCCGATCTTCGGCAGGCGCCGCGCGGGAAGGTAGAGAAAGAGCGGCGCGGTGAGCGGGTAATCCTCGGTCTTGATGGTGTGGCGCTCGGCCCGCAGCGTGAAGCCGCAGGCCCCCCGGACCGCCAGGGGCTGCGTGTTGCCCGTCTCGGCCAGGCTGGCGAGGCCGAGCGCCAGCGGGTCGTCCGCGACCGCGCGGGCCAGATCGGCGTCCGATGCATGGCGCAACGCCGTGCTGGACAGCAACAGGCCCGCATTCGCGAGAAGGCGGTCTTCGGCGGCCTGCGCCAGTCCCGACCCGGCATCGCGAAGATGCAGCACGATGGGCGCATCGGGCCCGCCCAGATCCTTCCAGTTGTCGATGATCCCGCCGAAGACGCGGGCGAGTTGGCGCATCGAAATCGCCCGCAGCGGATTCCCGGGCGCCACCACCGGCACCAGCGCGTCGAGGGCGAGCACGCGCGAGCGGCCCGCCGCGTCCAGATCGCCCAGACCCGCCGCCGCGGCGAGCCGCGCCTCGGCGCCCCGGATCTCGCGGACCGCCATGGCGATGTCCGCCTCGTCCGCAAGCAGATCGGCGAACCCCTCGTCGGTGGTGGTGGCACGGATGCGAAAGCGGGCCACCGGTGTCTCGTCCTCGCCCTCTGTCAGGACATGTGTGACCTGGTCTTCGTCGGAGCGCTCTGTCCGGATGCCGTATCCGGAGCGCAGGGCGAACGCCTCGATCAGCGCGGGAAGCAGCACGTCGCCGGCGGAGGACGCGCCCGACAGGCGCAGCTCGGCCACGAAAGCCTCCAGGTTGGGGCACCCCGGCCCCTCGCAGCGGACACCCGAGCCGTCGACCGTCAGTTCGCCGTAAACGGTTTCGACCCGGTAGAACTCCCCGTCGAAGCCGAGCAACGTGCCCGAGATTTCCACAGCGCCGTCGGGCGAGCTCAGCGTCACGTCCTGCGCGGCCCCGCCATGCGGCATCACGGCAGCCGTTAGAAAAAGTGCGACGAAACCCGCCGCACGCCATGCCTTCATGTTTTCCCTCGGCCGAAACGCGTCAGTCGTTTCGGGCGAGTTTCAGGTCTGCGAAGGGGGTTTTCAACACCAGAAAGTCGCCCACGGCGCTGCAGGCCGGCATGAAAAGGGCGATGTCGCGGACCTCCAGCACCCCGTCACGCCGCACGAGGAGCTGCGCGTCGAGGTCCTTGCCGCAGTTCGCCTCCGTCACCTCGGCCTCGATGGTCACGAGGACGGACGGATCGCCGGGCGCGACACCTTCGGGGAAGGTGTACACTTCCGCGCCCAGCGCCGCGGGCATCGTGTCCCGCGCGAGCCGCACCAGGAACCCTTCGGACCCCGGCACACCCGCGCGGTCCGCGTGGACGTGCCCCTCTTCGCCGTAGCGCGCGCCGTTCTCGCGGGCATGGAGCGCGATGCCCGTATCGCCGCGCCACTGAAGCGCCACGCGCGCGCGGTCCTCCATGCCGTCGACCCTGGCCTGCGCGACCGCACCATCGCCGTTCGCGAAGGCCGCGATGAAGACTGCCGCCGGCGCGAAGGCCGGCATGTCGAGCGCGAGGGCCCCGGCCTCGTCGGTCACCGCCGTCGTCATCAGGCCGTTGTGGTGCAGGGTGACACGCTCTCCCGGCAGGCACGGCGCGTCGAGGTCGAGCCGGACCACGCCGCCCTCGGCCGGCGTGGCGGCGAAGCCGATCTCGCAGCCGGTCCCGGCGACGGCGCTTTCTTCCTGCTCCCGCGCGTCGATGACCGGCGCCTTGTCCGGCGGGGGCGCGACCGCCTTTTCGGGCAGGCCCGGCACCGGAAGCGGCCGGACCGCGTCGCGCGCGACCGGGGGCGCGGAGGTGAAGGTGATGCCGCTCAGGCGCGGGGCATCCGTCAGGTCGGGGGCGCTGAGGGCGCGGGGCCCTTCACCCGCTGGCCCGGACCCGTCGGCGAGGCCGTCGCCCCCCGTTCGTGCGCCATCGCGCTCGGATATCTGCGCGGGCAAGCCGCCCCACTGCATGACGGCGCCAATCCCCAGAGCGACGAGAACCGTCGCGCCTGACAGTATGAAGCGGTTCGACATCAGCATATTCGCCTCCTCGGCCCGCGGCAGACATACCACGCCCTGTGCAATCTTGGGTCATGTTTCCGTCCAATCGGGGCACCCATGAGGCGAGCGGGGGGATAGATTGGGGCGTTTTTACGCAACCGGGGGTCGCCTGCGCCGTCAGGCGAGGCGGCCGTGGCAGTGCTTGAACTTCTTGCCCGAGCCGCAGGGGCAGAGCTGATTCCGTCCCGGATCGCCCCAGGTGGACGGATCGGCCTCGTCGAAGCCGGCCGCCGGCTCCGCGGCAAGCTGGGGGGCGGCACCGGACGCAGCCGGTCGTGGCGGCGCGTCCGCGCCGGCCATCTCCGGCTGGGGCGCGGGGGCGTCGGGATGGGCCGCCTGCGCCGCCTGCGCCATCGCCGCGCGTTGCGCGCGGATCTCGTCGACCATCTGGCGCTGCTCCTCCTCCGTGAGCGGGCGGATCTGGCCGAGTTTCTGGGTGACGTCGGCGCGCAGACTGTCGAGCATGCTTTCGAAAAGCTGGAACGCCTCGGACTTGTACTCGTTGAGCGGATCGCGCTGCGCGTAGCCGCGGAACCCGACGACGGAGCGCAGGTGCTCGAGCGTCAGGAGGTGGTCGCGCCACTTTCCGTCGATGGTCTGAAGCAGGATCTGCTTCTCGATCTGGCGCATGTTCTCGGCGCCGAATTCCGTCGCCTTCCGGGCGATATGCTCGTCCGCCGCCTTTTCGAGCCGCTCGCGCATGACCTCCTGGTCGACCCCGTCCTCCTCGGCCCACTCCATCACGGGCACATCGACGCCGAGCTTTTCGATCGCCGCCGCGTAAAGCCCCTCGGCGTCCCACTGGTCGGCGTAGGTCTTGGGCGGCAGGTAGGTGTCGACGAGATCGTCCACGACCTGGTGGCGCATGTCGCGCACCACGTCGGACAGATCCTCCGCCTCCATGATCTCGCGCCGCTGGCTGAAGATGACCTTGCGCTGGTCGTTCATCACGTCGTCGAACTTCAGCAGCTGCTTGCGGATGTCGAAGTTGCGCCCCTCGACCTTCGCCTGCGCCCGCTCGAGGCTCTTGTTCACCCAGGGGTGGATGATGGCCTCGCCCTCCTGAAGCCCGAGCCGGGCAAGCATCTTTTCCAGCCGTTCGGAGCCGAAGATGCGCAGCAGGTCATCCTCGAGGCTGAGGAAGAAGGAGGACCGCCCGGGATCGCCCTGGCGGCCGGACCGGCCGCGCAGCTGGTTGTCGATCCGGCGGCTCTCGTGGCGCTCGGTGGCCAGGACGTAAAGGCCGCCCGCCTCGATGACCTTGCGCTTCTCCTCGGCGTGCTTGGCCGCGATGCGGGCGCGCAGCGCGTCGGGCTCCGCCTCCGGATCCGCGGCGAGTTCCTCCATGACCTGCATGTCGACATTGCCGCCGAGCTGGATGTCGGTGCCCCGGCCGGCCATGTTCGTCGCGATGGTGACCGCGCCGAGGCGGCCCGCGTCCGCGACGATCTGCGCCTCCTTCTCGTGCTGGCGCGCGTTCAGCACGTTGTGCGGGATCTTCTCTTTCTGCAGCAGCGTCGAAAGCGCCTCGGACTTCTCGATCGACGTCGTGCCGACGAGGACCGGCTGCCCCTTCTCGTGCGCCTTGCGGATCTCCTCGACGATGGCGGCATACTTTTCGCGGCCGGTGCGGTAGACCTGATCGTCCTCGTCCGTCCGCGCTATCGGCTTGTTCGTCGGGACCTCGACGACGCCAAGCCCGTAGATCTCTCCGAACTCCTCGGCCTCGGTCGAGGCGGTGCCGGTCATGCCGGAGAGCTTGTCGTAGAGACGGAAATAGTTCTGGAAGGTGATCGAGGCGAGGGTGACGTTCTCCGGCCGGATCTCGCAGCCTTCCTTGGCTTCGATCGCCTGGTGCAGACCGTCCGACAGGCGCCGGCCCGGCATCATCCGCCCCGTGAACTCGTCGATGAGCACCACTTCGCCATCGCGGACGATGTAGTCCTTGTCCCTGGTGTAGAGCTTGTGCGCGCGCAGGCCCTGGTTGACGTGGTGAACGCCCGTCGTGCTCTCGGGGTCGTAGAGCGAGCGGCCCTCCTCGAGCAGGCCGCGTTCGTGCAGCAACTCCTCGAGGAACTCGTTGCCCTCGTCGGTGAAGGTGACGTTGCGCGTCTTCTCGTCGATCGAGAAATGCTCGTCCTTGAGGTCGGGGATCAGCCGGTCGACCGAGACGTAGAGCTCGGACCGGTCCTGGCTCGGGCCCGAGATGATGAGGGGCGTCCGCGCCTCGTCGATCAGGATCGAGTCGACCTCGTCGACGATCGCGTAATAGTGGCCGCGCTGATACATCTCCTTGAGCGACGATTTCATGTTGTCGCGCAGATAGTCGAAGCCCAGCTCGTTGTTGGTGGCGTAGGTGATGTCGGCCTCGTAGGCGGCGCGCTTCTCCTCGTGATCCTGCATCGGCACCACCACGCCGGTGGTCAGGCCCAGCGCGCCGTAGACTTTGCCCATCCACTCCGCGTCGCGGCGGGCGAGGTAGTCGTTCACGGTGACGATGTGTACGCCGCGCCCCGCCAGCGCGTTCAGGTAGGCGGGCAGGGTCGCGACCAGCGTCTTGCCCTCGCCGGTCTTCATCTCGGCGATGTTGCCCTGGTGAAGGAAGATGCCGCCCATGAGCTGGACGTCGAAGGCGCGCAGACCCAGAGCGCGACGGCCCGCCTCGCGGCAGGCGGCGAACGCCTCGGGCAGCAGGTCGTCGAGCGACTCGCCATCGCCATGGCGCTTCTTGAATTCGGCGGTCTTCGCGGTGAGCGCATCGTCGGAAAGCGCCTGCATCTCGGGTTCCAGCGCGTTGATCCTGTCGATCAGCGGGCGGGTCGCCTTGATCTTCCGGTCGTTCGGCGTGCCGAACACCTTTCTGGCGATACGTCCGAGGCCCATGCGTGATGTCTCCGTCCTTGGCTGACGTTCTGGTGGCGCCGCATCGGCTTGCCCGTCCGATCCGGAGCCCATAGGTGTTGGGGGAAGACGGCGCCGACTGGCCTTGGCCACCGGATGTAAGCGGCGCCTGTTTGAGTGTCAACGCCGCCCCCGCGGCCCGCCCGGAAGGAAACCCCATGATCGCTCCGATTCGCTCTCTCGCCGCCACGCTCGCGCTCGCCGTCGCGCTGCCCGCCACGGCCCAGGACACCGCCGCGACGCCGGGCGCCGACACCGTCGTCGCCACCGTCAACGGCCAGGAGATCACGCTGGGGCACATGGTGGTCGCGCGGACCTCCCTGCCGCAGCAGTATCGGCAACTTCCCGACGACGTGCTTTTCGAGGGGATCCTCGACCAGATGATCCAGCAGACGCTTCTGGCCCAGCAGACCGGCGACACGCTGTCGACGCGGGCGCGAGTCGCGCTCGAGAACGAGCGCCGCCTGCTCAGGGCCGGCGACGCGGTCGAAACCATCATCGGCGAGGTCGTGACCGACGAGGCGCTGCGCGCCGCCTACGAGGCGCGCAGCGCCGATGCCGATCTCGGCACCGAGTACAACGCCTCGCACATCCTGGTGGAGACGGAAGAGGAGGCCCGCGATCTCGTCCGCCAGCTCGAGCAGGGCGCGGATTTCGGCGAACTGGCCATGGCGCATTCCACCGGCCCCTCCGGCCCGTCGGGCGGCGAGCTTGGCTGGTTCGGACCCGGGATGATGGTGCCGCCCTTCGAGGAAGCCGTGATGGCGATGGAGGTGGGCGCGGTGTCCGAGCCCGTCGAGACGCAGTTCGGCTGGCACGTCATCACGCTCAACGACACGCGGAGCCAGGCGGCGCCGCCGCTCGACGAGGTCCGCGAGGAACTGGCCGAGGAGATCCGCCAGGCCGCGGTGACCGAACGGCTGGAGGCGCTGCGCGCCGAGGCCGAGATCACGATGCCCGACGAGGGGGCGATGGATCCCTCCGCGCTGAGCGACACCTCGATCCTGGAGAACTGACGGATGGGCGCCACGCCGCCGCGCTCGCCGCTTGCGCCCGACCGTTTCCCGGACCTGCCCGATGTCGCGGGCGTGGAGCTTGCCGTCGCCTCGGCCGGCGTCCGTTACGCCGGGCGCGACGACGTGATGCTTGCGCGCCTCGCGTCCGGCCGCACCGTGGCGGGCGTCTTCACGCGCTCCGCGACGCGCGCCGCGCCAGTCCTCGACTGCGAGGCGAAGATCGCCGGGGACGACCGGGCCGGCGCGGCCTTCCTCGTAAACGCGGGCAACGCCAATGCCTTCACCGGGAAGGCCGGCGCGGCCGCGGTGGACGCCCTGACCGGCGCAGTGGCCGAGGCGGCGGGACTTCCCGCGCGCCGCGTCTTCACCGCCTCCACCGGCGTGATCGGCGAGCCGCTCCCGCACGAGCGCATCCGCGCCCGGCTCGACACGCTGACCGACGCCCTGGCCCCGGGCGGCTGGGAGGCCGCGGCCCGCGCGATCATGACGACCGACACCTTCCCCAAGGGCGCGGGCGCGCAGGTCGAGGTCGACGGGCGGACGGTCTCCATCTCCGGGATCGCCAAAGGCTCGGGCATGATCGCCCCCGACATGGCCACGATGCTCGTCTTCCTGTTCACCGACGCGGCGGTGGACCGGCCCGTGCTGCAGTCCATCGTCGCGGAACTGGCCGACCGGACCTTCAACTGCATCACGGTGGACGGCGACACCTCCACCTCGGACACGCTGCTGATGGGCGCCACCGGGGCGAGCGGGGCGCGGGTCTGGGCCGACACCCACGCCTTCCGCGAAGCGCTCGGGATGGTGATGCTCGACCTCGCGCAGCAGGTCGTGCGCGACGGCGAGGGCGCGACGAAATTCGTCGAGGTCACGGTGACCGGCGCCACCTCGCGCAGCGACGCGCGGCGCCACGCCATGTCGATCGCCAACTCTCCGCTGGTGAAGACCGCGATCGCGGGCGAGGACGCGAACTGGGGGCGCGTGGTGATGGCCGTCGGGAAATCGGGCGCCCCGGCCGACCGCGACCGTCTGGCGATCCGCTTCGGCGACATCCTCGTGGCCGAGAAGGGCTGGGTGGCCGAAAGCTACGACGAAGCCGCCGCGGCGGAGTACATGAAAGGGCAGGAATTGCGGATCTCCGTGGATCTCGGCCTGGGGGAAGGCCGCGCCACGGTGTGGACCTGCGACCTGACCCACGGCTACATCGACATCAACGCGGATTACCGCTCGTGACGACGGTCGTGCTCGTCGCCGCCGTGGCGCTGGTGGACCGGGACGGCCGCGTGCTGCTCACCCAACGCCCCGAGGGCAAGCCGATGGCGGGGCTCTGGGAATTTCCGGGCGGCAAGGTGGAACCAGGCGAGACGCCCGAGGCCGCGCTCATCCGGGAGCTGCGCGAGGAGATCGCCATCGACACGGAAGAAAGCTGTCTCGCGCCTCTGACCTTCGCCAGCCACGGCTATGCCGATTTTCACCTGCTCATGCCGCTCTTCGCGTGCCGGAAATGGGAGGGCGTGCCCGTCGGCCAGGAGGGGCAGCGCCTTTCCTGGGCACGCGCGGCGGAGCTGCGGGACTATCCCATGCCGCCCGCCGATGTCCCGCTGATACCGATTCTCCGCGACTGGCTCTAGCGGCCGCTGACGCTCGCGCGACACGGACGGCGCGAAAATCCCGTGGCAGGTCAATAGCGGTGTCGGGACGACCCCGCCAGGTCGTGCGCGCCGGACAAGCACCAACGGCGATGCCGCCGCGCCTTTGGGCGTAACCTGCCGAGAATGGGCGGTGGCGGACTCACCGCGCTTGCGCAAGACAAACACCCAAGGCCCGCGATGCCGACACGAAAACGCCCGGCCGTATCATCGGCCGGGCGTTCCCTTACGCGTTTTCTTCCGCGGCTCAGTCCAGCTTGCGCTCGACCTCGGTGCGCTCGAAGATCTCGATGACGTCGCCTTCGCGGATGTCCTCGTATTTCTCGAAGGCCATGCCGCACTCCTGACCCGACTGAACTTCCGGCACCTCGTCCTTGAAGCGCTTGAGCGTCTTCAGCGTGCCCTCGTGGATCACCACGTCGTCGCGCAGGAGGCGCACACCGGCGGACCGGCGCGCCATGCCCTCGGTGACGAGGCAGCCCGCCACCTTGCCGACGCCCGACACCTTGAAGACCTGCCGGATCTCCGCGTAGCCGATGAAGTTCTCGCGCACCTCGGCCGAGAGAAGTCCGGACGCTGCCGCCTTCACGTCGTCCACCAGGTCGTAGATCACCGAGTAGTAGCGGATCTCCACGCCCTTCTGGTTGGCGGAGTTGCGCGCCGGCGCGTTGGCGCGCACGTTGAAGCCGATCACCGGCGCGCCGGAGGCTTCCGCGAGGCCGACATCGGTTTCGGTGATGGCGCCGACGCCCGAGTGCAGCACGCGCACGCGCACCTCTTCGTTGCCGACCTTCTCCAGCGCCTGGACGATCGCCTCGGCAGAGCCCTGCACGTCGGCCTTCACGATCACCGGAAGCTCGGTGACGTTCTCGTCTTCCTTGGCCTTGGCCAGAAGCTGCTCGAGAGAGGTCGCGGCACCGGCGGCGGCGCGCTTCTCCTTCGCCTTCTCCTGGCGGTACTCGGCGATCTCGCGCGCCTGCGCCTCGGCCTCTACGACGTTGAGCACGTCGCCGGCTTCCGGGGTGCCGTTGATGCCGAGCACCTCGACCGGCACGGAGGGGCCGGCCTCCTTCACGCGCTCGCCCTTGTCGTTCACGAGCGCGCGCACCTTGCCCCACTGCTCGCCGACGACGAAGATGTCGCCCTGGCGCAGGGTGCCTTTCTGGACGAGCACCGTCGCCACCGGCCCGCGGCCGACGTCGAGCTGGGCCTCGATCACCGCGCCCTCGGCGGCGCGGGCCGGGTTCGCCTGAAGCTCCAGGATCTCCGCCTGCAGCGCGATCGCCTCGAGCAGCGTGCCGAGGCCCTTGCCGGTGATGGCGGAGACTTCGACGTCCTGCACGTCGCCGGACAGCTTCTCGACGATCACCTCGTGCTGGAGAAGATCGGTCCGCACCTTGTCCGGGTTCGCCTCCGGCTTGTCGCACTTGTTGATGGCGACGATCATCGGCACCTTCGCCGCCTTGGCGTGGTTGATGGCCTCGATGGTCTGCGGCATCACCGCGTCGTCGGCCGCCACCACCAGGCCCACGATGTCGGTCACCTGCGCGCCGCGCGAGCGCAGCGAGGTGAAGGCCGCGTGGCCCGGCGTGTCGAGGAAGGTCAGCGCGTCGCCGTTGGGCGCCTCGACCTGGTAGGCGCCGATGTGCTGGGTGATTCCCCCCGCTTCGCCGGAGACGACCTTGGCCTCGCGAATCGCGTCGAGCAGCGAGGTCTTGCCGTGATCGACATGCCCCATCACGGTGATGACCGGCGGGCGCGGTTTCAGGTCGGCGGACTTGTCCTCCACCTCCTTGATCACGTCCTCCACGTCGGCGTCCGAAACGCGCACGACCTTGTGGCCGAACTCCTCGATGATGAGTTCGGCGGTGTCGGCGTCGATCACCTGGTTCTGCGTGACCATCATGCCATTCTGCATGTCGGCGTTGACCACGTCGGCCACGCGCTCGGCCATGCGGTTGGCGAGTTCCGACACGACGATCGTCTCGGGAAGCTGGACGTCGCGCCCCACCTTCTCGCGCGGGGCCTGCTGGCCCATCGCCTTCTGGCGGGCGCGCTCCTGCTTGCGCTTCATCGCGGCGAGCGATTTCTGGCGCCCGCCCTCTCCGCCGGCCAGCGCCTGGTTCAGGGTCAGCTTGCCGGAGCGGCGCGCGCTGTCGCGTTCGCTCTTGCGATTCTTCGCCTCTCGGGGCTCTTCCCGCTCCTTCTTGCGGGCGACGGGCGGGACCGCCTTGGCCGGCTTGGCCACATCGCCGGGCTCGGCAGGCGGCTGCGGCTGCTTCGCGCGCTCCGCCTCGGCCCGGCGCTGTTCTTCCTCCTCGGCCTTCTGGCGCGCGCGCTCCTCGGCCTCGCGCTGCTCGCGCTCCTTCGCCTCCTGTTCCGCGCGGCGGCGCTCACGCTCCTCTGCGCGGCGGCGCTCTTCTTCCTCGCGCTCCTTCGCCTCTTCGGTTTCGCGCGCCTTGGCGGCCTGCAACGCCTTGAGACGACGGTCCATTTCCGCTTCGGAAATGCCGCCCGGACGTTTCGCGCCGCCGGCGGACGGCGTGGTGCCGCTGCCGCCGGCGCCACCGGCGCCGCCGCTCTTGGCCGCGGAGGGTTTCGGCACGACCACGCGCTTGCGCTTCGTCTCCACCACGACGTTCTTCGTCCTGCCGTGGCTGAAGCTCTGTTTCACGCTGCCCGAACGCGGGCCGCTCCGCAGCCCGAGGGTCTTCTTGCCGTCGTTCTCGCTCATAAAGCCGTCTTATCCTTTCCGGTGGCCGGTGCCACCGTCGCTGGCGCGCAAGCCTTTAAGTCTTGCGGCCTCCTCTACAACACGCTTCGTCAGACCGCCAGACGCCAGCGCGCCATGTACCACAGTTTCACGTCCGAAGGCCAAACCCAATTCGGACGCCGTCATCCAGCCGAGCCAGCTTCCGTCATGCGGCGTGCTCAGCTTCGTCTTGCCCCGCTCCGAGCCGTCGCTGGCCTGGATCAGGACCTCGGCCTCGCCGTTCGCCAGCCAGGCCTTCACCTTTTCGTAGCCCGTCACGGCCGCCCCGGATTTCCGGGCCAGGCTGACGAGCCCGATCACGCGCTGCGCGAGCTGGCGCTCCACCTCGTCGACGAGCCCTTCCGGCACCGTCACCGGGGCCTTGGCCGCCCGGGCGAAAAGCCCCTTGGACGCCGCGCGCTCCAGCGCCGCGCGATCGGCCGCGACCCAGATCCCCCGACCGGGCAGCTTGCCCAGAATGTCGGGCACCACCACGCCGTCGGGGCTCACCACGAAGCGCACCATGCGGGCGGCCGGCAGCACCTGGCCCGTCGCGATGCACTTGCGCTCGGGCCCGTCGCCCCGCGTCTTCTCACGCCCGCCGCGCGGCATCTCGCGGATCTCCGGCGACCGGCTCAGGGGCGCGCCTCGTCGGTGGCGGCGGCCTCGTCGGAAACGATCTCTTCGCCGTCACCCTCTTCGGACGCGGTGCCGAGCATCTCTTCGGGATCCACCCAGCCCAGCATGACCCGTGCGGTCATGACCATGTTCTGCGCCTCTTCGAGCGATACGTCGAAAGGCTCCAGGACACCGTCGTCCTTGACGCGCTCGCCGTTCACCGTCGTCCAGCCGCCGGCAAGCTCCCAGTCGGCGCAGGTCGCGAAATCGTCGAGCGTCTTCACGCCGTCCTGCGCCAACGCCTCGATCATTTGGGGTGTCAGGCCCTCGAAGTCAATCAGGCTGTCCTCCACACCGAGCGCGCGGGCGCGCTCGAGGGCCTGGCGCGCCTGCTCGTCGAGGTATTCGCGGGCCCTGGTCTGAAGCTCGGTCGCCGTGTCCTCGTCGACGCCATCGATCACCAGAAGCTCGTCGAGCTCGACATAGGCGACCTCCTCGAGGTTGGTGAACCCCTCGGAGACGAGGAGCTGCGCGAAGAACTCGTCAAGGTCCAGCGTCTCCATGAAGAGCTGGGTGCGCTCCTCGAACTCCTTCTGGCGGCGGCGGCTCTCCTCCTCCTCGGTGAGGATGTCGATGTCGAGCCCGGTCAGCTGGCTCGCCAGGCGGACGTTCTGACCGCGCCGGCCGATCGCCAGCGAAAGCTGCTCGTCGGGCACCACCACCTCGATGCGCTGCGCCTCCTCGTCGATCACGACCTTGGAGACCTCGGCGGGCTGAAGCGCGTTGACGAGGAAGGTCGCCTGATCCTCGTTCCACGGGATGATGTCGATCTTCTCGCCCTGAAGCTCGTTGACCACGGCCTGCACGCGCGAGCCGCGCATGCCGACGCAGGCGCCGACGGGGGCGATCGACGAATCGTAGGAGATCACGGCGATCTTGGCACGGCTTCCGGGGTCGCGGGCCACGGCCTTGATCTCGATGATGCCGTAGTAGATCTCCGGCACCTCCATCTTGAAGAGCTCGGCCATGAACGCGGGCGCCGTGCGCGACAGGAAGATCTGCGGGCCCCGCGCCTCGCGGCGCACGTCCTTGATGTAGCAGCGGATGCGGTCGCCGTTGCGGTAGCTTTCCCGGCCGATCTTCTCGTTGCGGCGCAGGATCGCCTCTCCGCGGCCCACGTCCACGATGATGTTGCCGTATTCCTCGCGCTTGACGATCCCGTTGATGATCGTGCCGACGCGGTCCTGGAATTCCTCGTACTGGCGGTCGCGCTCGGCCTCCCGCACCTTCTGGAGAATCACCTGCTTCGCCGACTGCGCGGCGATGCGGCCCATCTCCACCGGCGGGACGGCCTCGTGGAACTCGTCGCCGACCTGCGGCGCGCCGGCCTCGGCGGGGTCGATGCGCTGGCCCTCGCGGATCCAGAACTCGTCGCGCCCGGGCTTCGCCGGGGCGAAATAGGGCTTCGCCTGCTCGGCGGTCATCTCGGCCTGGTAGTTCTCGAGTTCTTCCTCGGGTACCACGGTGCGCACGCGGGTGAAGTCCGCGCGGCCGGTCTTGCGGTCGATCCTCACGCGGATGTCCATCTCGGAGCCGTAGCGCGACTTCGCCGCCCGCGAGAGGCTTTCTTCCATCGCCTCGACCACGAGCAGGGGATCGATCATCTTCTCGCGGGCTACCGCTTCCGCGGTCTGCAAGAGCTCGAGCTGGTTCGCAGAAGTAATCGCCATCTGTCTTCAGTCCTCTTCGGGGTCGGACATGTCCGACCGGATCTCGTCATACGCGTCCGCGTCCACCGGCTGCGCCTTGCGCGCCTTCAGCATGTCGCGGATCAACTCGGCGGTAAGCACCAACTTGGCGTCGGACAGCCAGTCGACGCGCAGGCCGACCGTGCCCTCGTCCAGGTTCACCAGTATTTCGTCGCCCTCGACGCCGGCGAGCACGCCCTTGAAGCGGCGGCGCCCGTCGATGAGTTCGGCGGTCTCGAGGTTCGCCTCGTAGCCCTCGTAATCGGCGAAATCCTTCAGCCGCGTGAGCGGCCGGTCGATCCCGGGGCTCGAGACCTCGAGCGTGTAGGCGTCGAGGATCGGATCCTCCACGTCGAGCACCGCGCTCACCGCGTTGGATATCGCCGCGCAGTCGTCCACCTCGATGCCGCCCCCGGGCCTTTCGGCCATGATCTGCAGCGTCTGCGTCTTGCCCGCCATCAGGCGCACGCGCACGAGTTCGTATCCCAGCCCCTCGATCACGGGCTGGACGATCTCGGCGATACGCCGGTCGATGGGGGATTTGGCGACGAGGGTGGACATGGGCCTCCGGAACGAAAAAACGGGCGCGCGGCCCGTCGATCTTTCCCGGTGGTTCGCCGTGCGATGCCCGACGAGCCGCTGTTGGCACCGCATATACGCGCGGCCGGCAGGGGATGCAAGGGCCGACGCGTCGGCCGGACGCGCGCGGAACGACCGGGGCGCCGGTCGGCCCCGGCAAGCGCTGCCCGACCGCCCCCTGTCACGTCGCCCGGGTTTCTGGACCGGCCGGCATCGCACCGCGCCCGGCGTTGCGACCGGCGGCCTGCTCATGCCGCCTCGGTCCCGTTCGTGCCGGGGGGCTTTCGCCGCGCCCGGCCTCCGGCACGCCGGTCCGCCACGGCGGCGCGACCCGCGCTCAGGGCGCGCCGCTTTCCGATTTCGCCTCCTCCTGCTCGGCACGCTCGTAGGACCATTCCTGCGCCGCTTCCAGCGCCATGGGCGACGATGTCGGCATGACGCCCACATAGGCGCCGGTCTCCCCGGCGGGCAGCGACGGGCGGCGCGTCATGCGCCAGCCGGCATAAGCGGAGATCGCGGCGAAGAGCGCGATCAGGAACAGCCAGAACGCCTGCGGCCCCGCCGCCTGCATCGCCCACCCGGCGATCAGCGGCCCCGAGATCGCGCCCAGCCCGTAGACGAAGACGAGCCTGCCGGAGGCGGCCGGCATGTCCTCCACCTCGAGGTAGTCGTTCGTGTAGGCGACGAAGAGCGAATAGAGCGGCGAGGCCATGCCGCCCATCACGAAGGCCGCCGCCATGAGCGGCCAGAGCGCAAGGTCCGAGAGGTAGCCGAGCAGGCAGGAGGCCGCGCCGATCGCCGCGAGCGAAAGGATCAAAAGCCGCCTGTCCATGCGGTCCGAGACCCAGCCGATCGGGTATTGCAGCACGAGGCTGCCCGCGAAAAGCATCGCGACGAAAAGCGCCACCTGATCCACCGTGAGGCCCGCCTGCGACCCGTAGACCGCCCCCATCCCGGCCTGCGCCGCGAAAACGCCGCCGAGCAGGAAGATGCCCACCGTTCCGAGGGGCGAGGCCTCGTAAAGCCGCCGCAGGCTCATAGGCTTGGTGATCTCGGCCGCGGGCACCGGCGTGGCCGACAGGAGGATCGGCCCGAAGGAAAGCGACACGAGGATCGAGGCCGCGATGAAAAGCGTGGCGCCGCCCGCGTCCGCGCGCGTCAGAAGCCCCTGGGCCGCGATCATGCCCAGCGTCTGCGCCAGCATGTAGGCCGACAGCAGCTTGCCGCGGTTCTCGTTCGTGGCGGCGTTGTTGAGCCAGCTTTCCGCGGTGACGTAGACGCCCGACATGCAGAAGCCGAGCGCGAGGCGAAAAAGCGTCCAGGCCCAGGGCTCCGTCAGCAGCGGAAAGGCGATGAGCCCCGCGGACATGAAGGAGCCGAGCGCGGCGAACACCCGGACATGGCCCACGTTCCGGATCAGGCGTGGCGCGAGCCGCGCGCCTGCGAGAAAGCCCGCGAAATAGCCCGAGGTCACGACCGCGAGCGCGGAGGCCGAGAAGCCCTCCAGCCCGCCGCGCACGCCGATCAGCGTGGACTGCATGCCGTTGCCGATCATGATGAGCGTGATGCCGAGCAGTAGCGCCCAGACGCCGCCCAGAACCTGAAGCATCGCGCTCTCCTCCGACGGGCGGCCCCGTTCGGCCGGGCGGTCTGACCGTATGACGCCAACCCGATTCGCGAGAGCCGGTCAACGCGATTGCATTCGCGCGCCCGGCGCGCTTTCATGGTGGCCATGTCGGACAGCAAGCAACCGGGCCTCGGCGACGCCTATGCGCTCTCCGGGGCCGCGGACGCCCGGCGGCTATACGCCGACTGGGCGGACACCTACGACGCCGCCTTCGCCGAGGCGAACGACTACCGCCCGCCCGGGGTGGTGGCGCGGCTCTTCGCGGAGGCCGGCGGGACGGGGCCTGTCCTCGACGCCGGCGCCGGAACCGGGCTCGGCGGGGTCGCCCTCGCCGCGCACGGGATCGGACCGGTGGACGCGGTGGACCTCTCGCCCGAGATGCTCGCGGTGGCAGAGCGCAAGCGCGTCTACCGCGCCCTCGTCGAGGGCGACATCCTCGCCGGGCTTCCCATCGCGGACGGCGCCTATGCCGGGGTCGTCAGCGCCGGGACGTTCACGCTGGGCCATGTCGGGCCCGCGGGCTTCGACGAACTCCTGCGCGTGGCCGCGCCGGGCGCCCTGCTGGTGATCTCGGTCAACGCGCGCGCCTTCGAGAGCGACGGCTTCGCGGCGAAGATGGCGGCGCTCGCGCCCGCGATCGAGGATCTCGCCACGGTGGAGGAGCCGATCTATGGCCCCGGCGCCACGGGCGCCCACGCCGGCGACACGGCGCGCGTGCTGAGCTTTCGCAAGCGCCCGGGTTGATTTTTCGCCCCCGCCGGCACGGCCGTCTTGAACGCGGACCGCGCGACACGATGTGAGGCGCTGCCGGACGCCTTCGGGGGCTGCGCGCCGGCGGCGACATCGCCGTGCCGCCCCCCGGGAGACGCGACCATGACATGGCTTCTTCTGGCATCGGGACTTGTCCTGCTTCTGGCGGGAGGCGAGGCGCTGGTGCGCGGCGCCGTGCTCGCCGCCACGCGCCTCGGCGTGTCGCCGCTCGTCATCGGCCTCACGCTCGTGGGCTTCGGCACCTCGACGCCCGAGCTGGTGGCGAGCCTTCAGGCCGCAGCGGCGGGCGCGCCGGGGCTCGCGCTCGGCAACGTCGTCGGAAGCAACATCGCCAACGTGCTCCTGATCCTCGGCCTCGCGGCCGTCATCGCGCCGGTCGCCGCGTCGCGGGGCGCCTTCCTGCGCGACGGCGCCGCGGTGGTGGGCGCGAGCCTCGCCCTCGCGGCGCTCGCGCTCCACGGCACGGTCGGGCGCCTCGCCGGCGCGGCGCTTCTGGTGGCGCTCGCGCTTTACACGCTGAACGCGCTGCGCTCCGAGCGCACCGGCTGGGAGGATGTGGCGACGGAAGAAGACACGCCCCAGGGCAGGCTCTGGCGCGGGCTCGGGCTGGCCGCGCTCGGCATCGCGGGCGTCGTCATCGGCGCGGAGTTCCTCGTGCGGTCGGCCCTCGTGCTCGCCCGCGGCTTCGGCGTTTCCGAGACCGTGATCGGCCTCACGCTGGTGGCGGTCGGCACCTCGCTCCCCGAGCTCGCCACCTCCGTCGTCGCGGCGCTGCGGCGCCAGAGCGCGCTGGCGCTCGGCAATGTCCTCGGGAGCAACCTGTTCAACATCCTCGGCATCGCGGGCGTCACGGCGATGGTGACGCCGCTTCCCGTGCCGCCCGAGATCGCGGGCCGCGACGTGTGGGTCATGCTCGCCGCGGCTCTCGCCCTCGCCGCGGCGGGGGTGACCGGGTGGCGTATCGACCGCCGCGAGGGCGCGGCCTTTCTGGCCGCCTACGCGGGCGTGCTGGCGCTCCAGCTCGGCCTCGTCTGAGGCCGGGTCAGGACGCGTAGTCGGCGCCTTCCTCGTCGAGGATCGCCCGAAGCTCCGCGAGATGCAGCTCGCCGCCGCTTTCGTACTGCTCGATCTGGCGGGCGGTCGTCTCGGCGACGTCGTCGGACAGCACCTTGAGCGGCTGGCCGGTCTGCAGCGCGCGGATGTAGGTCTCGGCCGCCCGTTCGAAGTAGTAGAGCCGGTCGAAGGTCTCGGCCACCGTGTCCCCGATCACCATGACCCCGTGGTTGCCCATGATCATCACCTTGCGCTTCGGGTCGTCGAAAAGCCCGGCGCAGCGCTCGCCCTCCGCCTCGAAGGCCAGCCCGCCATAGCCGGTGTCGATCACCGTCCGGTCGTAAAAGGCGGCGGTGTTCTGGTCGATGGGCGGCAGGCGCGGATCCTCCAGGCAGGCGAGCACGGTGGCGTGGATCGAGTGGACGTGCATGGCACAGCGCGCATGGGGCACGCGCCGGTGCAGCGCCCCGTGCAGGCCCCAGGCGGTGGGGTCCGGCGCGCCCGGACGCTCCAGCGTCGCGGGATCGTTCGCGTCCACGAGCAGGAGATCCGAGGCGCGTACCCGGGCGAAGTGCTTCTGCGGGTTGATCAGGAACCGCGTGCCGTCCTCGTTCACGGAAAGCGAGAAGTGGTTGGCCACCGCCTCGTGCATGCCGAGCCGCGCGGTCCAGCGCAGCGCCGCCGCGAGGTCGCAGCGCTCGGTCCAGTGATCGAGGTTCGGTCGGGATGCGGGGGCGTTCATGGCGTGTCCTCCTTGGCAGGGTGGATGGGGCGCGACGGGACCCAGGCGTAGCCGTCCAGGTCCAGGATGCAGGCCTCGCGCAGCCCGTGCGGCTTGTCGGTGGCGGGCTGGAGCACGACGCCGCCCGCGGCTTCGGCGCGCGCGGCGGCAATGTCGGGGTCGGTGTCGTAAAGACGGATTTCGAGCCCCGCGCCCCGCGCGCCCGCCTCGGGCAGCAGGCCGGGCAGCGGATGGCTGCCGTAGGTCGCGTCGGCATGGAGCTGGAAGAGCTGCGCGCCATAGGCCGCGATGGCGAAATCGGCGCTCTCGCGGTGGGTCGCGATCCCGAACACGTGGCGCAGGAACGCCGCGCTGCGGGCCACGTCGCGCACGAGCAGGTTGAGGCCGAGGCCGCGCAGCGACCGGCCGAACGCGTCGGGGCTGACCGTCTCGAAATCCATCGCGCGCCTCCCGGAGCGGAGCTTGATCGCCCCCCGCGGAGGTGTCAACTTGGCCCCTGTTCCCCCGACCGTCCCATCAGTCAGGATCCCTCATGCACAGTTCCCCGCCGCGCGTCGTCAGCCCGGACCAGCCCGCGCCACGGGATTTCCACGACCCCGATGCGGCGGTGGAGCACCTGAAAGCGCTTTACGAGGGGGCCTGCGCCTTTCTTCACGAGCGGTTCGAGGTGGCGATGCGCGATGGCGATCCGGGCGTGCGCTACCGCGCCTTCTATCCCGAGATCCGGCTGACCACGACCACCTTCGCCCAAGTCGACAGCCGCCTGAGCTTCGGCCACGTCGCCGAGCCCGGAACCTATGCCGCCACGGTGACGCGGCCCGACCTCTTCGCGAACTACCTGCGGCAGCAGATCGGTCTGATCGTCGAGAACCACGGCGTGCCGGTGATGATCGGCCCCTCGGACACGCCGATCCCGATCCATTTCGCGGTGGCGCAGCAATCCCTTCTGGGCGTCCCCCAGGAAGGCGCGGCGAGCTTCACGCTGCGCGACGTCTTCGACGTTCCGGACCTCTTCACGACGAACGACGACATCGTCAACGGCCTCGCCTGGGCGAGCGGCGCGCAACCCGCGCCCCTCGCGCCGTTCACGGCGCAGCGCGTGGACTATTCGCTCGCGCGGCTGCGCCACTACACCGCGACGGATCCCGCGCATTTCCAGAACCACGTCCTGTTCACCAACTACCAGTTCTACGTCGAGGAGTTCGAGGCGGTGGCGCGGGCGAAGCTCGCCGATCGCGGCAGCGGCTACACCAGCTTCGTCGCCACCGGCGACGTCGAGATCACCAGCCCCGACGCTGAGATCCCGCTCTTGCCGAAACTGCCGCAGATGCCCGCCTATCACCTCAAGCGGCCCGACGGGCAGGGCGTCACGCTCGTCAACATCGGCGTCGGACCGTCCAACGCGAAGACGGCGACGGATCACATCGCGGTGCTGCGGCCGCGTGCCTGGATCATGGTGGGCCATTGCGCCGGCCTGCGTACCAACCAGAAGCTGGGCGATTTCGTCCTCGCCCACGCCTACCTGCGCGAGGACCGGGTGCTCGACGACGATCTGCCGGTCTGGGTGCCGATCCCGGCACTCGCCGAGATCCAGATCGCGCTTCAGGAGGCGGCCGCCACCGAGACCGAGATGGCCGGCTACGACCTCAAGCGGATCATGCGCACGGGCACCGTGGCCAGCGTCGACAACCGCAACTGGGAACTGCGCGAGCACACCGGGCCGGTGCAGCGGCTGAGCCAGTCCCGCGCCATCGCGCTCGACATGGAATCCGCCACCATCGCCGCCAACGGCTACCGGTTCCGCGTGCCCTACGGCACGCTTCTGTGCGTCTCGGACAAGCCGCTTCACGGCGAACTCAAGCTGCCGGGCATGGCCTCGGACTTCTACAAGACCCAGGTGGCGCGGCATCTGCGCATCGGGATCCGGGCGATGGAACTCATCGCGGCGATGCCGCTGGAGCGGATCCACAGCCGGAAACTGCGCAGTTTCGACGAAACGGCCTTCCTTTGAGCGGGAAAACGCGCGAAACGTTGCCGTAATACCATTAAACCCGCTTGTATGCGGCCACCATTTGTTGTGTTTGTTGCCCACATGAAGTTATATGATCGAAGCGAGGCCCAAGATTGCGGGCAGTGGAAGGAGACCAGGAAATGGCCAAACCGATGACCAAGACCCAGCTTGTGGCCGCGCTGGCCGAGGAAATGGGCAGCGACAAGAAAACCGCCGGCGCCGCGCTCGACGCGGTATGCGGGCTGATCACCCGCGAGGTGGCGGATGGCGGCGCGGTGACGCTTCCCGGTGTCGGCAAGTTCTACCTGCGCGAACGTCCCGAGCGCATGGTGCGCAACCCCGCCACCGGCGAGCAGTTCAAGAAGCCCGCCGACAAGCAGGTGAAGGTCACCATCGCCAAGGCGCTCAAGGACAGCGCGAACGGCTGACGCCCGCCTCGTCCGGGTGACAGGGGCCGCCCGTGGGCGGCCCTTTTCTTTGCCGCGCCCCCGTGGCACATGCGTGGGACCGGCCTGTCCCACGGCAGGCCGGGCGGGCATGGCGCGGGGTTTGCGAGGCTTCCTTCCGGAATGCTTTCGCCCGCGATGGGAGGGGGCCGGCGGCTTGGACATTCGCGCGATCGTTCTGGGGCTGGCCTTCGCGGTGATGTGGTCCTCGGCCTTCAGTGCGGCGCGGATCATCGTGGCCTCGGCGCCGCCGCTTTCGTCGCTTTCGCTGCGGTTCCTGATCTCGGGTCTGATCGGCGTCGCCGTGGCCCGGTATCTCGGGCAGTCCTGGCGGCTGACGCCGGCGCAGTGGCGCGCCACCGTCGTTTTCGGCGTCTGCCAGAACGCGCTCTACCTGGGGCTTTACTGGATCGCCATGCAGACGGTGGAGGCCTCGCTCGCCGCGATCATCGCCTCGACCATGCCGCTTCTGGTGGCGCTGTCCGGGCGGGTCTTCCTCGGCGAGCGGATCCGGCCGCTCGGCCTCGCCGGCCTCGTGGCGGGTTTCGTGGGCGTCACGCTCATCATGGGCGCACGCTTCCAGGGCGGGGTCGATCCCTACGGCCTGGCCCTTTGCGTCGTCGGGGTGGGGGCGCTGACCGTGGCGACGCTCTCGGTGCGGGGCGCCTCGTCGGGGGGCAACTTCCTGATGGTCGTCGGGCTTCAGATGCTCGTGGGCTCGGCGGCACTGGCCGTGCCCGCGGCCATGCTGGAGACGATCGAGGTCGACTGGTCGTGGCGGCTGGGGCTGGCCTACGCCTACACGATCCTCGTCCCGGGCCTCGCCGCCACGCTGGTGTGGTTCCTGCTGGTGGATCGCGTGGGCGCGGTGAAGGCGGCCACCTTCCACTTTCTCAACCCGTTTCTCGGCGTGGCGATCGCGGCGCTTCTGCTGGGCGAGGCGCTCGGTCCGCTCGATATCGTGGGCGTCACCGTGATCGCCTTCGGCATCCTGGCGGTGCAACTGTCGCGCCAGCAGCGCGTGCCGGCCGCGGCGCGGCGCGGCTAGCCGAGGATCGCCAGAAGAACCGTCAGCGTGAAGAAGGCGCCCGTCGTGGCGCCGAGGAGCGCGAGCGAGGCGATGCCCTCGTGGCCGTAATCCTGGGCGAAGAGCGCGTAGATCCCGAACATCGGCATGGCCGCCGACAGCACGACGGCGAGGCGGAGATCCGGGTCGGCGACGTGGAACCCGATGAGCGGCAGCACCACCAGCGCGAGCGCCGTCATCGCCGGATGCAGCAGGAGCTTTCCGGCGACGATTTCCGCGGCGAGCATCCGGTTGCCGCGCACCGGCAGCCCGACGAGCGAGCCGCCTATCACGAAAAGCGCGATCGCCCCGGTGGAGGACGCCAGAAGGTCGAGCAGCCGCGCCACGCCGGAGGGCACCGAGAGCCCGGCCAGCGACACCGCGAGCCCTGCGAGCAGCCCCAGCACCATGGGCCGCCGCACCACGCCCCAGATGAGGGCCTTCAGCCGCGGCCAGATGCTGCCGACATGCGAGGGGCGCGAGCCTTCCAGCAACAACAGCGTGAGGGGAATGAGCACGAAATTCTCGACCACGAGGTTCATCGCGAGGATGAGCCCCGCGTCCTCCGGCAGCAGCAGCAGCATCAGCGGGTAGCCCACATAGCCCGAGTTCGGACAGCTCGACCCCATCACCGCGATGGCCTTGCGCGCCGGGCCTGTGCCGCGCAGCGTGTGCCAGGTCCAGGCCAGCGCGATGGTGGCCAGCCCGCCCGCGAGAAAGACCGCCATGTAGTTGGGGCTCACGCTTTCGGTGAGCTTGCGGCCCGCCACCGCGGAAAAGAGCAGCGCGGGCAGCGCCACGTTCATCACGAAAAGGCCCAGAACGCGCATGTCCTCGGGGCGGAAGGCCCCGAAGCGCACCGAGCCGTATCCGAGCCCCACCAGCGCGAAGATGGGAAAGGTGATCGCCAGGATGTCGAGCACGGGGTCTAGCCAATCGGCCCCCGCGCGCCGCCGGTCTGCGCACGGTCGAGAAGCAGGTGATCGAGCAGGACGCAGGCCATCATCGCCTCGCCCACCGGCACCGCGCGGATGCCGACGCAGGGATCGTGGCGGCCCTTGGTGACGATCTCGGTCGCCTCGCCCGAGAGGGTGACGGTGCGCCGCGGCGTCAGGATCGACGAGGTGGGCTTCACCGCGAAGCGCACCACGACCTCCTGCCCGGTGGAGATGCCGCCCAGCACCCCGCCCGCGTGGTTGGAGGAATAGACCGGCTCGCCGTCATTGCCCATGAATATCTCGTCGGCGTTCTGGCTGCCGGTCAGTTCGGCCGCCGCCATGCCCTCGCCGATCTCCACGCCCTTCACGGCGTTGATGCTCATCATCGCGGCGGCGAGATCGGTGTCGAGCTTGCCGTAGACCGGTGCACCGAGGCCGGGCGGCACGCCCGACGCGACCACCTCGATCACGGCGCCCGCGCTGTCGCCGGACTTGCGCAGAGCGTCGAGATAGGCAGCCCAGTCCTCGGCGGCCTGCGGGTCGGGGCACCAGAAGGGGTTCCCGTCGATCACCGCCGCGTCGAAGCGCGCGCGGTCGATGGCGTGCGGGCCGATGCGGGTCATGTAGCCCCGGATTTCCAGGCCCGGCGCCAGCGCGGCCAGCGCGGCGCGCGCCACGCCGCCGGCGGCGACCCGCGCCGCCGTCTCCCGCGCGGAGGAGCGCCCGCCGCCACGATAGTCGCGGATGCCGTATTTCTGCCAGTAGGCGATGTCGGCATGGCCGGGGCGGAAGGTCTTGGCGATCTCGGAATAGTCCTTGGAGCGCTGGTCGGCGTTGCGGATCAGAAGCTGGATCGGGGTGCCGGTGCTCTGCCCCTCGAAGACGCCCGACAGGATCTCCACCGCGTCGGGCTCCCGCCGCTGGGTCACGTACCGGCTTTGTCCCGGCTTGCGCCGGTCGAGCCAGAGCTGGAGCGCGGCCTCGTCGAGCGCGACGCCGGGCGGGCAGCCGTCCACCACGGCACCGAGGGCGGGGCCGTGGCTTTCGCCCCAGGTGGTCACGCGAAAGACGTGGCCGAAGCTGTTCAGGCTCATGCGAGATGGTCCTCCTGACTGGGCGGTCTAGCCCGCGCACCCCCTCCTCTCAAGCGGTTTCGCCTTGAAGGGCCAAGGGCGGCGGTCTAACGTCACGCTCACCTCGGGGTGGCCCGCACGCGCGCGGGCCTGAGATGCCGGACGGCGAACCCGTTGAACCTGAACCGGTTAGGACCGGCGGAGGGAAGGGACAGGACCAACGGGGCAGATCGCCCGCCTCCCCTGACTTGCTCCGCCCGTCGCAAGAAAGGAGCAAGACGATGCGCGCTTCGATGATTGCCACGGGTCTCGTCGCCGCCGCCACGGGCGCGGCGGGCCAGACCCCCGAACTCACCGTCTACACCTATGACAGCTTCGTCTCCGACTGGGGCCCCGGCCCGCAGATCGAGACGGCCTTCGAGGAGGTTTGCGGCTGCGACCTGCGCTTCGTGGGCGCGGGCGACGGCGCCGCGCTCCTGTCCCGGCTGCGGCTCGAGGGCGAGAGGACGCAGGCCGACGTGGTGCTGGGACTCGACACGAACCTGACCCATGCCGCCCGCGAGACGGGACTTTTCGCCGAGCACGGGATCGCGGCGGAATTCGACCTGCCGGTGGCGTGGGACGATCCGCATTTCCTGCCCTTCGACTGGGGCTATTTCGCCTTCGTCCACGAGGCGGGCCTCGACGCGCCGACCTCTTTCCGCGCGCTGGCGGAAAGCGATCTCGACATCCTGATCCAGGATCCGCGCTCCTCCACGCCCGGCCTCGGGCTTCTGATGTGGGTGAAGGCGGCCTATGGCGACGAGGCGGGCACGATCTGGGAAGGGCTCTCCGACAACGTGGTCACCGTCACGCCCGGCTGGTCGGAGGCCTACGGGCTCTTCCTCGACGGCGAGGCGGACATGGTCCTCTCCTACACCACCTCCCCGGCCTATCACCTGATCGCCGAGGACGATCCCTCCAAGGCCGCCGCGCCCTTCGAGGAGGGGCACTACATGCAGGTCGAGGTGGCGGGCATGCTCGCCGGCACCGAGCAGCCCGACCTCGCCCGGCAGTTCCTCGAGTTCATGACCGGTCCCGGCTTCCAGTCCGTGATCCCGACCACGAACTGGATGTACCCGGCGGTCATCCCGCCCGAGGGTCTGCCCGAGGGCTTCGAGACGCTGATCGCGCCCGAGACGGCCCTTCTGCTGCCGCCGGCGGAGGCCGCGGCGCTTCGCGGCCCGGCGCTCGAGGAATGGCGCGCGGCGCTGGCGCGCTAGGCGCGCCGCCCTGGGCGGCGGCGGGCGCGGCGCTTTTCGTCGCCGCGCTCGTCCTCGCCCCCGTGATCGCGGTGATCTGGACCGCTGGCGCGGCGGGGCGGCTCGGCCCGGGCGACTGGGCCGCGGTGCGTTTCTCGCTCACCCAGGCCGCGCTCTCGGCGCTTCTGTCGGCCGCGCTCGCCGTGCCCGTGGCGCGGGCGCTGGCGCGCCGCCGGTTCCCGGGGCGCGGCGCGCTCGTCACGCTGCTGGGCGCGCCCTTCATCCTGCCGGTGGTGGTGGCCGTCTTCGGGCTTCTCGCCGTGTTCGGGCGCAACGGCATCGCCAGCAACCTGCTGGACCTCGCGGGGCAGGAGCCGCTGTCGATCTACGGCCTGCACGGCGTGGTGCTCGCCCATGTCTTCTTCAACCTGCCGCTGGCCACGCGGCTTCTGCTTCAGGGCTGGCTCGCCATCCCGGGCGAGCGGTTCCGCCTCGCCGCCGCGCTCGCCCTGCCGCCGGGGACTGTGTTCCGCCTGCTCGAGCTTCCCATGCTGGTGCGCGTGCTGCCCGGCGTGGCGGTGGTGATCTTCGTCATCTGCCTGTCCAGCTTCGCCGTGGCGCTGATCCTCGGGGGCGGGCCGGCGGCCACCACCGTGGAACTCGCCATCTACCAGGCGTTCCGCTTCGAGTTCGATCTCGGCAAGGCGGCGGCCCTCGCGCTCGTCCAGCTGGCGCTCGCGGGCGGCGCGGCGATGCTCGCCGCGCGCCTCGCCCTGCCGCCGGCCATGGGCGCCGGGCTGGACCGGGTGGTGCCGCGCTGGGACGCCGACCGCCCGGGTCTGCGGGTGCAGGACGCGCTGTGGATCGGGGCGGCCGCCGGTTTCCTGCTGGTGCCGCTCGCCATGATCGTGATCGACGGGGTGCCGGGGCTGGCGCGGCTGCCGGGCAGCGTGTGGACGGCGGCGGGGCGCTCTGTCGCCGTCGCGCTCGTCTCCACCGCGCTCGCCATCGCGCTCGCCCTCGCGCTGGCGAGCCGGCGGGGCGAGTTGCTGGCGGTGCTCGCCATCGCCGTCTCGCCGCTCGTGCTCGGGACCGGCCTTTTCCTGATCCTCCGACCCGTGGCCGCGCCGGGCGACGCGGCGCTTCCGGTGACCGCCCTCGTCAACGCGCTGATGGCGCTGCCCTTCGCGCTGCGCGCGATCCGCCCCGAGCTCGAGGCGGTGCGGGCCGATTACGGCCGCCTCTGCCTGTCGCTCGGCCTGACCGGGCGGCGGTTCTGGACGCGGGTCGCGCTGCCTCGGCTGCGCCGCCCGCTCGGTTTCGCGGCGGGGCTCGCCGCGGCGCTCTCCATGGGGGATCTCGGCGTGATCGCGCTCTTCGCCGACCCGGAGCGCGCGACGCTGCCCTTGCAGATGTATCGGCTCATGGGGGCCTACCGCACGTCGGACGCGGCCGGCGCCGCGCTTCTTTTGCTGCTGCTCAGCCTCGCGCTCTTCTGGGCCTTCGACCGCGGGGGGCGTATCGATGCTCGCGCTTGAGCGGCTTGTCGTCACGCAGGACACGTTCCGGCTGGAGGCGGATCTTACCGTCCCGGTGGGCCGCATCGTGGGCGTGATCGGCCCTTCCGGCGCGGGCAAGTCCACCCTGCTCAACGTGATCGCGGGGTTCTTCCCGCCGAGCGCCGGGCGCGTGCTCTGGGACGGGCGCGACATCACCGGCCTGCCCCCGGCCCGGCGGCCCGTCGCCATGCTCTTCCAGGAGGCGAATCTCTTTCCCCATCTCACGGCCGCCCAGAACGTGGCGCTTGCCCTCACGCCGCGGGCGCGGCTCTCGCGAGCCGAGGCCGCGGAGGTGGAACGGGCGCTCGACCGGGTGGGCCTTTCCGGGCTCGGCGAACGGCGCCCGGCGCAGCTTTCGGGCGGCCAGCAGGGGCGCGTGGCGCTGGCCCGGGCGCTCTTGCAATCGAAGCCGCTTCTGCTGCTGGACGAGCCCTTTTCCGCGCTCGGCCCCGCCCTGCGCGGCGGAATGCTCGACCTCGTCCGCGAGATCGCGGAGGAAACCGGCGCGACCGTCCTTCTGGTCAGCCACGCCCCCGCGGACGCCCGTCGCATCGCGGACGACATCCTGCTGGTCGCGGAGGGCCGGGCCGCCGCGCCGGTGCCCACGGCGGAGATCCTCGCCGCGCCGCCGCCCGCGCTGCGGGCCTATCTCGGGGACTGAGGGGGCGGCGTGACGCCGCGTTCTCGGGTGACATCCCCCGCGCCCGGAGGCAGGTTGACCCCGTGTGAGGAGGACCCGCCGATGACCGCCTATCCGAGACTTCTGGAACCGCTGGACCTGGGCTTCACGCAGCTTCCCAACCGGGTGCTCATGGGCTCCATGCACACCAACCTCGAGGAGCTCGGCGACTGGAACCGTATCGCGGAGTTCTACGCCGAGCGGGCCCGCGGGGGCGTGGGCCTCATGGTGACGGGCGGCATCGCCCCCAACCCGGAGGGCGCGGTCTTTCCCGGCGCCTCGGCGCTGGCCAGCGACGAGGACGTGGCCCACCACCGGATCGTGACCGAGGGCGTCCACGAGGCGGGCGGCCGGATCGCGATGCAGATCCTGCATGCCGGCCGCTACGCCTACGGCAAGGACTGCGTGGCGCCGAGCGCGATCAAGTCGCCCATCTCTCCCTTCGTCCCGCGCGAGCTCGACGAGGCGGGCATCGAGAAGCAGATCGCCGACTTCGCCGCCACCGCCGCGCGGGCGCGGGAGGCGGGCTACGACGGCGTCGAGATCATGGGAAGCGAGGGCTATTTCATCAACCAGTTCCTCGTCACCCACACCAACAAGCGCACCGATCGCTGGGGCGGGCCCTACGAGAACCGGATGCGCCTGCCGGTGGAGATCCTGCGCCGCGTGCGCGCGGCCGTGGGGCGCGACTTCATCGTGATCTACCGGCTCTCGATGATCGACCTCGTGCCCGAGGGCTCCACCCACGAGGAGGTGGTCGAACTCGCCCGCGCGGTGGAGGAGGCCGGCGCCGACATCATCAACACCGGCATCGGCTGGCACGAGGCTCGGGTGCCCACCATCGCCACCTCGGTGCCGCGCGCCGGTTTCGCCTGGGTGACGAAGAAGCTCATGGGCAAGGTCGGCGTGCCGCTGGTGACGTCGAACCGGATCAACACGCCGGAGGTGGCCGAGAAGGTGCTGGCCGAAGGCTGCGCCGATTTGGTGAGCATGGCCCGGCCCTTCCTCGCGGACGCGCATTTCGTGAAGAAGTCCGCCGAGGGGCGCGCCGACGAGATCGCGCCCTGCATCGCCTGCAACCAAGCCTGCCTCGACCACACCTTCAGCCTCAAGGTCTCCTCCTGCCTCGTGAACCCGCGCGCTTGCCACGAGACCGAGCTGGTGATCGCGCCCGCCGCAGCCCCGAAGCGCGTCGCGGTCGTGGGCGCCGGGCCCGCGGGGCTCTCCGCGGCGATCACCGCGGCGGAGCGGGGCCACGATGTCACGCTGTTCGAGCGGGACGCGGTGATCGGCGGGCAGCTCAACCTGGCGCGGGTGATCCCCGGCAAGGAAGAGTTCCACGGCCTCGTGGACTGGTATGCGCGGATGCTCGACGTGCACGGCGTCGCGCTTCGGCTGGGCAAGGCGGCGACGGCGGCCGATCTCGCCGCCTTCGACGAGGTGATCGTGGCCACCGGGGTCAATCCCCGCGATCCGGGCATCCCGGGACAGGACGGGCCCAACGTGCTGGGCTACGCCGAGGTGTTGCGCGGCGCCGAGGTCGGGCCGCGCGTGGCTGTCGTGGGCGCGGGCGGCATCGGCTTCGACGTCGCCGAGTTCCTCGTCCACGCGGGTGAAAGCCCCACCGAGAACCTTGCCCTCTGGCGCGAGGAATGGGGCGTCGGCGACCCGGAGGACCGCCGCGGCGGCCTGGCCGAGCCGCATCCGCACCCCGCGGCGCGGAAGGTCACGCTGCTGCAGCGCAAGGCGGAAAAGCCGGGCCGCCGCCTCGGCAAGACGACGGGCTGGATTCACCGCGCGAGCCTCAGGATGAAGGGCGTCGAGATGCTCTCGGGCGTCAACTACGAGGGCATCGACGCGGGCGGCCTGCATGTCTCCTTCGGGGAGGCGCGCGAGCGGCCCACCCGCATCGAGGCCGACACCATCGTTCTTTGCGCCGGGCAGGAGAGCGAGCGCGCCCTTGCCGAGGCGCTCGAGGCATCGGGCGTTCGCGCGCATGTGATCGGCGGCGCGGACGTGGCCGCGGAACTCGACGCCAAGCGCGCCATCGACCAGGGCACGCGGCTCGCGGCGGCGCTCTGATGCGGCCCATAGGTCTCATCGGCGGGATGAGCTGGGAAAGCACGGCGGTCTATTACCGCCTCCCGAACGAGCGCGCGCGCGAGCGGTTCGGCGGCCTGCACTCGGCGGAGATCCTCCTCTGGTCCGTGGATTTCGCCCGGATCGAGCGGATGCAGGCCGACGGCGACTGGGCGCGGGCGGGAGAGGAGCTCGCCGCGATCGCGCGGCGCCTGGAGGCGGCCGGGGCGGGCTGCACCAACACCATGCACAAGGTCGCGGGCGAGGTAGCCGGCGCGGTGCGCGTGCCGCTCGTCCATATCGCCGACGCCACGGCCGCGGCGGTGCGCCATGCGGGCTGCAAACGGCCGCTCCTTCTGGCCACGCGCTACACGATGGAGCAGGATTTCTACCGCGGCCGCCTCACCGAGCTTGGGGTCGAAACCGCGATCCCGCCCGAGCCCGCGCGCTCGGAGGTGCACAGCGTGATCTACGAGGAGCTTTGCCGCGGCCAAGTGCGCCCCGGGTCCCGGGCGCGCTACGTGGCCGCCATCGAAGACGCCGCCCGGGCGGGCGCGGACGGGGTCATCCTGGGCTGCACCGAGATCGGCCTGCTGATCGGCCCGGGCGACACGGACCTTCCCCTTTTCGACACGACCGCGCTTCATGCCGATGCGATCCTCGAGGCGGCGATTACACCTCTGAGTTGAATGTCGCAGGTTTGATCGTTTCCTACCGTTGAACTGGCACACTCAAACCGCCGTATTGTCGGCCCAGAGTCCAAAAACCGCCGGATTTTCCACCGATACCCGACCCTGCTGCCAAATATAGTGTTGAAAGGGTAAATCGTATGGATCGGCTCACGGAAATGGAGGCGTTCGCCACCGTCGTGGACCAGGGGGGGTTCACGGACGCGGCGAAGAAGCTGGGGATTTCTAAATCCGCCGTCTCCAAGCATGTTTCGTCGCTGGAAGCGCGTCTGGGGGCGCGTCTTCTCAACCGCACGACGCGCCGGGTCAGCCCGACGGAGATCGGGCTTGTCTACTATGACCGCGCGCGGCGCGTGCTCAACGACGCCGGCGAGGCCGACGCGCTGGTGACCTCGATGCAGTCGGCCCCGTCGGGGCTGCTGCGGGTCTCGGTGGCCACCGATTTCGGTGTGAACCATCTCTCTCCCGTGCTCGGGGACTTCCTTCAGGAATTTCCCGACATCACGGTCAACATGGTTCTGAGCAACCGCTACGTGGAGCTGATTTCCGAAGGCTTCGACATGGCGGTGCGGATCGGCGAACTGGAAGACTCGAGCCTGCGGGCGCGCAAGCTCACGGAAACGACCAAGCGCATGATCGGCTCGCCGTCCTACTTCCAGAAATTCGGACGCCCGCAGCGGATCGACGACCTGAACGAGCACAAGCTCCTGCACTATTCGAGCCAGTCCTCGGGCAGTGTCTGGCGCGTGACCGCACCCTCGGGCGAAAAGCGCCAGGTGCGCACCGCGGGCTGGCTTTCGGTGAATGACGGGCAGTCGCTTCTGAACGCCTGCATCGCCGGGCTCGGGATCGCCTACCTGCCGTCCTATCTTTATGCCGACGCGATGGCGCAGGGGCTGGTCGAGGACGCGATCCCCGATCTGCCGGTGGAATCCCACGGCATCTACGCCGTCTACCCGCCGGGCCGCTTCACCCAGCCCAAGGTGCGCGCCTTCATCGATTTCCTCGTCCACCAGTTCGCGGAAAAGGGTCCGACGACGTGGTAAGCGCGCCGCCGCGCCCGCAGCCGGGCGCGCGGCGGGGCTGCCGCATCGGCTCGCGTGCGAGGCGCTCCGGGGCAGCGGCCGCAGATTCGATACGAGGGCGGCGGGCCGCGCCCGCTCAATCGGCGGCCGGCTCCACGACGGCCACGATCGGACCCATCCATCTTCCAAGGTCGGAGCGACCAAGCCCGGGGGCGTACAGGCGCGAGACGTTGCCGTCGAGGTAAAGCGCCTGGGGCAGGCCCAGGCGGTCTCGGAAGAGCCGCCCGAACTCGTGAAAGGTGACGGGGCGCCCCGAGATGGCGAAGACGACGCGGTCTCCCGCCTCGGTCGCGCCGACGCCGTTGCGCATGAAGCGCGACGTGCTGTCGGCGAGAAACCTGGGGTGCAGCGCGCCGTCAATCACCAGCATGGGGCCCGATTGCGTGGCGTGGCGACACTCCGGCCCGGTCTCGGCGAAGCGCCGGGTCTCGATCACCCGCGCGCGTGCGGCCTCTATGCACAGAACGCCGTTCGGCAGAAGCCCGAAATTGCCCGGTCCGGCCGATGTGACGAGAGACATCGTCTGCTCGCCGTCCTCGACGTAAAGGCCGACGGGCGCGCGGTCCTGGTGATACATGCCCGCGTTCATGGCGAAGGCGAGATGCCGTCCGCGCGCGCCCAGCGCACGCTCCAGCGTCGAGAAATGCCCGTAGGGCACGCCATCCGCGCCGGCGTGAAAGAGCCTCAGCTCTTCCCGCGCCGGATCCACCTCGCAGACCGTGTAGGGGATGCCGTCATGCGTCAGATCCCGGCATTCCACGCCGTGTGCCCCGCCGGCGAGAGCCAGCGTAAAGGCGAGCGCGGCAAGGCCGCGGATCACTCTTCCAGATCCCGCCGCACCGAGGGCTGCTCGAAAAGGCGCCGCGTCTCGTCCATCCTGTCGAATGTCTCGTCGATCACGAAGCGCAGCTCCGGCGCGTATTTCAGCGTGAGCTCGCGCGACACGGCGCGCCGCAATTCGCCACGGTTGCGGTCCAGAAGCGCGATGGCGTCTTCCTGTCCGCGCCCGCCAAGCGGCATGACGTAGACGGTCGCCACCTTCAGGTCGGGCGAAGCCCGCACCTCCGCGACGGTCAGCGACAGCCGGTTGAGCTCCGGGTCGTGGATATCGCCACGGTTCAGAACGTCGGAAAGGGTGCGCCGGATCAGTTCCCCGACGCGAAGCTGGCGCTGGCTGGGGCCCTGTTCGGCATGATTGCGGGATCGCGACATGGCCGACAGATATGCCCTCCCGCGGGCTTTGCCAAGCGGTGCCGGAGGCGCTAAGGAGGCCGCGCCTTGTCGGGAGGAATACGGGATGGCCGATCTGCCGGGGATCGTGGTGACAGGCGCCTCGGGGCGCATGGGACGGATGCTGGTTCAAACGGTGCGCGACTCGGAGCGCGCGCGCCTGTCCGGCGCGGTGGAACGGCCGGGACACCCCTGGATCGGGTGCGACCTGGGCGAGGCGATGGGCGGTGCGCCCCTCGGCGTCACGGTGAGCGAGGATCCGCTGGAGGCCTTCGCGTCCGCGCGCGCGGTTCTCGATTTCACCAGCCCCGACGCCACTGTCGCCTTCGCCGAGATCGCCGCGCAGGCGCGCCTCGTTCACGTGGTCGGGACCACCGGATTCGACGACGCGCATCTCGCGAAACTGCGCGCCGCGGCGCGCCACGCGACGATGGTGCGTGCCGGCAACATGAGCCTTGGCGTCAATCTTCTGACGCTGCTGGCCCGCAAGGTCGCGGAGGCGCTCGACGACGATTACGACATCGAGATCGTCGAGGCGCACCACCGCCACAAGGCCGACGCGCCCTCGGGCACCGCGCTGATGCTGGGCGCGGCGGCGGCAGAGGGCCGCGGGGTCGCCGTGTCGGAGGTGGCGGACCGTGCCCGCGACGGGATGACCGGTGCGCGCAGGCGCGGGGCCATCGGGTTTCACGCCGTGCGCGGCGGGGACATCGTGGGCGAGCACGAGGTGATCTTCGCCGGCGAAGGCGAGCGCGTCTCGCTGCGCCACGTGGCCAGCGACCGGTCCGTGTTCGCGCGGGGCGCGCTTCGCGCGGCGCTCTGGGGTCTGGACAAGGGGCCGGGCGAATACGACATGATCGACGTGCTGGGCCTCGCGGAGGAACGCAAAGACTGATCCGGCCCGGCTGTAACACCGTAATCCCCTTCAAACGAAGAGGATGCCGACCATGCGTATACTTGTTGCAGCCACGCTCGCGCTCGTCCTCGGGACGCTTCCGGTCCGGGCGGATTTCGCGCAGATCACCGACCGGTCCCAGTTCATGGACCTCGTCGTGGGCAAGGAACTCACCCGCCCGCTCGTCCGCCTCCAGGTCGAGCCCGACGGCGCCATCCGCGGCACCGGCGCGCTGCGCGAGGTCAGGGGCGCCTGGAAATGGCAGAGCGGGTTGTTCTGCCGCGACCTCTACTGGGGCGAACGGGACCTGGGCTACAATTGCCAGACCGTCGAGATGAGCGGAAACACCGTACGCTTCACCGCCGATCAGGGGCAGGGCGACCACGCGGATTTCCGCGTTCGCTGAGGGTCGTCACCCCTCGGCCGCCATCCGGCGTGCCATGTCCAGCATCCGGCAAGAGAAGCCCCACTCGTTGTCGTACCACCCGAAAAGCCGGGTCAGATCGCCGGCGACGGACGTGCCCGGCCCGCTCATGATGATGGACTCGCACCGTCCGCGCAGGTCGGTGGAGACGAGTGGCACCTCGATCCAGCCGAAGACATCTGAGCCTTCGGCCGCATCCCGCAGCGCCGCGTTGACGTCCTCGGGCGGGGCCGGACGTCTCAGTCTTACCGTCAGGTCGATGGACGAGACGCTCGCCGTGGGCACACGCAGCGCCCGCGCCTCCACCCGGCCCCGGAGGGATGGCAGCACCTCGCCGATGAGCGCGCCCGCGCTTGTCGTGGTGGGGACCATCGACAGCGCGGCGGCGCGCGAGCGTTCCGGCGTGCCGCGGGGCTTGTCCACGGTGGGCTGGCTGCCCGTGTAGCAATGCACCGTGGTCATCTGCCCGCTCTCCACGCCCCAGCTGGCGTCTAGGAGTCGCAGCAGCGGGGCGAGCGCGTTCGTCGTGCAGGACGCGTTGGAGACGACGGGCTGCCCGGCCAGCCGCTCGTCGTTGGCACCCAGCACGAGCGTGACGTCCGCCGCGGGCGACGGACCCGAGATCAGCACCCGCCGCGCCCCGGCATCGAGGCCCGCCTCGGCCACGGGCCGGGATGTGGCAAGCCCGGTGCATTCCAGCACCACGTCGACGCCGGACAGGTCGAGCGCGCGCAGATCCTCCGCCTGGTGCAGCGGAATGCTGTGGCGGCCGGCCTGCAAGGCGCCGTTGCGGGCCGTCACCGGCTCGGGCCACGGCCCGAAGACGCTGTCATACCCGAAAAGATAGGCCATGAGATCGGGCTCGGCGATGTCGTTCACCAGGACAAGCTCGATGTCGCGCGCCTCCGACAAGATCAGGCGCATGAGCGTGCGCCCGATGCGCCCGAAGCCGTTGATCGCTACCCGAACGGGTCTGCCTGTCATTTCCGTCATCCTCGCCGCGTCGTCGAAACGCTCGCTATCAGAGCGGCGCGCGCGCGCCCAGCCCTGCACGCGCCGGGCTGGACGTTTCAGAAGTCGATCGCCAGCCCCTTGCGCTCCCAGTCGCCGTAGCGCACGGGCTCGGGGCCGTCGCGGCCCCCGAGCTCGGGCGGAAGCTCCAGGGATTTCGCCTTTCGGCGGCGCTCCTCGGCCTCGGCCAGGGCGCGCTGCGCGGCGGGCGGAAGGTCGCGCCGCGCGTGGTCTGCGGTTGTTTCGGGCGTGTCGTCGGCCATCTTCTTCCCTCGCGGTCTCGCCGCTGATATAGACCGCGCCTTCGCCACCGCCAAGCCGAGGCCCCCATGACAGCCACCGCGCCCGATCCCGTCGCGCCCGATCCGGGGCACGGACGCGCCGCCCGGCGCGGCGCGCTCGCGCTGCTCGACGCCGTGACCGGCGAGGCGCAGACGCTGTCCGAGGCCGATGGCCGCATCGCGCAGCTTGCGCCGCCCGATCGCGCGCGTGCGCTTCGTCTCGCCCGCGACACGCTGCGCGGGCTTGCCCGGGCCGACGCGCTGCTTGCGCCGCATCTGCGCCGCGCGCCGCCCCGGATCGTGCGCAACGCGCTTCGGCTCGGCACGACGGAACTTGCCAGGGGGGCGGCCGCGCATGGCGCGGTGAACGACTGGGTGACGATCGTGGGCACGCTGGGCCGCAAGGCCGCGCCCGCACGCGGGATGGTGAACGCCGTGCTGCGCAAGATGGCGACCGAGGCGCCGGGCCGCTGGGACGCGCTGCCCGTGCCCGAGCTGCCGGCATGGCTTCGCGATCCGCTTCTGGACGCATGGGGCGCCGACGCGGTGGCGGCGATGGAGGCCGCGCATCTCGCCGGCGCGCCGCTCGACCTGACGGCGCGGGGCGATCCGCGCGATCTGGCCGCGCGGCTCGCCGCGGAGCTGCTGCCCACCGGCTCGGTGCGGGTGTCGGGCAACGCCCGGGTCTCGGCCCTGCCCGGCTACGCGGAAGGCGACTGGTGGGTTCAGGACGCGGCGGCCGCGCTGCCGGTCCGCCTTCTCGCGCCCCGGCCCGGCGAGCGGGTGCTGGACCTCTGCGCCGCGCCGGGGGGCAAGGCGCTTCAGCTTGCCGCGGCCGGGGCCGAGGTGACCGCGGTCGACATGTCGCCAGAGCGCCTCGCGCGGGTGGCCAGCAACCTCGCGCGTACCGGTCTGTCGGCCACGCTCTGCGCCGAAGACGCGCGCGCCCACGCCGGCGGACCCTACGACGCGGTGCTTCTGGACGCGCCCTGTTCGGCCACGGGCACGATCCGCCGCCATCCCGACCTGCCCCATGTGCGGGACGGCTCGGGCATCGACGCGCTCGTCGCGCTTCAGGCCGAGATGCTGGATCACGCCCTGACCCGGCTCGCCCCCGGGGGGCGCCTCGTCTTCTGCACCTGTTCGCTTCTGCCCGAAGAGGGCGAGGGGCAGGTCACCGCGGCCCTCGCCCGTCATCCCGGGCTGGTCGCGGACCGGGCGGCGCTGGATCGCCCGGTCCTCGACCCGGCCTGGCGAAGCGCCGAGGGCGGGCTGCGTCTGCGCCCCGACTACTGGGCGGCGTCGGGCGGCATGGACGGGTTCTACATGGCAGTGCTGCGCCGCGCCTGACAGGCACGCGCCTTGCGCGTCGCCGAAGGTGACTTGGCCTTTCCACGCGCCTATACTGCGCGCGATCGCGCACGCCCGAGAGGCGCGGAACCGGGGCAGATCGGAATGGCAGACGGGCAGGGCTGGCCGGCGCGCAGCGCGCGCCTTCTGGACGGCTGGGCGGCGTGGCGCGCGGCCCGGGCACGGCCGGCCACGGGGTTCCGCACCCCGCCCGAGCCGCGCACCTTCGGGCTTGTCGCGCGCGGGCGGCAGCTTCTCGCGGGGAACCTGATGTTCGCGGGCCATCTCGTCGAAACGCCGCCCGGCACCCGGCCCTGGGGCATCGCGCCCCCCGACCCCGCCTTCACGGCCGAGTTGCACGGGTTCGGCTGGCTCGATGACCTGGCCGCGGTCGGCACCGCCCCGGCGCGCTCGCTGGCGCAGGACTGGCTCTGGGACTGGATCGGGCGCTACGGGGCCGGGCGCGGCCCGGGATGGACGGCGGACCTCGCGGGGCGGCGCCTCACGCGCTGGATAGAGCACGCGCTCTTCCTGACGATGGGGCGGGACGCGGCGACGCAGGCGGCGTTCTTTCGCGCCCTCGCCGTGCAGGCCGCCTTCGCCGCCCGGCGCTGGCGCGCCGCCCCGCCCGGGCTGGAGCGTTTCGAGGCCGTGTCGGGCGTCGTTCTGGCCGGGCTCATGCTGGAGGGGCTGGAGCACCGGCTCGACGCCGGCCTCGCCGCGCTCGAGAGGGGTTGCCGCGACGAGATCGACGCGGGCGGCGCGATTCCCACGCGCAACCCCGAAGAGCTGATGGAGGTGCTGACGCTTCTCACCTGGATCGTCGCCGTGCTGCGCGACGCGGGCCGCGATCCGGGGCCGGAGCTGGCCTCGGCGATCGCGCGGGTGGCCCCGACGCTGCGCGGTCTGCGCCATGCCGACGGCGGCCTGCCGCGCTTTCACGGTGGCGGGCGGGGGGTGGAGGGCCGGCTGGACCAGGCGCGCGCGGCGACGGACGCGCGGCGCAGGCCGCCCGCGGGGCTGGCCATGGGATATGCGCGGCTGCGCGCCGGCCGCACGACCCTGATCGTGGACGCGGCCCGCCCGCCCGGGGGCCGCGGCTCTTTCGACGCCCATGCCTCGACCCTCGCCTTCGAACTGACCTCCGGACGCCGGCCCGTCATCGTCAACTGCGGCGCGGGGGGCAGCTTCGGCGCGGAGTGGCGGCGGGCGGGCCGCGCCACGCCCTCCCATTCCACGCTTTGCCTCGAAGGCCGGTCGAGCGCACGGCTCGGAAAGCCCGTGCTCGTGGCGGGCATGCGGCGCGAGATGCTTGAAGCGGCGCCCACCGACGTCCCGGCGGACCTCGACCGGGACGCCGAGGCGCATCGTTTCGAGGGCGCGCATGACGGGTACCGCCCGGGCTGGGGAGTGACCCATGCGCGGATGCTGGCCCTGTCGCTCGACGGGCGCGGGCTTTCGGGCGAGGATCTGCTGCTCGCGCTCGAAGCCCACGACAAGCGACGCTTCGATGCCGCGCTCGACGCCGCCAGGCTGCGCGGCCTGTCCTACCAGATCCGGTTCCACCTGCACCCGGAGGTGGACGCCGAGCTCGACATGGGGGGGGCCGCGGTCTCGCTCGCAGCGCCCTCGGGAGAGATCTGGGTGTTTCGCCACGACGGCGCGGCGCGGCTGTCGCTCGAACGGGGCGTCTACCTCGAGCGTGGCCGGTTGCGGCCGCGCGCCGCGCAACAGATCGTTTTGTCCGGCCGCGCTTTCGAGTATGCGACGCGCGTGCGATGGTCCGTGGCCAAGACCCAGGAGACCGCGACGGCCGTCCGCGACCTGGTCCACGCCATGCCCGAATACGAACCCTGAGACCCGTTTTCCCGACAGGAAAGGCCCCCAGCCCATGCCCGATCTCGTTCCCGTCCGCCGCGCGCTGCTGTCCGTCTCCGACAAGACGGGCCTCGCGGAGCTCGGAAAGGCGCTCGCGGCACGGGGCGTCGAGCTCGTGTCCACCGGCGGCAGCGCGGCGACGCTGCGGCAGGCGGGGCTTGCCGTGCGGGACGTGTCCGACCTCACCGGTTTCGCCGAGATGATGGACGGGCGCGTCAAGACGCTGCACCCGGCGGTGCATGGCGGGCTTCTCGCGCTGCGCGACGTGCCGGAGCACCGCGCCGCGATGGAGGAGCACGACATCGCGCCCATCGACCTGCTGGTGGTCAACCTCTACCCGTTCGAGGAGACGGTGGCCCGCGGCGCAGGCTACAACGAGACGATCGAGAATATCGACATCGGCGGCCCGGCGATGATCCGCGCCGCGGCGAAGAACCACGCCCATGTGGCGACCGTCGTGGACGTCGAGGACTACCCGGCTCTTCTGGCGGAGCTCGACGCGAATGACGGCGCCACGCGCTATCCGTTCCGCCAGCGCCTCGCGCTGACCGCCTATGGCCGCACCGGCGCTTACGACGCGGCGGTGTCGGGCTGGCTGGCCGGGGCGCTGGAGGAAGACGCCCCGCGGCGCCGGGTCTTCGCCGGCAGGCTCGCCCAGACGCTGCGCTACGGCGAGAACCCGCACCAGCGCGCGGCCTTCTACGGCGACGGCTCCCACCGCCCGGGCGTGGCCGCCGCCGAGCAGCTTCAGGGCAAGGAACTCAGCTACAACAACATCAACGACACCGACGCGGCGGCCGAGCTCTGCGCGGAATTCATGCCGCGCGACGGGGCCGCCTGCGTGATCGTGAAGCACTCGAACCCCTGCGGCGTGGCGCGCGGGGAGACGCTCCGCGAGGCGTTTATGCGCGCGCGCGACTGCGACCGCACCAGCGCCTTCGGCGGCATCGTGGCGCTCAACACGCGGCTGGACGCCGGGACCGCCGAGGCGATTCTCGAGCTTTTCACCGAGGTCGTCATCGCGCCCGCCATCGATCAGGCGGCGCGGGATCTTTTCGCGACGAAGCCCAATCTGCGCCTGCTGCTCGCGCATGGGCTGGCCGACCCCTCAGAGGCGGGCCTCGCCGTGCGGCAGGTGTCGGGCGGCTGGCGCGTGCAGGACCGCGACGCCGCGGTCGTGCGGCAGGAGGATCTGCGGGTCGTGACGAAACGCGCGCCCGGCGAGGGCGAGATGCGCGACATGCTCTTCGCGTGGACGGTGGCCAAGCACGTGAAGTCCAACGCGATCGTCTACGCGAAAGGCGGCGCGACGGTGGGCATCGGCGCGGGGCAGATGAGCCGCGTGGACAGCACCCGCATCGCCGCGCGAAAGGCCGCCGACATGGCCGAGACGCTGGGCCTGTCCGCTCTGCCGACGCAGGGATCGGCCGTGGCCTCGGACGCGTTCTTTCCCTTCGCCGACGGCGTGCTGGCCGCGGCGGAGGCCGGGGCGACCGCGCTCATCCAGCCGGGCGGTTCGATGCGCGACGACGAGGTGATCGCGGCCGCCGACGAGGCCGGGCTTGCCATGGTCTTCACCGGCCAGCGCCACTTCCGTCACTGAATGGCCGGCATGGTCCCGAAAGGAGCCCCGATGCGGCTGGTGATACAGGTGGCGGCGGCGGTCTTCGTGCTGGACCAGGCGCTGAAATATTACGTCGTCCACTGGCTCGGGCTGGCGCGGCTGGGTGCCATCGACGTGCTGCCGCCCTTCCTGAACCTGCGCATGGCGTGGAACACCGGGATCAATTTCGGCCTCTTCGCAGGCGGGTCCGAAACCGCGCGCTGGGTCCTGATCGTCGTCGCGCTGGCGATCACGGCCGCCGTCACGGTCTGGATGTGGCGCGAGCCGCCCGGCGTCGCCGGGCGCGTCTCGGCGGGCCTTCTCGTCGGCGGTGCGCTCGGCAACGTGGTGGATCGGGTCCTTTACGGCGCGGTGGCGGATTTCCTCAACATGTCCTGTTGCGGCATCGAAAACCCCTACGCCTTCAACGTGGCCGACATCGCGATCTTCGCGGGGGCGCTCGGCCTCGTCTTCTTCACGGGCGGCGACGGACGCCGGGACACGAAAAAGGCCCCGTGACGCGGGCTGCGGGATGGGCTAAGGCTGTGGCGATGATCGAGGAGGGTGCGATGCGGTGGGCGCGGCTTGTGCTCGTGGCTCTGGTTGCGGTGACGCTCGCGGGCTGTGGCGCGCGCGGCGAACGCGATCTCAGGCAGTTTCCCTACAGCCTTCAGCAAGGCCCCGAAGAGTTCGCCGTGGTGCCGTTCAAGCCGCTGGAGACACCGCAGAGCTTCGCCGAGCTGCCGACGCCGACGCCGGGGGCGCGCAACCGGGTGGACCTGACCCCCAATGCCGACGCGGTGGCCGCGCTGGGGGGCGATCCCGCAGCCCTGTCGGAGCGCGGGGTGCCCGCACCCGACGGCGCGCTGGTCTCCCACGCGTCGCGCTACGGCGTTCCGGCGGGCCTGCGCGCGCGCCTTGCGGCGGAGGACGCGGAATACCGCCAGCGCTTCGGGCTTTTCACCTTTCAGCTCATCCGCAACGACCGGTACCGCCAGGCGTATCGCCGGCAGGCGCTCGACCCGAACGCCGCGCTCGAGGCCTACCGCCGCGCCGGCCTGCGCACGCCATCCGCCCCGCCACAGTGAGGCGTCCGCCTCACAAACCCGTCAACGACGCTTGAACGGTCGCGGGCGCCGCGTAGCTTAGCAGCGTGCCCATGACAGGAGGTGCCCCGATGCGCCGTGCCGCGCTTTTCCTCGCCCTTGCCCTCACATTCATCGCCCGGCCCGCGCTCGCGACCGAGAACGTCACCGACTTCGTCCTCGACAACGGGATGCAGGTCGTCGTGATCGAGGATCACCGGGCGCCGCTCGCGGTGCACATGGTCTGGTATCGCGCCGGCTCCGCCGACGAGCGGCCGGGCGCCTCGGGGGCTGCGCATTTCCTCGAACACATGATGTTCCGCGGCACCGAGACGCGCGCCCCCGGCGAGTTCTCGGAACGCGTGGCGGCGAACGGCGGCAACGACAACGCCTTCACGAGCTACGACTACACCGCCTATTTCCAGCGCGTCGCCGCCGACCGTCTGGGACTGATGATGGAGATGGAGGCCGACCGCATGGCCACCCTCCTGCTGCGGCCCGAGCTGGTCGAGACCGAGCGAGGCGTCATCCTCGAAGAGCGCAACCAGCGCGTGGAGAACGAGCCCGGCTCGCTCTTCCGCGAGCAGACCTCGGCCGCGCAATTCCTCAACCATCCCTACGGCGCGCCGATCATCGGATGGCGCCACGAGATCGAGGCGCTGAGCCGCGAGGACCTGAACGCGTACTACACCCGGCATTACGCGCCCAACAACGCGATCCTGATCGTTGCGGGCGACGTCACGCCGGACGAGGTGCGGCGTCTTGCCGAAGCCCATTACGGCCCGATCCCGGCAACCCCCGCGGTCACGGAGCGTGCCCGCCCGCAGGAGCCGCCGCAGCGCGCGCCCCGCCGCGTGACGATGGAGGATGCCCGCGTGGCGCAACCCTACGTCACCCGAAGCTGGCTCGCGCCCGAGCGTGACCCGGGCGACCAGCGGCAGGCCGCGGCCCTCGTGCTGCTGTCCGAGCTTCTGGGCGGCGGGCAGACCTCGGTCCTGACCACGGCGCTTCAGTACGACAATCCCGTCGCCGTGTTCACCAGCGCCTTCTACGGCGCGACCTCGCTGGACCGGACGCGGTTCGGCGTGGTCGTGGTGCCGGCCCAAGGCATCGGCCTTGCCGAGGCGGAGGCCGCGCTCGATGCCGAGATCGCCCGCTTCCTAGAGACGGGCGTGGATGCCGAGGCGCTCGAGCGGATCAAGTTCGGCCTGAAGGCCAGCCGCATCTACCAGCAGGACAACGTGCAGTCGGTGGCCCAGCGCTACGGCCGCGCGCTGACCAGCGGGCTCGCGCTCGAGGACATCGCGGCCTGGCCCGGGATCCTCGATTCGATCACCGGGGAAGAGATCATGGCCGTGGCGCGCGACGTTCTGGTGCCCGAACGCTCGGTCACCGGCTGGCTCCGGGCTCCCGAGGCCGACAAGACTGCGAACACGGAGGTGATGCAATGAAGTGGCTGGCCCCCCTCGCGCTTGCGGTTTTCGCCGCGCTGCCCGCGCGCGCCGAGATCGAGATCGAGGAAGTCACGAGCCCCGGCGGCATCACCGCCTGGCTTGTCGAGGACCACAACATCCCCTTCACCGCGCTGGAGCTGAGGTTCCAGGGCGGAACCTCGCTCGACGCGCCGGGCAAGGAAGGCGCCGTGCGCCTGATGGCCGCGCTTCTCGAAGAGGGCGCGGGGGAGCGTGACGCCCAAGCCTTCGCGGCGGCGACCGAGACGATCGCGGCCGATCTCGACTACGACGCCCGCGACGACGCGGTGTCCGTCTCGGCGCGCTTCCTGACCGAGACGCGCGACGAGGCGGTGGAGCTTCTGCGCGCTTCACTCATGGAGCCGCGATTCGACGAGGACGCGATCGCGCGCGTGCGCGCTCAGGCGCTTTCCGCGATCCGGTCGGACCTGAACGATCCCGGCGCCATCGCGAGCCGCGAGTTCGCCCGCCTCGCCTTCGGGGATCATCCCTATGGCCGCGCGTCCGACGGCACGATCGAGAGCGTCGGCGCCCTGACCCGCGACGACCTCGTGGCCGCGCATGCCGACGCGCTTGCCCGCGACCGCGTCTTCGTCGCGGCCGCCGGAGACATCACCGCGGAGGAGTTGGGGGGGCTGCTCGACGAGCTTCTGGGAGGCCTGCCGGAGACAGGCGGCGCGCGCCCCGGGGACGTGGCGGTGGCGCTGCCCGGCGGCATTTCGGTGGTCGAATTCGCCACGCCCCAGTCCGTCGCCGTGTTCGGCCACGAGGGCCTGCCGCGCGACGACGAGGATTTCTTCGCCGCCTTCGTGCTCAACCAGATCCTGGGCGGCGGCGGCTTCGAGAGCCGCCTGATGCAGGAGGTGCGCGAGAAGCGCGGGCTGACCTACGGCGTTTACAGCTATCTCGCGCCGAAGGATCACGCCGCGCTCTACATGGGCCGCGTGGCGTCGGCCAACGACCGCATCGCCGAGGCGATCGAGGTGATCCGCGGCGAGTGGGCGCGCATCGCCCGGGACGGCGTGACCGAAGCCGAGCTCGAGGCCGCCCGGACCTACCTGACCGGCGCCTACCCGCTGCGCTTCGACGGGAACGGGCCGATCGCCCGTATCCTGGTGGGCATGCAGATGGACGGTCTGCCGATCACCTACCCGCAGACGCGCAACGACCAGCTGGCGGCGATCACGCTCGAGGACGTGAACCGCGTGGCCGCGGAGCTGCTGAAGCCCGAACGGCTGCACTTCGTGGTGGCCGGTCAGCCCGAGGGGCTGGAGACGACGCCGGGCCAGTAGGCCGGCAGAGAGTGCACGCCGCCGGCCGCGCGGGCGCTCAGTTGATGAGCCCCGCGTGGCGCATGCCCTCCTCGACGCGCGCCTTCGTGCCCTCGGTCAGCGGCACGAGCGGCGTGCGCACCTCGTCCGAGCAGAGGCCCAGCACGGAAAGCCCGTATTTCGCGCCGACCAGGCCCGGCTCTGCAAAGATCGCCTTGTGCAACGGCATCAGCCGGTCCTGGAGTTCCAGCGCCTTGCCGTAATCGCCGGCGAGGCACGCCTCCTGCATGTCCGCGCAAAGGCGCGGCGCCACATTGGCGGTGACGGAGATGCAGCCCCGCCCCCCTTGTGCGTTGAAGCCGTGGGCGGTCGCGTCCTCGCCGGAAAGCTGGAGAAAGTCCGCCCCGCAGAGCATGCGCTGGCGGCAGACCCGGTCCAGATCGCCCGTGGCATCCTTTACGCCGACGATGCGCGGAAGCCTCGCGAGTTCCGCCATGGTGTCGGGCATCATGTCCACGGCCGAGCGGCCGGGGATGTTGTAGATGATGATCGGAAGTTCGCAGCAATCGTGCAGAAGCGTGAAATGCGCGACGAGCCCCGCCTGCGTGGGCTTGTTGTAGTAGGGCGTCACGACGCGCGCCGCGTCGGCGCCCACCTTCTCGGCCTGCTGGATGAAGCGCACCGCCTCTGCGGTGTTGTTGGAGCCCGCCCCCGCGATCACCGGGATGCGGCCACGCGCGGCGCGCACGACCTCCTCGACCACCGTTTCGTGTTCCGCGTGGCTCAGCGTGGGGCTCTCGCCCGTGGTGCCGACGGGCACGAGCCCGTGACTGCCCGGCGCCACATGCCAGTCCACGAGATTGCGCAACGTCTCGAGATCGCCCGCTCCGTTCCGGAACGGCGTCACGAGGGCGGGGATCGATCCGTGGAACATGGCACCCGGGTCCTTCTGGCGGTGCGCCGCCAATTCCCGGCTTTGTGAGTGGCGAGAGGGGCGCGCGCGGTCTATTTTCCGCGTGTCTATCCTTTGCCGGAGCGGAAAATGCAAGCGGCCACGCGTCTCGCGGCAGTGATCGTGATCGTCCTCACGGCGGCGCGCGCGGCTGTCGCCGGGCCCGAAGCGGTGGCCGGCGCCATGGACGCGCTGCGCGCCGGCGATTGGGAAGAGGCCGCCCGGGACGCGCGCGCGGCCGGACCCGTGGCGCAGGATATCGTGACGTGGCACCGCCTGCGCGCCGGGCTGGGCGCGCCCGAGGAGGTGATGGCGTTCCTCGAGCGCAAACCGGACTGGCCGGGCCTCGACTGGCTGCGGCGCAAGAGCGAGCCGGCCATCGCGGACGCAGATGACGCCACCGTCCTCTCCTTCTTCGCCGAAGACCTTCCGCAGACCGGAGCGGGCGCGCTCGCCCAGGCCGCCGCGCTCGAGCGGGCGGGCGACGTGGGCGCCGCGCAAGCGGGCATCGTGCTTGCGTGGCGCACGCTCCCGCTCGGGGCGGGAGAGCAGGCGGAGTTCTTGGAGCGCTACGGCGATCTTCTCGCCCCGCACCACGAGGCGCGCCTCGACATGACGCTCTGGAAGGGGTGGGAGCGCAATGCGGAGGCCATGCTTCCTCTCGTCCCGGACGCCTGGCGGGCGCTCGCCGAGGCGCGCCTTGCCCTGATGGCCGAGGCGCCCGGGGTCGACGCCCTGATCGCGCGGGTTCCCGAATCGCTGGCAAGCCACCCCGGGCTCGCCTACGAGCGTTTCGCGTGGCGCGTTCGCAAGGGGCGCACGCTCGACGCCCTCGATCTCCTGCTGCGCGTTTCGACCTCGGCGGAGGCGCTGGGCGAGCCCATGGCCTGGGCCGACCTGCGCCGCCGTCTCGCACGGGACGCCGTGCAGGAGGGCGATGCGATCCTCGCCTACCGTATCGCCTCGGCGCATCACATCGCCCCCACCGACGACTATGCCTACGCCGATCTCGAATGGATTTCGGGCTATGCCGCGCTCAAGCTCGGCAACGGCGAAAGGGCGGCCGAACATTTCGAGCGCCTCGGCGCCAATGTCAGCACGCCCATTTCCCTTGGTCGCGCCGGCTACTGGCTCGGGCGGGCGCGGGAAGCGTCCGGCGACGCCACCGGCGCGCGCGCGGCCTACGCGGCGGCCGCAGACCACCAGACGAGCTTCTACGGACTGCTCGCGGCGGAGCGCGGCGGATTCCCCTTCGACGGGCGGCTCGGCGGGCGACAGCCCTACCCCGACTGGCCGAGCGCCGGCTTCACCGAAAGCTCGGTCTACGAGGCGGGACGCCTGCTGCTCGCCGCAGACGAGCTCTCGCTCGGCGAGCGCTTCCTGACCCATCTCGCCGAAAGCCTCGACGAGGCGGATCTCAACCGCATGGGCGCGATGCTCGCAGAGATCGACCAGCCCCATGTCGCGGTGATGCTCGGCAAGCGGGCGGCGCGGGCCGGGTTCACGATCCCGGCGCCCTACTACCCGCTGCACCCGATGGCGGACGGCGACTGGCCGGTGCCCACCGAGCTCGCCCTCGCCATCGCGCGGCGCGAAAGCGAATTCGACCCCGAGGTGATCTCGGGCGCGGGGGCGCGCGGGCTCATGCAGCTCATGCCGGGCACCGCGCGGGAGATGGCGGACGCACTCGGGCTCGAGTTCTCGCTCGCCCGCGTGCTGTCGGACTGGCGCTACAACGCCACGCTCGGCTCCGCCTACCTGGCCGAACTGGTAGAGCGCTTCGACGGCAACCCGGTGCTGGTGGCGGCGGCCTACACCGCGGGGCCCTCGCGCCCGATCCGCTGGATCGGGGAGAACGGCGATCCGCGCCTCGGCACCGTGGACGTGGTGGACTGGATCGAGGCGATCCCCTTCGCCGAAACGCGCAACTACGTCATGCGCGTGACCGAGAGCCTGCCTGTCTACCGCGCGCGCCTCGGCCGCGACCCGCACCCTGTCCCGTTCTCCGAAGAGCTCAAGGGGCGCACCCTGCTCGGGGGCTGAGATCAGCCGGCCCGCCGCGCACGCCAGAGCGTGAAGAGCCCCGCCGCGACCACCAGCGCCGCGCCGACGGCCACGTTGGGCGCCACCGTCTCGCCGAAGACGCCGATGCCGATGACGCTGGCGAAGACGAGCTGGAGATAGGCGAAGGGCTGCACCGCGCTCGCCTCGGCCACCTCGTAGCACTTGATGAGCAGCCAGTGGCCGAGCGCGCCGGTGAGGCAGAGCGTGCCCATCCACGCCCAGTCAGGGCGGCTCATCGGCTCCCACGTCCAGAGGCCTGCGGCCGTCATCACCACGGCGCCCACGGTGCCCGTCCAGAAGAAACTGGTGGCGGCGCTGTCCTCGCGCGCCGCAAAGCGCGTGAGCAGCCCGTAGAGCGCGAAGAGGAAGGCCGCGAGGAGCGGCACAGCCGCCTCGGGGGCGAAGACGCCCCAGCCCGGCTTCAGGATGATCAGCACGCCCACGAAGCCGACCCCGATCGCCGTCCAGCGCCGCCAGCCCACCCGCTCGCCCAGGACGGGCCCGGAGAGCGCCGCGATGAGAAGCGGGTAGGAGGTGAAGACGGCATGGCTTTCCACGAGGCCGAGCAGGGTGAAGGCCAGCACCATCACGCAGATCTCGACGGCGAGGAGCGCGCCCCGGAACGCCTGGAGACGCGGCTGCCGGGTCCGCGCCACGGTGCGCACGCCCCCGGCCTTGCGCGAGGCCAGCGCGATCACGAAGGCGGCGAAGAACCAGTAGCGGATCATCACCACCATCAGCACGTTGTACTCGCTGGCCAGGTGACGCGAGATTCCGTCCTGCACCGCGAAGACGAAGGTGGTCGCCACCATCAGCGCGATGCCGAGCCGGGTGTTCTGCTCGATCACGGCCGCCGCGCTCGCGTCATGTGCCGCTTGGCGCCGAACCCGGGCACGCGGGTCACCTCGAAGCCCGCCGCGGCGAGGGTGCGGCGGACATGCCCCGCGGCGGTGTAGGTGGCCGCCGTGCCGCCGGGCGCGGTGTGGCGGGCGACCTCGGCCAGAAGCGCCGGCTCCCACAGCTCGGGGTTCCTCGCGGGCGCGAAGCCGTCGAGGAACCACGCATCCGCCATGCCGGTCCAGCCGGGAAGCGTGCGGCGCGCGTCGCCGACGACCAGCGTGAAGTGCAGGTCGGGCAGCGCGATCCGGCGCACGCCGTCCCGCCAGAAAGGCGCGAGTTCCGCGGCGAGCGGCGCAAGCTCCCCGAAGGCTGCCTGCGCTCGCACCATGTCGGCCGCCGCCATCGGGAAGGCCTCGAAGCTCGTGTAGCTGAGCGGGCCGGGCCCGCCGCCTTGCCGCCACGCACCGAGCGCGGCCAGCAGGTTCAGGCCGGTTCCGAAGCCCAGCTCGGCGATGCGGAACCCCGCGCCGAAGCGACCGGGCAGCCCGTTGCCGGCGAGAAAGACGTGGCGCGCCTCGGCCAGCCCGTCGGCGAAGGAGTAGTAGGGATCGTCGAAGCGGCCCGAGACAGGCACGCCTTCCTTCCATGTCAGCCCCGCGTACTGGTCGCTCATCGCCCTTTGCCCTAAGCCTTCCCGGAACGCGGCGAGAGTGGCGAAGGGGTGACCGGATGACAACGCCAGAGGTGACGGTGCGCGGGGCGGGGATCTTCGGGCTTTCGGTGGCCTGGGCGTGCTGCCGTCGCGGCGCGCGGGTGCGCGTGATCGACCCGGGCGGGCCGGGCGCGGGGGCGAGCGGCGGCGTGGTTGGCGCGCTCGCCCCGCATGCGCCCGAGGGCTGGAACGAGCTAAAGGCCTTCCAGCTCGACAGCCTGCTCATGGCCGAGGTGTTCTGGGCCGAGGTCCGCGACACCGGCGGCATCGATCCGGGCTATGCCCGGCTGGGTCGCCTTCAGCCCTTGGCCGACGCGGCGGCGCTGGCGCGGGCGCGCGAGCGGGCCGCCGGGGCCGCGGCGCACTGGCAGGGCCGCGCGGGCTGGGAGGTGATCCCGGCGGCGGAGGCCCGCGGCTGGGCGCCCGCGTCGCCCACGGGCTGGCTGGTGCGCGACACGCTCTCGGCCCGGCTGCATCCGCGCCGCGCCTGTGCGGCGCTGGCGGCCGCCATCGTCGCGCGCGGCGGCGAGGTCACGGCCGAGGGCGCGGATGCCGGCCGGGTGGTCCGGGCGACCGGCGCGGCCGGCCTCGCCGAGATCGGCGGCGGCTTCGGCACCGGTGTGAAGGGACAGGCGGCACTGCTCAACTTCGACGCGCGGGATCGTCCACAGCTCTACGCGGAGGGGCTTCACGTCGTGCCCCATGTGGACGGCACCGTGGCTGTCGGCTCCACCACCGAGCGGGACTACGAGGATCCCGCCTCGACCGACGAACAGCTCGACGAGGTGATCGCACGCGCCGCGGCCGCCGTGCCGGTCCTGCACGGCGCGCGCGTGATGGAGCGTTGGGCGGGTCTGCGCCCGCGCGCACGCAGCCGGGCGCCCGTGCTGGGGCCGCATCCGGCGCGCCCTGGCCAGTTCATCGCCAATGGCGGTTTCAAGATCGGCTTCGGCATGGCGCCGAAGGCGGCAGAGGCGATGGCGGACCTCCTGCTCGAGGGCAGGGAGGACGCGATCCCCGACGCCCTGCGCCCCGAACGAAGCCTGCCGCGCGGCGGCGCGGGCTAGCCGCGCCGCGCCTCGGCCTCCTCGCGGAGCGCCGCCATCAGCCCGTCAAGCGCCTTCTGGTAGCTTTCCGTCACAAGACGGCCGTCATCGTCGAATTCCTTCTGGCCATTGGCGACAAGGACGGGGGGGCCGGTCAGCACGCGCGCGCCATGCGGCACGAGGCAGGCCCGAAGCATGTATTGCCCGGTCTCGCCGCCGGTGCGCCCGGCGTTGGCCGAGATGACGGCGGTGGGCTTGCCGGCCAGGACCCGTCCCTCGACCCGGCTGATCCAGTCGAGCGCGTTCTTCAGCACGCCGGTGATGCCCTTGTTGTATTCGGGCGAGGAAATCACGACCGCGTCGGCCGTCCGGATCTGCTCGGCCAGGCGCGTGACCTCTTCGGGCACGCCCCGGGCCTCTTCCAGATCCCCGTCGTAAAGGGGCAGGCGCAGATCGCCCTCGAGATAGGTGGCCGGTCGGAAACGCGTTACCGCCTCTGCGAGGAGCCGGCGGTTGAGCGCACCCTTGCGAAGCGATCCCGAAAGCCCGAGAAGCGTGAGGTCCGACATTCAATTCTCCTGTTTGTCCTGCGACGTAGCTGGGGCACTCTGGCCGGCGAGGCAAGTGCGAAGCCACGCAATGGAGGTGCAAGATGGCGACACTCGCGCGGTGGGCCCCCGTGCCCTTCACGTCCGAAGCGGCCGAACGTGCCGCCCCGGCGCCGCCCAGGCGCGTCACCGGGCCGCTGCTGATGGGCGACATCCTTGCAAGCCAGGCCGGCACGCCGGTCTTCCTGCGCGAATGGCGAGCGGCCGAGGAGGCGCACGCGGGGCGCCCCGGCGCGCGGGATCAGTCGGGCGAATAGGTCGGGTGGAACCGGCCCGCGGGAGAGAGGGTGAAGATCTCTGCCCCGTCCGCCGTCACACCGATGGAATGCTCGAACTGCGCCGAGAGCGACTTGTCGCGGGTCACCGCGGTCCAATCATCGGCCAGCACCTTGGTCTCGGGGCGGCCGAGGTTCACCATCGGCTCGATCGTGAAGAACATGCCCTCTTCCAGAACGGGCCCCGTGCCGGGGCGGCCGTAGTGCAGGACGTTGGGCGGGGCGTGAAAGACGCGCCCGAGGCCGTGGCCGCAGAAATCGCGCACCACCGACATGCGGTTGCCCTCCACGAAGCTCTGGATGGCATGGCCGATATCGCCGAAGGTATTGCCGGGCTTCACCGCGGCGATGCCCTCGAACAGAGCGTCGTGGGTCACGTCGATGAGGCGCTCTGCCTTGCGGCTGGGACGCCCGGCCACGAACATGCGGCTCGTGTCGCCGAACCAGCCGTCGAGGATGACGGTGACGTCGATGTTGAGGATGTCGCCGTCCTTCAGCCGCTTGTCGCCGGGGATGCCGTGGCAGACGACATGGTTCACGCTGATGCAGGAGGCGTGGCGGTAGCCCTTGTAGCCGATGGTGGCGGAGGTCGCCCCCTCTTCCCCGACCCGGCGCTCGATGAAGGCATCGATGTCGCCGGTCATGACCCCGGGTTCGATCATCGGGATCACCTCGTCGAGCAGTTTCGCGGCGAGCGCGCCCGCCGCGCGCATCCCGGCGAAGTCCGCCGCCTCGTGGATGCGGATGCCGTCACGGGTCAGCCGGCCATGATGGGTCTGGTTCACGTCTCGCTCCATGCGCCGCTCCTTGCGCCTGTAATTAATGGCTTTGTGCCGAAAGGGCCAGTGCCGGCGCGCACGGGGCCGGCGCGGCGCCGGGTGCTGACGAAAATGTGACGGCCGCGGGGCCGGTCAGCCGGCAGGCACGTCGAAGGGCAGCGGACCCGCGGGCGCGATCCCGTCGGGAGAGAGCCGGCAGCCCAGCGCCACCGCCTCGACGCCCGCCGCCCGCGCCGCGGCGAAGGCACGGGCGTAGTCCGGATCCAGATCGGCGGCCAGCGTCACGCGCCGCGCATCGCTGCGCTGCACGACGTAGAGCATCACCGCCCGGTGGCCGGCCGCCGCCAGCGCCGAGAGCTCGGCCAGATGCTTCGCGCCGCGCCGGGTCACGCTGTCGGGAAACTCCGCGACGCCGGCCCGGCGCGAAAGCGTGACGCTCTTCACCTCCACATAGGTGTCGGGCCGGCCCGGCGCGGAGAGGCGGAAGTCGATGCGGCTCGATCGTCCCGCGCGCACCTCGGCGCGGATCTCGTCGTGGCCCGCAAGGTCGGGGACAAGGCCCGCCTCCAGCGCCGCGCGGGCCAGCCGGTTGCCCGCGCCGGTGTCCACGCCGATCAGGGCGCCCGCGTCATCCTCCACGAGGCGCCAGGCCCAGCTCAGCTTGCGGCGCGGGTGGTCCACGGGCTCGAGCCAGATGCGCCTGCCCGGCTCCGCGAGGCCCATCATCGAGCCCGGATTCGACACATGCGCCGTGACCTCGCGCCCGCAGGCGAGCCGCGCATCGGCGAGGAAACGCTTGTAGCGGCGCAGCAGCGTCGCGGGGACGAGGGGGGTTTGAAAGCGCATGGGCGGGCGCTTATACCGGGTCGGCAAGCCTCGCAAGGAACGCGCCCCATGCCCAATCCCACGGCCGCCATGCTCGTGATCGGCGACGAGATCCTGTCGGGCAGAACGCGCGACTCGAACATGCACCATCTCGCGAAGGCGCTGTCGCGCGCCGGGGTGGCGCTGCGCGAGGCCCGGGTGGTCGCGGACGATCACGCGATGATCGTCGGGGCCGTGCGGACGCTTGCGGGGGCGGTGGATCACCTTTTCACCTCGGGCGGCATCGGGCCCACCCACGACGACATCACCGCGGAGGCGGTGGCCGAGGCGATGGGCGTTCCGATCGGCGTGCGCGAGGACGCCCGCGCGCTTCTGCAGGCCCATTACGACGCACAGGGGCTGGAGGTGAACGACGCGCGGCTCAGGATGGCGCGGATCCCGGAGGGCGCGACGCTGATCGAGAACCCGATCTCGGCCGCGCCCGGCTTCACCATCGGCAACGTGCATGTGATGGCGGGCGTGCCCCAGATCTTCGAGGCGATGGTGGCGAGCGTCCTGCCCACGATCACCGGCGGGGCGCCCGTCCTGTCGCAGACGCTGACGGTGGCGCGCGGAGAAGGCGACATCGCCGCGGCGGTGGGCACGATCGCGGCCGAGTTTCCCGATCTCTCGGTCGGCTCCTACCCGTTCATCCGCGCCGGGGCGCATGGCGTGAACGTCGTCGTTCGGGGTACCGACGCGGGCCGGATCGACGGCGCCGTGGTGCGCCTTTCGGCCCTGCTGGAAGAGACATGACGACGCCCGACGCCGCCGATCTGCTCGCCGTGTCCGAGGCCACCTGGCCCCCCGCGGCGGTGACGCGGATCGGTCCGGTGACCCTCCGCGACGGGCAGGGCGGGGGCAAGCGCGTCAGCGCGGCCACCGTCGACGGAGAGGCGGGCGACGATTGTCTCGACGCCGCCGAGACGGAGATGCGCGCGCTGGAACAGACGCCGCTCTTCATGATCCGGCCCGGCGATGCGGCGCTCGACGCGCGGCTCGCGCGGCGTGGCTACGCCCTCATCGACCCGACGACGATCTATCTGTGCGAGATCGCGAGGCTTACCGACCGCCCCCTGCCGCGCGTGACCGCCCTCACGATCTGGGAACCCTTGCAGATCATGCGCGAGATCTGGACGGAGGCCGGCATCGGCCCGGCCCGGCAGGCGGTGATGGAACGCGCCGACTGCGCCCGGACGGGCATCCTCGGCCGGTGGAACGACAGTCCCGCGGGGGCGGCCTATGTCGGCGTCCACGACGGGGTGGCCATGGTGCACGCCCTCGAGGTGCTGGCCCACCAGCGCCGGCAGGGCGTGGCCGGCTGGATGATGCGCGCCGCCGCGCTGTGGGCCGCGGCGCAGGGCGCGGCGCATGTCGCCGCCCTCGTCACCCGCGACAACGCCCCCGGCAACGCGCTCTACGCGGCACTGGGCATGACGCCCGCGGGCGGCTATCACTACCGCATCCTGACCGGGGAGGACGCCGCATGACGGACACCCGACGCCCCACCGCGCTCGACCTGCCCGAGGCCGACCCGCTGCCCGGGCCCACGGCGAAATACTTCGCCGTCTGCGAAGAGAAGCTCGGCTTCGTGCCGAACGTGCTGCGTGCCTTCGCCTTCGACACGGCCAAGCTCGACGCGTTCAGCGCGATGTACAACGACCTGATGCTGGGCGCCTCGGCCCTGACGAAGCTCGAGCGCGAGATGATCGCCGTCGTGGTCTCGGCGGTGAACCGCTGCTTCTACTGCCTGACGGCCCACGGCGCCGCGGTCCGGCAGCTTTCGGGCGACCCGAAACTCGGCGAGACGCTGGTGATGAACTGGCGCGTGGCCGATCTGCCGCCGCGCCAGCGCGCGATGCTCGCCTTCGCCGAGAAGATGACCCGCGCCAGCGCCGAGATTGAGGAGATCGACCGCGACGGGCTGCGGGCGCAAGGGTTCTCGGACCGCGACATCTGGGACATCGCGTCGGTCGCCGCCTTCTTCAACATGACCAACCGGCTGGCCAGTGCCACCGACATGCGCCCCAACGATGAGTATCACGCGCACGCGCGCTAGCGCCTTGGCGCTGGCGCGGGCGGGCCTCCTGCTTGCCGCGCCGGTCGCCGCCTTCTTCAACATGACCAGCCGGCTGGCCAGTGCCAGCGACATGCGCCCCAACGTTGAGTATCACGCGCACGCGCGCTAGCGCCTTGGCGCTGGCGCTGGCGGGCCTCCTGCTTGCCGCGCCGGTCGCCGCGGCGGTGGAGTTCGTCCTGCCCGACACGGCCCGCCTGCAGGCCGAGGAGACGAGCGTCGCGGGCAGCCACGCGCTGCCGGTTGCGGCCTGGGACGGCGCGGGGGGGCCTTCGATCACGGCCGAGGGCCGGGTGACGCGGCAGGCCTGGCGCCTGCCCGGCCCCGGACGCACCACGCTGCAGATCATCGCGCCGCTGCGCGAGCAGCTTCGCGCGGCGGGCTTCGAGATCGTCTTCGAGTGCCGGGACACCGCCTGCGGCGGGTTCGACTTCCGTCACGCGATCGAGGTACTGCCGGCGCCGGCCATGCATGTCGACCTCTCGCGCTATCGCGTTCTTTCGGCGATCCGGGCGACGGAGGGCGACGCGGCGGATTTCGTCTCGCTCCTCGCGAGCCGCTCGCCGTCGGGCGGCTTTCTCCAGATCGTGCGTGTCGCGTCGGGAACCGATGGCCGCCTGCAGGCATCGGGCGGTCCCGCCGCCGCGCCTGTCGGGCCCGGCACCCCGCTGGGCGAGGCGCTGGAGCGGGCGGGCCACGCCGTGCTCGACGATCTCGCCTTCGAAAGCGGCGCGATCGCGCTCGGCCCGGGTCCTTTCGCCTCGCTCGCGGCGCTCGCGGCATATCTGCGACAAAATCCGGACGCACGCGTCGTGCTGGTGGGTCACACCGACGCGGTCGGCGACCTCGACGCCAATATCGGGCTCTCGCGCCGGCGGGCCGAGGCGGTCAGGACCCGGCTCGTCGAGACGCATGGCGTCGATCCGGCGAGACTGGGCGCGGAAGGCACGGGCTACCTCGCGCCGCGGGCGAGCAACCTGACGGCGGAGGGACGCGAGGCGAACCGGCGCGTGGAGGCGGTTCTGCTCACGACGCGGTGAGGGGGCTTTACCTATTCCGCTTTCTGAATATATACGGCGCCAAGCCGGCCTCCGGAGGACCCCATGGCACGACCCGCCCGCGCCGCGTTAGCACGCCATCTGCCGATCCTCGACTGGTCGCGACATTACGACCGCGAGACGCTCACCTCCGACCTGGTGGCGGCGGTCATCGTGACCATCATGCTCATTCCCCAGTCGCTCGCCTATGCGCTGCTCGCCGGGCTGCCGCCCGAGATGGGCCTTTACGCCTCGATCCTGCCGCTCGTGGCCTACGCGATCTTCGGCACCTCGCGGGCCCTCGCGGTCGGGCCCGTCGCGGTCGTGTCGCTGATGACCGCGGCGGCGATCGGCAACCTGGGGCTTCAGGATCCCGCGGAATACGCCGCCGCAGCGATCACGCTCGCGTTCCTCTCGGGCGCGATCCTCACCGTGATGGGCGTGCTGCGCCTCGGCTTCCTGGCCAATTTCCTGTCGCATCCGGTGATCGCGGGCTTCATCACGGCGAGCGGGATCCTGATCGCGGCCTCCCAGCTCAAGCACATTCTCGGGATCGAGGCGCAAGGCCACACGCTGGTCGAAACGGCGGGCTCGCTTCTCTCCCACCTGGGCGACACCAAGCCCTACACCCTCGCCATCGGCGCGGCGGCCACCGGGTTCCTCTTCTGGGTCCGCACGGGGCTGCAGCCGTTTCTGGCCCGCGCCGGCCTCGGCCCCCGCCTCGCGGGCGTGCTGGCCAAGGCCGGTCCCGTCGCCGCCGTCGCGGTCACCACGCTCCTTGTCTGGGGGTTCGGCCTCGACACGCGCGGGGTCGCGATCGTGGGCGAGGTGCCGACCGGGGTGCCGCCCCTGACCGTGCCCATGCTCGACGCGGAGTTGCTGGGCCAACTGCTCGTCCCCGCACTGCTGATCTCGATCATCGGCTTCGTGGAATCCGTCTCGGTCGCGCAGACCCTGGCCGCCAAGCGCCGGCAGAGGATCCTGCCCGACCAGGAACTGGTCGGACTCGGCACCGCGAACCTCGCCGCGGCCTTCTCCGGCGGCTACCCGGTCACCGGCGGCTTCGCGCGCTCCGTGGTGAACTTCGACGCGGGCGCCGAGACGCCCGCGGCGGGGGCGTTCACGGCCGTGGGCATCCTTCTCGCCGCGCTGCTGCTCACGCCGCTGCTCTACTTCCTGCCCAAGGCCACGCTCGCCGCGACGATCATCGTGGCGGTGCTCAGCCTCGTGGACCTGTCGATCCTGCGAAAGGCCTGGGGCTATTCGAAGGTGGATTTCGCCGCCGTCGCCGCCACCATCCTGCTCACCCTCGGCCTCGGGGTCGAGATCGGCGTCTCCGCGGGCGTGGTGATCTCGGTGGCGCTCCACCTCTACAAGACCTCGCGCCCGCACGTGGCCGAGGTGGGCCGCGTGCCCGGCACCCAGCATTTCCGCAACATCCTGCGCCACGAGGTCGAAACGCATCCCTCGATCGTCACGCTTCGCGTGGACGAAAGCCTCTATTTCGCCAACGCCGCGTTTCTCCAGGACCATGTCTACGACCGGGTCGTGGGCGACGACGCGATCCGCCACGTCGTGCTGATGTTCTCGGCGGTGAACGCGGTGGACATGAGCGCGCTCGAAAGCCTCGAGGCCATCAACGACCGCCTGGCGAGCCTCGGGATCAAGCTCCATCTGAGCGAGGTGAAGGGCCCGGTGATGGACCGCCTCAGGCGCAGCCATTTCCTGCACGACCTGACCGGCCGGGTATTCCTTTCGCAGCACGACGCCATCGCGGCGCTCGCGCCCTGCACCGGGCGCGGGGCGGCGGAGTGAGGACGGACGGTCCTTGACCTTCTTCTTGGCCGAAATACTCCCGCCGGAGGCCGCGGCTGACGAAGGCAGCCGCCTAGACAGCGTCGCGCCGAAGGCGCGGCCGCTCCCGCACGCCCGTCAGCCCGGCAGGCGTCCCGTCAGTACGTAGCGCAGGATGTCCGCGACCTGCTCGGGTTCGCGCGCCACGGCGAGGGCGGCAGCGTCCACCTCCTTGAGCGCGTGATCGTGCTCGGGCGGCTGCAGGATCACGAGCGGCTTGCCGAGCGCCGCGGCATAGCCCGCGTCGAAGGCGGCGTTCCATTGCTTGTACTTGTCGCCGAAGCGCACCACCACGACATCCGCCCGCTCGATCTCGGTGCGGGTGCGGATGGCGTTCAGCATCGCGCCCTTGCGGTCGTGCCAGAACTTGTCGGGCTCCGCGCCAAGGATCGCCACGCCGCAATCGTCGCTCGCTGCGTGGTCGGTCACGGGTGCGGTGAAAGCCACGTCGAGCCCCCGCGCGGCGTCGACGATCCGGTCGCGCCAGTCGGTATGGATCTCGCCGGAAAGATGGACATTGAGCATCCGTTCGCCTCCGTTCTCGTTCACTCTTCGCTGTCGTCCTGCCGAATCAGCTCCGCAACCTCGGCGTCGGAAACCTGCCCGAACCGCCGGTAGTGCAGCCCGACGGCCTGGAAATCCGCGGGCGTCGAAAGGCAGATCACCCGGTCGGCGAGCGGCCGGAGCGCCCGCAGCGTGTCCGCGGGCGCCACCGGCACGGCAAGCCAGACCGATGCCGGCCCCCGGGCGCGCAGTCCGCTCAACGCCGCGCGCACGGTCGCGCCCGTCGCGATGCCGTCGTCCACGACCACCGCGGTGCGGCCCTCCAGCGGGACCGGCGCGCGGTCTTCCAGCCAGAGCCGCCGGCGTTCGGCGATCTCCTCGGTCTTTTCCGCGACCTGCCCCGCGAAATCGTCCTCCGACAGCCCGGAGAGGCGCAGGATCCCCGCGTTGTAGACCGCCTCCGGCGGGTCGCCCTCGACCAGCGCGCCGGCGGCGAGTTCGAGCTGGCCGGGCATGCCGATCTTGCGCACGAGCAGCAGGTCGAGCGGCGCGTCGAGCGCGCGGGCCACGGGCAGGGCCACCGGCACCCCGCCCCGCGGCAGGGCGAGCACGACCGGATCGGCCGGTTCTGCCTTCGCCACGGCTTCGGCCAGCCTTTCACCGGCGTCGGTCCGGTCGCTGAACATGAACATCCCCTCCCGGGCGGTCTCGCGCTGCGTGGATCGCCCGGGTATCAAAGCATGAAAGCGCGCCTCGGGCCACCCGCGCGGGCGGCTCAGCCGCGCAGCACGCCGCCCGTGGCCTTGGCTACCTTCTCGACGATGCGCCGGGCCACCGACTCGATCTCGGCGTCCTTGAGCGTCTTCTCGAAGGGTTGCAGCCGCACGGTCAGCGCAACGGACTTCTTGCCCGCGCCCATCTGCGCCTCGGCCTTCGGGCCCGAGAACTCGTCGAAGACGCGCACCTCGGAAATCAGCGTCTTGTCGGCCCCCTGCGCCGCGGTCACGAGATCCCCCGCGGCGACGCTCTCGTCGACCACGAAGGCGAAATCGCGCTCCACCGCCTGCAGGTCGTGAAGGTGCAGCGCCGGCCGTGCGGCGCCCGCCCTGCGCGGCTGGGGCACCTCGGAGGGCCAGACCGTGAAGGCGACCGCGGGCCCCTTGATGTCGAGCGTCTCAAGGACCTTGGGGTGCAGTTCCCCGAAGGCGCCGAGCGTCTTCTTCGGCCCGAGGCAGAGCCGCCCGTGCCGGCCCGGATGCCACCAGCCCGCGCCGTCCCGGAAGACCTGCATCCGGGCCGGGGCGCCGATCGCGGCCAGCACGGCCTCGGCGTCGGCCTTGGCGTCGAAGAGGTCCACCGGGCGGTTTTCGCCGTGCACGTCCCTGGGGCCCGTGCGCCCCACGAGGAGCCCGGCCGCCTGCAGGTGCTGTTCCCCCGGCTCGCCGCCCCCGAAGGCCGGGCCGACCTCGAAGAGCGCCAGATCGGAGAAGCCGCGCGCCTGGTTGCGGGCGGCCGCCCGCAAGAGGCCCGGCAGCAGATCGGGACGCATGTGGCTCATCTGGGACGAGATCGGGTTTTCCAGCCGCGTGCCGTCGCCGCCCCCGCCGAAGAGGCGCGCGGCCTCCCGGTCGATGAAGCTGTAGGTCACGCATTCGTTGTAGCCGAGCGCGGCCATGGCCCGGCGCGCGGCCTGTTCCCGGCGCTGAAGCGGCGTGAGCACAGGCTTCGTCACCCGCGCGGCGGGGCGTGGCAGCGGCTTGCCCTCGAGTTTCGTGAGGCTGGCCACGCGCGCCACCTCCTCCACGAGGTCGGCCTCGCCGCCGACGTCGGGACGCCAGGGCGGCACATGCGCCATGTCGCCGTCCAGCCGGAAGCCGAGCGCGGTCAGGGTCTGGCGCTGCTGCGCTTCGGAAATCTCATCCCCACGAGGGAGCGTACGCGATCCGGGTCGAGACGGTAGGCGCGGGCGTGATCGGGAACCTCGCCCGCCACGACCACCCCGGACGGCGCACCGCCGCAAAGATCCACGATCATCCGCGTCGCGGCCTCGAGCCCCGGCAGCGTGAACTCGGGATCCACGCCGCGCTCGAAGCGGTAGCGCGCGTCGGAGTTGATCCTGAGCGCGCGCCCGGCCGAGGCGATCTGCACGTGATCCCAGAAGGCGCTTTCGACGAACACGTTCACCGTTTCCTCGGTGCAGCCGGTCGCCGTGCCGCCCATGATGCCGGCGATGCTTTCCGGGCCGGCGTCGTCGGAGATCACCATCGCGCCGGCGGGCAGGGTGTAGGTCTTCTCGTCGAGCGCGGTCAGCGTCTCGCCGCCCCGGGCGCGGTGGACCCGCAGGTCGCCCGTCACCTTGTCGGCGTCGAAGACGTGCAGCGGGCGGTTCGCGTCGAAGGTGAAGAAGTTGGTGATATCCACCAGGGCCGAGATCGGGCGCAGCCCGATGGCGCGCAGGCGCGCCTGAAGCCAGGCGGGCGACGGCCCGTTCTTCACGCCCCGGATCACGCGACCCGCGAAAAGCGGGCAGCCATCCAGCGTATCCTTTTCGATCCGCACGCCGATGGGCGACGGGAACTCGCCCGGAACCGGGTCGATGACGCGCTCGCGAAGACGCCCCAGCCCCCGGGCGGCCAGGTCGCGCGCGATGCCGCGCACGCCCAGCGCGTCGGAGCGGTTGGGCGTGATGGCGATCTCGATCACCGGGTCCACCTTCGCCGGATCATGCGCGGCAAGCCAGTCGGCGAAGCTCTCGCCCACCTCGCCCGAGGAAAGCTCGATGATGCCGTCATGCTCGTCGGAGAGTTCCATCTCGCGCTCGGAGCACATCATGCCCTCGCTCTCGACGCCGCGGATCTTGCCCACCTGGATCGTGGTGTCGATGCCGGGGACGTAGGTGCCGGGATGGGCCACCACCACGGCGATGCCGGCGCGCGCGTTGGGCGCACCGCAGATGATCTGCTTCTCGCCCAGGTCGGTCTGCACCCGGCAGACCCGAAGGCGGTCGGCGTCTGGGTGCTGCTCGGCCGAGAGAACATGGCCGAGCGTGAACCCGGCCAGCCGCGTCGCCGGGTCCGAAACCTCCTCGACCTCGAGCCCGAGATCGGTGAGCGCCTCGGCGATCTCGGCCACCGTGGCCGTGGTCTCGAGATGGTCCTTGAGCCAGGAGAGCGTGAATTTCATCGTGAAGCGTCCCTCGGATCCCGCGCGGTCGCGGGCGGGCATAGCCCATCCGCCGGCGGGGGGGGAGGGGCGCTACCCGCCCGCGGCCGGCGCGCCCGGCCTGGGCCCCTCGCGTTCGCTCTACCCGTGGCGCCACACCTTGACCGCGGAGAGGAGCAGGATGGCCGCCAGCACCGGAAGAAGCACGCTGCCGGGGACGATCCCGAGGAGAAGGCCGCCGAGAAACGTGCCGAGGATCGACCCGGCGGCCATCCACAGAAGGAAGCCCTTGTTCCGCCCGAGGACGGCGAAGCTGCGGTCCCGGCTGTAGCGGGCGAACCCCATCAGCATCGTCGGCAGGCTGACGACGAGCGAGAGCGATCCGGCCAGCCTCACGTCGGCCCCGAAGAGCAGCACAAGCGTCGGGATCAGAAGCTCGCCACCGGCGACCCCCATCAGCGACGCCACGGCCCCGATGCCGAAACCCGCCGCGAGGCCGGCGGCCTTCAGGGCCGGACCGGAAAGGAGGGCGCCCCGCGCCGAAGGATCATGGCCTAGTCACCCGAATCTAAAGTTCGGCGCATAGGGTCTGCTGCGTTCGCTGGCAGAACCGTTTGACGGATGCGAGGATTTCATCGGCGGACTTGACCCATCTGTAGGGCTTGGGATTTTCATTATGGGCCTCGATAAAGGCGACGATGTCGGCCTCAAGTTCGGCGGTGGAGCGATGCACACCGCGTTGCAACTGCTTCCGGGTCAGTTCCGCGAACCAACGTTCCACTTGGTTGATCCAGCTGGCTGATGTCGGGGTGAAGTGGATGTGCCAGTGCGGGCGGCGGGCCAGCCAGGCCTTGATTTTCGGCGTCTTGTGCGTGGCGTAGTTGTCCATCACCAGATGCACGTCCGGCCCTTCCGGCACCGCGGCGTCGATCTTTTTCAGAAAATCGAGGAACTCAGTCGCCCGGTGGCGCTTGTAGCATTTCCCAATCACCGCGCCTGTTGCGATGTCGAGCGCAGCGAACAGCGAGGTTGTTCCGTGACGGACATAGGTATGGGTTCTCCGCTCGGCGACACCGGGCGCCATCGGCAGCACCGGCTGCTCGCGGTCCAATGCCTGGATCTGGGATTTCTCGTCCACGCACAACACGATGGCTCGGTTCGGCGGCGACATGTAGAGACCGACGATGTCCTGCACCTTATCGACAAACAGCGGATCAGTGGACAGCTTGAACGTCTCGCTCCGGTGGGGTTGCAGCCCGAAGGCGGTCCAGATCCTGCGGATCGTGGTGTGCGACAGGCTCGTCTCGGCGGCCATGGTCCGGATCGACCAATGGGTGGCGTCCTTGGGCGTCGTGTTCAGCGTGCGCTCGATCACCTCAGCCACCTGCGCGTCAGACACAGTGCGCGGCCGACCGGAGCGGTATTCATCGGTGAGACCTTCGATCCGATCCTTCACGAAACGCCGGCGCCATTTTCCGACAGTGTGTTCATGGACTCCGAGCCGAGCACCGACTTCTTTGCTTTGCAGCCCGTCCGCACAGAGTAGGATCATACGGCATCGGTCCGAAAGCGATCGCGCCGCCTTGTGTCGCCGAACCTGTGCTTCCAGAAAGGTTCGCTCCTCGTCGCTCAGAACCACCTCGTCCGCCACACGCCCCACAATCGCATCGTCTCCTCATATATGTAAGACAATGATACGAACTATGGTTCCGGGTGACTAGAAGCAGCACTCCCGCGATCAGCACGAGCAGCACGGCGAGCACCCGGTAAAGCGTTTCGGAGCGCAGCCGCGTCGCCCACCCCGCGCCGAGCGAGGCGCCCGCCAGACTGCCGGCCAGGAGGTTGACGACGATCGGCCAGTTGGCCGCGATCTCCGCGAAGGGCACCGACCCGGCCCGGAACGGAAGGGCGCTCGCCACGACGACAAGGCTGACGGCCTTGTTGAGAATGACCGCTTCGAGGGCGGCGAACCGGAACAGGCCGATCAGCAGGGGAAGCCGGAACTCCGCCCCGCCGAGGCCGATCAGCCCGCCGAGGATGCCGATCACCGCGCCACCCCCGAAGGCGGCCGGCATGTTGCGCGGCGCGGTCCCACCGGTCTTGACGCCCCTGCGTTCGTTCATGCCGCCGGCCTTTCGTGTTCGAGGGGAGGGCGGTCTCCCGCATCCAGCGAGGTCCGAGACCGCGCCCTCAATCCTCTTCGCGGATGATGTCCGGCACGCCGAGCCGGTCGAGCAGGCGGTCGGTCTCGCGCGCGACGAGGCCGATGTTGCTGTCGCGCACCGTGGGCAGAAGCGCCCGGGCGCGGCGCACCTCGCCGTAGTCGACCTCGGCGGTGATGAGTTCGGGCTCGGATCCCGCCACGGCGAGCGCCTCGCCGAAAGGCCCGAGGATGCGCGAGCCGCCCCAGAAGGTCAGGTCGAGCTCGGGGCCCACGCGGTTCACCATGACCGAGGGTGCGCCGTACATCATCGAGTAGAAATGCATTGTGGCCGCCCAGCCCGCCGGGTTGTCGAAGCCCTCGCCCACGGCTTCCACGCCGGACGAGATCGGCGAGACGAGGAGCGTCGCGCCATGCAGGAACGCAAGATGCGTCAGTGCCGGGTTCCACAGATCGGCGCAGATGAGCAGCCCCAGCCGCCAGTCCTCGTCGATGGCATGGGTGTCCACGAAGCGGCCCTGCGCGTAGTACTTCGTCTCGATCAGCTTGCCGTAGGAGGGCAGGTTGATCTTGCGGTGCAGGTAGATGCAGCGCCCGCCCCTGTAGACGCCCGCCGCGTTGTAGAACTGCGCCGCCGGCCCCTCCTCGATGAAACCGGCGACCACGATCATGTCGCCCGCGGCGCGGCTCAGCTCCAGCAGGCGGGGGTCGTCTCGTTTCATGGTGATGTCGAGAAGCCGCTCGGCCCCGTAATGCCCGACGAGGCTGAGCTCGGGGAAGACCAGAAGCTCCGCCCCCGCCGCGCGGGCCTCTTCGACCCAGCGGCGATGCTCGGCGAAATTGGCCTCGAGATCGCCGATATGGCTCGCGCATTGCGCGGCGGCGATGGTGAGCGTGCGGGTCATGGCGCCTCCGGTGTCGTGCGGACCGGCCCCCCTTGGCGCGGGCCGGGACCCGGGTCAAGCATGGTCCGCGTGCGGCGGGCGCGGGGGCCGGCCGGTGCGCCGCGTCAAGGGGCACGCGCCGCGGCGCGGGGGGCGGGCGGCGTCACTGTCTTTTCGGCGCCTGTCCGTCGTCCCTGGCGGCCCGGTCCTGTCGGTCGCGCCGGTGCGCACGCAGCCAGAGCGCCACCGCGCCGGCCGGCAGAAGCACGACGGCCCAGGCCAGGACGTTGATCCGCGTCAGCTCCGCCTTCAGTTCCGGCGGCACGTGGGGCGACGTCCAGAGCCCGACATTTCCCAGGATCACGAGCACGACGACGCCGATTGCGAGAAGAATGCGCATATAGGGAGGGTAGCGCGCCGGCGCGCCGCGTCAGGGGTGCGGGGTTTGCCCGCATTTCGACCAGAACCAGATCTGAAGCCAGTCGAATTCCGCCACGAGGCCCTGCTCGGCCATCCATGCTTCCTGCAGCTTGTAGGCTTCCCACTCCGTGGCGTTGGGGCACTGCCAGGCGCGGTTGGCGAACTGCACGTCGTGGACGAGCTCGTGCAGCAGGACGGAGCGCTGTCGCAAGTTTGCGGGATCCCATGGCCCCACGAGATAGATCACCCGGGCCTCGTAGTCGTAGACACCGCGCTCCCCGGGCTCCACGAGCGCGTTGCCGCCGGGATAGTCCAGCACGTCGCCCTCGTCACAGAAGAAGATGGCCGGCGGGTCCGTCTTCACCCCGGCCACCTCGTAGCCCGACGCCGCCCCGATCCAGTCGAACAGCCCGGCGACGAGGCCGGGCGAGGGGCGCATGCAGTCCTCGCGCTCCGGCACGATCTCCGCATTGGCAGGGAACGGTGCCGCGAGGACGGCTAGGACCGCGAAGGCGCGAAGGGCAGTATGCATGGGTCGGCAGGATACCGGACCCCGCCCCGTGCGTCATCGCCCGGTTTCAGCCCCTCTCAACGCGGTCGGGTTCATGTCCCGCCCCATCGCGGCCCTGTTGCACGTTCCTCGAAGGACGCGACGCCGACGCCGGCGCACGTCATGCGGGGGTGAGCCGGTCGGAGTGGGACACCGGCCGGAAAGCCGGGCCTTGCCGTTCCGCGTCCGGGCGTCTCGCCGCGGTCGCGGAGTGCCCAGCGGCAACGCCGCGGCCCAGCCGTGACCGCGATGCGGCGCGTTATCCGCGCCCGAGGCACTGGTAGGTTCTGGATACCGTCGACATCATGCAATTGCCCCAACCGTCGAAAGCCTGGCACTGCGTGTTGGTGCCTTCGAACGGCTCGGCCTTCCTGTAGCCCCATGCGCGGCAGCGCGCATCCGCGGACCCTTGTGCGGCCTCCCAGTCGGGCGTGACCATCTCGTAGGAGGATTGCTGGTAAGACAACACGACGTTCGCGTCGGCACGACTGCCGGCCGTGGGAACCGGAACCTTGGTAACCTCCGTGCAGGCAGCGACAAGGAACGGCACGGCGACAAGTATTCTGGTCCAGTTCATCTTTCCCTCGGCTCATGGCGCAACAAGACATGACGGCGCGATCGTCAGGCGGATGCGGCAACCGTCGCCATCACCGTCGCGGGAATGTGCTAACAGAGGGTTAATTCAGGAAACCGAAGCGCGCGACGTTCCGCGGTGAAACGCGCGCGCCTTACCGGCTCAATCCGCCATGCAGCGTCGGCACGTCGAGCGCGGCAAAGCCGTAGTGGCGGAGCCAACGCAGGTCGCTGTCGAAGAAGGCCCGCAGGTCGGGGATGCCGTATTTGAGCATGGCGATGCGGTCGATCCCCATACCGAAGGCGAAGCCCTGCCAGTAGGCCGGGTCGATGTTGCCGGCCATCAGCACCTTGGGGTGGACCATGCCGCTCCCGAGGATCTCCAGCCAGTCGTCGCCCTCTCCGACCTTGAGCTGGCCGCCTTCCCAGGAGCAGCGGATGTCCACCTCCGCCGAGGGCTCGGTGAACAGGAAGTGCGAGGCGCGGAAGCGCAGCTCCACCTCCTCCACCTCGAAGAAGGCGCGCACGAACTCCTCCAGCACCCATTTGAGGTTCGCCATGGAGATGTTGCGGTCGATCGCGAGCCCCTCCACCTGGTGGAACATGGGCGTGTGGGTCTGGTCGTAGTCGGCACGGTAGACGCGCCCCGGGCAGATCACCCGGAGCGGCGCGCCCGCCATCTCCATCGCCCGGATCTGGACGGGCGAGGTGTGAGTGCGCAGCACGTGGGGGGGCCGGTCGTCGCCCTCGGCGCGGTGCATGTAGAAGGTGTCCATCTCGGCGCGCGCGGGATGGTGGCCTGGGATGTTGAGCGCGTCGAAATTGTGCCAGTCGCTTTCCACCTGCGGGCCCTCGGCCACCGAGAAGCCCATGTCGGCGAAGATGGCGGTGACCTCCTCGGTCACCTGGCTGATCGGGTGGATCGTGCCCTGCCGCCGGGTGCGGGCGGGCAGCGTCACGTCGAGCCATTCCGCGCGCAGCCGCTCGTCGAGCGCGGCGTCGGCGAGCGCGGCCTTCTTGGCGGCCAGCGCCGCGTTGATCTCGTCCTTCAGCGCGTTGAGCGCCGGGCCCGCGACCTGGCGCTCCTCGGGGCTCATCTTGCCCAGCTCGCGCATCTTCAGGCTGATCTCGCCCTTCTTGCCCAGGGCCTGGACGCGCAGCGCCTCGAGCGCGGCTTCGTCACCCGCTTCCGCGATGGCGTTGAGGTATGTCTCGCGCAGATCGTCCATGCCGCCCCCCGGGAATTGCGCGGTCTACCTAGCGGGCGGTCCGCGGCGGCGCAAGCGGCTCAGGCGGGCAGGCCCGTCAGCGCCATGCCGTTCCGGCGATGCCGCCGCACGAGGCCGCGCTGGCGGTGACCGGCGGGGATCGGGCGCGCCGGATCGCACAGACGCGTGACCGTGACGCCCGGGAACACGAGCTCGAGCTCCCGCAGCGCCGCCGGTTCCAGCAGGCGCGCGGCCTCGGGCCCCAGCAACAGCGTTTCGCTCGGCGCCCCCTCGGCCAGGATCACCTCGTGACGGTCGAGCACGAGGTGGACATAGGTCAGCGCCCCGGCGGGCGGCTCGCTGCGGATGCCGGGCAGGCCGAGCAGGCGCACGGCCGGGATCAGGACCTCGGATGTTCCGAACATGCGCCGGACGATCGGCGAGGTGACGAGCATCCGGTGCTGTCGCGAGACGCGCAGCGTCCGGTGCGGCAGGCCGCCGCCGAGCGCACCGGCCTCGATCCGCACGGGGCGCAGGCGCGGCTCCTGCGCGAAGGCCTCGGGCCGAACGCATCGCGACAGGCAAAGCCGCAGCGGGCGCACCTGCCCCGCCGCGGTGCGCACCGGATCGCCGGGCCGCAGCGTCTCGACGGGAACCTCCCCGTCGGGGGTGGCGAGCCGGGTGCCGGCGGCGAAGCAGATCGGCGAGACCAGATCGCCGGCCTCGATCGTGGGCTCCCCGGCGAAGCCCGGCCCCTCGAAGGCGCCGACCACGCGCAGATCGACCCCGGCGGGCGGGAAGGCCCCGGGATCGCCGACGAAGGCCAGCCCCTCGACCGTGCCATAGGCGGGCGACTGCCCCGGCTCGTTGATGTTGTAGCCGACGACGTCCCATTCCTCGCCGGTCGCCTCGTTGCGCAGGGTGAGGCGCTACTCGCCCTCCACCACCGTGTTGTCGGAATAGGACGTGCCGTCGAAACTCTGGTTCCCGCGCAGGACCTGGTTGCCGTCGTTGTCGTCGAAGGTGGTGTCGTTGTCGCCGATGCGCGTTTCCTGCCACGCGCGCGAATCGAGGCGGATCGTCTCGCCCACCAGATGCGTGCCGTCGCCCTGGGTGACGCCGCTGAGCGACTTGCCGCCGCTGACCGTGATGTTGGACGCGCCAAGCGCCCAGACCGAATAATTCGGCATCTGATGCCTGCTCCTGCCAGCCGTCGCGGCGATGACCGCGTGCGGCCGGACGCACCGGTTTCGTTGCCCGGCTTCCCTGCCCTGCGCGTTCCATAGCAAAGGGGCGCGGGCCTGGGAAAGCCTGCGCCCCGATCATGGCACCAGTTTGTTGCCCGTGCGTTACGGGCGGTGCGTCGCCTTTCCGCCCGCGGCGATCAGGCCGCCAGCGCGCCCTTGGCCTTCTCGACGATGGCGCCGAAGGCCTGCGGCTCGCGCACGGCGAGATCGGCGAGCACCTTGCGGTCCACCTCGACCCCGGCACGGTTCAGCCCGTCGATGAAGCGCGAGTAGGTCAGCGCCTCGTCATGGGCGCGCACCGCGGCGTTGATCCGCTGGATCCACAGCGCGCGGAAGCTGCGCTTGCGGTTCCTGCGGTCGCGGGTGGCGTACTGGTTGGCCTTGTCGACGGCCTGCTTGGCCACCTTGAAGGTGTTCTTGCGCCGGCCGTAATAGCCCTTTGCGGCCTTGATGACCTTCTTGTGGCGCGCGTGGGTGACGGTTCCGCCCTTGACTCTCGACATCCCGAATCCTCCTCAGCGCTGGTAGGGCATCATCGGCTTGACGATCTGCTCGTCAGCCTTCGACATCACGTCCGTGCCGCGGGCGTTGCGGGTGAACTTGTTCGTCCGCTTGATCATCCCGTGGCGCTTGCCCGCCGGCTGGAACTTGATCCGGCCCGAGGCCGTCACCTTGAACCGCTCCTTGCAGCTCGACTTCGTCTTGCGCTTCGGCATTTCCGTCTCCTTCAGGGTCGGTGGGCGCGCGACTCGGCATGCCGTTCCGGCCGGCCGCGCGGTGCGAGCGCGCCTCTTACAGGCCGCGCGCGCCGCTGGCAAGGGCTACTGAAGCACCCGGCCGATGACGGCGATCACCGCCTCGGGCACGTCGGCCAGCCTGTAGCCGCCCGGCTTCTGCGCGAGCGCCCAGACCACGAGCCCGCCCGCCCCCAGCAGGGCGAGCATGGCCACGCGTGACACGCGCCTTTCCGAATAGGCCGAGACCATGGCCGGAATGGCGAACACCCCGATTCCAAGCCCGATGACCAACGCCGTGTCGGCGTCCATGGCGCGCGCCTCCGCTGGCTTTCCGCAGGGGAAGGCTACTCCGGATCGGACTTGTAGATCAAACGCTCGTCGCAGGGCGCCACGCGCAGGATGTTCGTGGTGCCGGGGACGTTGAACGGCACGCCCGCGGTGACGACGATCTGGTCGTCGCCATCGGCATAGCCCGCGGCCCGCGCCGCGCGCGCGGCATTCACGACGGCCTGCTTGAAACGGTGGAGCTCGGCCGTCATCACGCAATGCGTCCCCCAGGTCAGCGCGAGGCGCCGCGCCACGCCGCGCAGGTTCGTCATGGCGATGATCGGCACGCGCGGACGCTCGCGCGCGATCAGAAGCGCGGTGGTGCCCGACTGGGTGAAACAGGCGATGGCCTTGATCTCGGTGGTCTCCGCGATCTCGCGCGCCGCCGCGACGATGCCGTCGGCGATGCTTTCGCGCCGGGCCACCCGGGAGGCTTCTATGATCTCGGTGTAGGTCGGATCGCTTTCCACCTCGCGGGCGACCGCGTCCATTGTCGTCACCGCCTCCACCGGGTACTGCCCCGCCGCGCTCTCCGCCGAGAGCATGATGGCGTCCGCCCCCTCGTAGATCGCGGTGGCAACGTCCGAGACCTCGGCGCGTGTGGGCATCGGGCTTTCGATCATGCTTTCCAGCATCTGCGTGGCCACGATCACGGGTTTCGCGGCGGCGCGGCACTTGCGGACGATCCGCTTCTGGATCGGCGGCACGTTCTGCACCGGCAGTTCCACGCCCAGGTCGCCCCGCGCCACCATGATCCCGTCCGAGGCGGCGATGATGTCGTCGATGCAGCGCACCGCGGCGGGTTTCTCGATCTTCGACAGCACCGCCGCGCGGCCCTGGACGAGCTGCCGCGCCTCGATCACGTCCTCGGGGCGCTGCACGAAGGACAGCGCGAGCCAGTCGACGCCGAGCGCGCAGACGAATTCCAGGTCGGCCCGATCCTTGTCGGACAGCGCGGCCAGGGGCAGCACCACGTCTGGCACATTGACGCCCTTGCGGTTCGAGACCGTGCCGCCGGTGATCACCGTGCAGTCGGCGAAATCCGCGCCGCAATCCTCGACCCGGAGGCGCACCTTGCCGTCATCCACGAGAAGCTGCGCGCCCGGTTCGAGCGCGGCGAAGATCTCGGGATGCGGCAGCCGCACCCGCGTGGCGTCGCCCTCCGCCGCGTCGAGGTCGAGGCGAAACCGCGCGCCCTCGGCAAGCTCGACCTCGCCGTCCGCGAAGGTCCCGACCCGCAGCTTCGGCCCCTGCAGGTCGGCGAGGATCCCGATGGGGCTGTCGAGCTCCTTTTCCACCTGCCGGATGATGCGGTGACGCTCCGCGATCTCCTCGTGGGTGCCGTGGCTCATGTTGAGGCGGAACACGTCGGCACCGGCCTCGTGCAGCGCGCGGATGCGGGCGTGATCGTTCGAGGCCGGGCCAAGCGTGGCGACGATCTTGACGTTGCGCAGGCGTCTCATGGGGTTTCCTTCAACCGGACCGGGCCGGGCATGCCCGTCGCGTCGCGGCGCATCATGGGCATTTCACTTCCGCCCGCAACTGTCCTATGCAATGGCCCGGCAAGGTGACGCGGAAATGACATATCACCCCTTCCATGTTCATGGCGCGGCGAGGGAGAGCCGCTGGCTCGTGACCTGCGATCACGCGGCGAACACGGTGCCCGAAAGCGTGAATGGCGGCTGCCTGGGCCTGCCCGCCGAGGAGATGGCGCGCCACATCGCCTACGACCCCGGCGCCGCGGGGCTCTCGCGCGCGCTGGCCGACGCGCTGGGCGCGCCCGCGATCCTGTCGAACTTCTCGCGCCTCGTGATAGATCCCAACCGCGGCGAGGACGATCCGACGCTGCTGATGAAGCTCTACGACGGCACGATCATCCCGGCGAACCGCCGCGCCGACGCGGCGGAGGTGGAGCGCCGGCTCGACCTTTTCCACCGGCCCTACCACGCCGCGCTGGCCGGGCTGGCCGCGCGGCGCCCGGACACGGTGATCGTGGCCATCCATTCCTACACGCGCCAGCTGCGCGGGCGCCCGCCCCGGCCCTGGCACGTGGGCGTGCTGCACGGGCACGACCGGCGGCTCGCCGATCCCGTGATCGCGCGGCTGATGGCGGAGCCGGACCTCTGCGTCGGGCGGAACCAGCCCTATGGCGGGCATCTTCCGGGGGATTCCATCGCGCGGCACGCGCTGGCCGAGGGCAGGCTCAACGTGCTGATCGAGCTTCGCAACGACATCATCCGCACCGAGGCGGAGCAGCGGGGCTGGGCGGCCCGCCTCGCGCCCATGCTTGACGCGGCGCTTGCCGAAGCCCAGCTTCCGGCGTGACCGAGGAGGACGCCATGGACGACCAGACCCGCATCGAACTCGAGGCCGCCGCCTTCCGCCGGCTCCGCCGGCACCTCATGGAGGACCGGCCCGACGTGCAGAACATCGACCTGATGAACCTCGCCGGGTTCTGCCGCAACTGCCTGTCGCGCTGGTATCAGGAGGCCGCCGCCGAGCGCGGCATCGAGATGGGCAAGGAAGAGGCCCGCGAGGGTTTCTACGGCATGCCCTATGCCGACTGGAAGGCCCGGAACCAGACGGAGGCGGACGCGGAGACGCAGGCCGCCTTTGAAAAGAGTTTCGCCGCCAACGTGGGCGACAGGGGCTGAGACCGCCCGGCCCGCCGGCGGCGGGCGCCTGCACCCCGGCCCGCGTGGCCGATCAGATCGCGGCCTTCCGGCTTTCCTCGAGGTAGATCTCCCGCAGGCGCCGCGCGACGGGACCCGGCGTGCCGTCGCCCAGCGTCTCGTCGTCGATCTGCACCACCGGCATGACAAAGGCCGAGGCCGAGGTCACGAATGCCTCGTCGGCCGTTTTCGCCTCCTCGAGGGTGAAGCCGCGCTCGTCCACTTCCATCTGCGCCTCGCGGGCGAAACGCAGCACGGCGGCGCGGGTGATGCCGTGGAGGATCTCGTTGCCGAGATGCCGCGTGACGATCTTGCCGTTCTTGACGATGTAGGCGTTGTTGGAGGTGCCCTCGGTCACCTTGCCGTCCTCGACCATCCAGGCGTCGTCGGCGCCCGCGGCCTTCGCCATCATCTTGCCCATCGACGGGTAGAGCAGCTGCACCGTCTTGATGTCGCGCCGCCCCCAGCGGATGTCGGCGATCGAGATCACCTTGAGGCCGGTTTCGGCCTGCGGGCTTTCCGCGAGGCCGGGCTTCGACTGCGTGAAGAGCACCACGGTCGGCGCCGTCTCTTCCGCGTCGGGAAAGGCGAAATCACGGTCGCCCGGATTGCCCCGCGTGATCTGGAGATACACCAGCCCCTCCTCGATGCCGTTCCGGCGCACCAGTTCGCGGTGGATCTCCAGCAGCTCGTCGCGGTCCACCGGCGAGGACAGGGAAAGCTCGGTGAGCGACCGGTCCAGCCGCGCGGCGTGGCCGTCGAAGTCGATCAGCTTGCCGTCGAGCACGCTCGTCACCTCGTAGACCCCGTCCGCGAAAAGGAAGCCGCGGTCGAAGACCGACACTTTCGCCTCGGTCTCCGGCAGGTAGTCGCCGTTCACGTAAACGGTGCGCATGGGCAGTCTCCTTTGTCAGCCCCAGAGGGCGGGCGCGGGCGGGTGCACGCCGGTCTCGTCGTAGGCGAGCGGCGCGGCGCGGTCCTCTGCCAGAAGAAGCGGCCCGTCAAGATCCGTCACCGCCGCACCCTGCGCCACCAGAACCGCGGGCGCCATGGCGAGCGAGGAGCCCACCATGCAGCCCACCATGATGCCGTAGCCCGCCTGCCGCGCCGAGTCGCGCAGAGCGAGCGCCTCGGGCAGGCCGCCTGTCTTGTCCAGCTTGATGTTGATCATGTCGTACTTGCCCGCGAGCGCGGGCAGGCTCGCCCTGTCGTGGCAGCTTTCGTCGGCGCAGACGGGCAGCGGGCGCGCCATGCCGGCGAGCGCGTCGTCCTCCCCGGCGGGCAGGGGCTGCTCCACCATCTCCACGCCGAGCCGCACGAGATGCGGCGCGAGATCAGCGTAGACCTCGGCGCTCCAGCCCTCGTTGGCGTCCACGATGATCCGCGACCGCGGCGCGCCCCGCCGCACCGCTTCCACGCGCGGCATGTCCTCGGGCGTGCCGAGCTTGATCTTCAGAAGCGGGCGATGCGCGTGTCGCGCGGCCTGCGCCTCCATCGCCTCCGGCGTGTCGAGCGAGAGCGTGTAGGCGGTGATCTCCGGGCCGGGCGCGGGCAATCCCGCGAGTTCCCAGACGCGCCTTCCGGCGCGCTTCGCCTCCCAGTCCCAAAGCGCGCAGTCCACCGCGTTCCGCGCCGCGCCGGGGGGCAGCGCCTCTTGCAGGGCCGCACGGTCGATGCCGTCGGGCAGGCCGGCGATCTCGGCCTCCACGCTCTCCAGCGTCTCGTCGTAGCGCGCGTAGGGCACGCATTCCCCCCACCCGGTCGCGTCCGCCCGCGTCACCCGCGCGGTCAGCACCCGCGCCTCGGTGCGCGAGCCGCGCGAGATGGTGAACGCCTGTGCGAGCGGGAACACGTCGCGGCTGGTTTCGATGGCCAAGGGTCCGACTCCTTTCCGCGGGCGCGCCGCCGTCAGATGGCGGCGAGCGCGTCCACGAGACGGCCCGCGCCGTGGCGGAACGGATCGACCGTGGGCAGGCCCATGCGCGCCTCGACCTTCGCGCAGTAATCGCGCGCCTCGTCCTCGCCCATGTGCTGGGTGTTCACCGACACGCCCGCCACCTCGCAGGCCGGATTGGCAACGCGGGCGAGCGGCAGCGCCGTGTCGCGCAGCGCTTCGAGGCTCGGCACCGCGTAATCGGGCAGGCCGCGCAGGTGCTGGCGCGTGGGTTCGTGGCACAGGATCAGCGCATCCGGCTGACCGCCATGGACGAGCGCGAGCGTGACGCCGGAATAGCTGACATGGAACAGGCTGCCCTGCCCTTCGATCACGTCCCAGTGGTCGGTGTCGTTGTCGGGGGTGAGCCATTCCACCGCGCCGGCCATGAAATCGGCCACCACCGCGGCGAGCGGCACACCGTCGCCGGTGATGAGGATGCCGGTCTGGCCGGTGGCGCGGAAACTCGACTTCATGCCGCGCTCGCGCATCTCCGCGTCGATCGCGAGCCCGGTATACATCTTGCCCACCGAGCAGGCGGTGCCGACGCCGAGCACGCGCTTGCCCGTGCGCGGCTTGCCGTCGGCGATGGGATACTTCACCTCGGGCACGCGCACGTCGTGGAGCGCGCGGCCCGTGGCCTTGGCCACCGCCACGAGATCGGGTTCGTCGCGCAGCAGGTTGTGCAACCCCGAGGCGAGGTCCAACCCTTCCTCGAGCGCGGTCACCAGCACCTTCTTCCACGCTTTCGAGATCACGCCGCCGCGGTTGGCCACCCCGATCACCAGCGTTTTCGCGCCGGCGGCCCTCGCAGCCGCGAGATCCATGTCCTCGAGGCCGAGATCGGCCTTGCAGCCCTCCATCCGGTACTGGCCGACGGCGTTCTCGGGACGCCAGTCCTTGATGCCCTGCGCCACCTTCGCGGCCAGCGGATCCGGCGCGTCGCCAAGGAAGAGCAGATAGGGTGTTTCGATCATCGCGGGCCTCCCGTCCTTCGTTCTGCCACCTTACCGCGGGCTGAAGCAATTGCATTGCAAAGCTGAAGACTGAGAGGGGCCGGACGCAAGGTTCTTCGAAAACTTGCCCCGATTCCGCGCAGGATGCTCCGCCCTTTGCAGCGCCAGGGATCACTTCCTTCGATTGCGGCGGCGGTCGGCCGACGATAGCCGCCCCTTGGGGAAATGGCGTCGCTAAGCGCGTGCGCCAGTCCGGATGCGCGTCGGGCCTCGCCCACGGTCCGGCGGCGGGTCGCCCGCGTTCGCGCAAGATCGCGTCGCGCGCGGCCTCTCCCGCGAAAGCGTCTTGCGCGCGAGGGGCCGATTGTCTAGCCCCGGGGCGGACGGACAGTGACATCAGACGAGGACCCGCCCATGAGCTTCCGCATCCCCCCTCAGCCGCCCGCGCGCCCCAATCGCTGCCAGCTCTTCGGCCCGGGCTCGCGCCCGGAACTCTTCGAGAAGATGGCGGCGAGCGCGGCCGACGTCATCAACCTCGATCTCGAGGATTCCGTGGCACCCGACGACAAGGACAAGGCGCGCGCGAACGTCGTCGAGGCGATCAACGGCCTCGACTGGGGCAAGAAGACGCTGAGCGTCCGGATCAACGGGCTCGACACGCCCTACTGGTATCGCGACGTGGTGGACCTGCTCGAGCAAACGAACGGGCGGCTCGATGCCGTCATGATCCCGAAGGCGGGGTGCGAGGGCGACATCTATGCCGTGGATGCGCTGGTGACGGCCGTCGAGGCCGCCAGCGGCAAGGACAAGCGCATCGGGTTCGAAGCGATCATCGAGACGGCGGCGGGCCTCGCCCATGTCGAGGAGATCGCGGCGGCGAGCCCGCGGATGGAGTCGCTGCACCTGGGACCCGCGGACTACGCCGCCTACATGGGCATGGCGACCACCCACATCGGCGGGACGCAGGACAACTACTACATGCTGTCGCCCAAAGAGGGGGACGGCGCCCGCCAGACGCATTACGCCGATCCGTGGCACTATCCGCTGGTGGCGATCGTCGCGGCCTGCCGGACGCACGGCCTCCTGCCGGTGGACGGACCCTTCGGGGATTTCTCGGATCCCGACGGGTTCAGGGCGCAGGCGCTGCGCTCGGCGACGCTGGGCTGCGTCGGCAAATGGGCGATCCATCCCAGCCAGGTGGAGCTGTCCAACGAGATCTTCACCCCCTCGCAGGCCGCGGTGGACAACGCCCGCGCCATCATCGCCGCCATGGAGGAGGCGAAAGCCGCGGGCAAGGGTGCTGTAACCTACAACGGCAAGCTCATCGACATCGCGTCGATCAAGCAGGCCGAGGTGATCGTGCGCCAGTCCGAACTGATCGAGGCGCAGTAGACCGCACTAGAAGGCGCACCTCGAAGGCCCGCCCGGGCGCCCCTGCGCCCGGGCAGACGCGCCGGGTGGCGCGTCCTTCCGTCAGCCCCTTTCGTCCTTGGGCGATGCCATCACCACGTAGGTCTGCAGGGTCTGCACCTGCGGCAGGGCGCCCAGGATGTCGGTGTGGAACCGCTTGTAGGCGGGCAGGTCCGGCACCTCGACCCGCAGCAGATATTCCACCGCGCCCGTGATGTTGTGGCATTCGCGGACCCCCGGCGCGCGGGCCATGGCGCGTTCGAAGGCGTCCTGGCTCGACTTCGCGTGGTGGTTGAGCCCGACCGTCACGTAGGCGACGAAACCGATCCCGGTCTTTTCCGGCGACAGCACGGCGCGGTAGCCCGCGATCACGCCCGCCTTCTCGAGCGCAGCCACCCGGCGCAAGCTGGCGGAGGGCGACAGGCCGACCCGCTCCGCCAGGGCGAGATTGCTGATCCGGCCGTCGCAGGTCAGTTCACGCAATATCCGGCGGTCAATGTCGTCCAACTCGGTCATGAATTGCGTCTATACCGTCTTGCGCGGCATGATTGCAATTTATCGCCGCGAAATGTGGCGAAGTATTGTGCCATGACGCCCGATATCCTTCTCGCCCTCGCCCTTTTCGCCGGCGCGACGCTTTTCACCCCGGGGCCGAACAACCTGATGCTCATGGCATCCGGCGCGAATTTCGGCCTGCGGCGCACGCTTCCGCACCTGGCGGGGGTGGCGTTCGGCTTCCCGCTGATGATCGTTCCCGTGGGCCTGGGCGTCATGCAGCTTTTCGACCTCTGGCCGACCGCCTACACGCTGCTGACGGTCTTCTCGGTCGCCTACATCCTCTGGCTCGCGTGGAAGATCGCGC